>DASWDP010000060.1:0-2080 GCA_036395195.1 Gemmatimonadales bacterium | reverse complement strand
CAGTTCTCCTACGAGAACCTGAAGCCGAGCGCCGTCCAGTTCGACGTCGGCCCCCTCGCCGGCAACAACATCCGCGGGGCGCTCACCGGCGGCCTCCGGCTCGATTACGGCTTCATCGCTCCCCACGTCCGCGTGCTGCTCGGCCTCTCCTATTTCAAGGCGGACTTCAGCTCGGCCGCGCTGGCGCGGTTCGCGCGGCAGCTCGACAGCATCGTCAACCCCGGCACGAACGACGCGATCGACCTCGGCCGGATTACCTGGAGCGACCTCACGGGGGACGTGGACCTCCAGTACGTGCTGCCGCAGGGCCACGCCTGGACCGCGTACATGGGCGTGGGGCTCGGCGTGCACCTCCGCAACGGCAACGGATCGGCGATCAACGGGACGTTCGTCGACGATGCGCTCGACGAGATCACCGCCGGGTTGAACGGCACGCTGGGGGCGGAGATCGGCGCGCGGCACTGGCGCTTCACGCTGGAGGGCCGCGGCGTACTGTCGAGCGGGCTCTCGACGGTGTCGCTCCGCACGGGGGTCATGTACCGCTGGGCGGGGCTGAGGAAGTGAGCGATCCGGTACGCGTCGCGGTGATCGGGGCGGGGGCGATCGCCCAGGTGGCCCACCTCCCGGTGCTGCGGCGGCTGCCCGGCGTCGAAGTGGCCGCGATCTGCGATTCCGATCTCAGCAAGGCACAGGCTCTCGCGGGGCGGTTCGACGTCCGGGAGACCTTCGACGACATCGAAGAGGTGCTGAAGTACGCCCGGCCGCACGTCGTCGCCATCTGCACTCCCAACCACCTGCACGAGATCCACGTCGTCTCCGCCCTCGCGGCGGGCGCGCACGTGCTGTGCGAGCGGCCTCTCGCGCTCACGATCGCCGGGGTGGAGCGGGTGCTCCAGGCCGGCGAGAAGTACGGCAAGCGGGTGATGGTGGGTATGAACCACCGCTTCCGCTCGGACGTACAGGCGGTGCGGGGGTTTCTCGCCGGGGGGGACATCGGCGCGCTGCAGGCGATCCGGAGCGGCTGGCACACCTTCCAGCCGAGCCGCCAGATGGTCGGGTGGCGGTTGCGGCGCCAGGAGGCGGGCGGCGGGGCGTTCCTCGACCTCGGGCTGCAGCTGCTCGACCTCGGGCTGTGGCTCGCCGGCTGGCCCGCGCCGAAGCGCGTGTCGGCCCATCTCATAAGGCAGGGGAAAGACGCGGTGGAAGATATGGCCACCGCACTCGTCGTCTGTGAGAACGGCGTCGCGCTCTCCTTCGACGTCAGCTGGAGGCACATGGGCGAGGCGGAGCGGTTCTGGTTCGACCTCGTCGGCACCAAGGGCTCGGCGAGCGTGCAGCCGCTGCGGGTGTTCAAGGAGGTGCACGGCACGGTGACGGACGTCACGCCGACCGGCGCGACCGGGCGCGAGACGCCGTTCGCCCAGTCCTACCGGGCCGAGTGGACCTACTTCCTGGCCGTCATCAAGGGGGACGTGAACGCGCCGCCGCCGCGCGACCAGCTCGCCCTGCACCGCGTGCTGGACGCCGCGTATCGCTCCGCCGACGAAGGGCGCGACGTGCTCCTGTCATGACCCCGTCCCGGCGGGCCGCCGCACTCGTCGCGGCGGGCGCGCTGCTGCTCGCCGCGAGCTACCCGCCGTTCGTCCTTCCCATCGTCAGCTTCGTCGCCGTCGCGCCGGCGGTCGTGTTGCTCCAGCAGCTCGAACGCGACGCAGACTTCCGGCGCGCCCTGCGCTGGGGCTTCTGGTACGGCTTCGTCACCCAGGGGCTGGTCCTGTACTGGCTGGTGGTCGCCCTGTGGCATTTCACCCCGCTATCGGGCCTCGGCTACCTCGCCACCATCGCGATCTTCGGCTTGTGGCACGCGCTGCTGTTCTGGTTCGTCCTGCGCGTGCGGCTGCGGCTGCCCGCCGTCCCCCTGTGGGTCGTGTTTCCCGTCGCGTGGACCACCGTCGAGTGGGCCGTCGGGCACCAGGGGGACATCCGCTTCCCCTGGCTCGGCCTCGGGACCTCGCTCGCCGACGCCCGGGTGCTCGTGCAGTGGGCCGATCTCGCGGGCGCGCGCGGGGTGACGCTGTGG
>DASWDP010000059.1:0-16893 GCA_036395195.1 Gemmatimonadales bacterium | reverse complement strand
GTCCCGATCGCCGCCCGCTGCACGCCCTCGTGCACGCGCAGCATGAGGGTCGCCGCGGCCATCACGGCGCCGGTGTTGCCGGCCGAGATGAAGGCGTCCGACTCGCCCTGCTTCTGGAGGCCCAGGCCGACGGCGATCGACGAGCGCGGCTTGCCCTTCACGGCGGCGAGCGGCTTCTCGCCCATGCCCACCACCTCGGGCGCCTCCACGACGTCGAGCCGGCCCCGATCGAAATCGCCGCGGGCCTGCAGGGCCGCCTCGATGTCGGCGGTGCGGCCCACCAGCTGGATGCGGAAGGCGGGCCGGAGCTCGCGCAGCGCCTGCACCGCGCCCTCGACCTCCACGCGGGGAGCGTCGTCGCTCCCCATCGCATCCAACGCGATCCGGATCACCGTCAGGCGTCCTCGACCGCCACGCGCTGCTCGTCCTTGTAGTAGCCGCAGGTCGGGCAGACGCGGTGCGGCCGTTTCAGGTCGCCGCAGCGCGGGCAGGGCTGGAGCGCGATCGGGGCCGCCTTGTAGTGGGTGCGGCGGGCGCGCTTCTTCCGCTTGGAGGTTCTACGCTTCGGTACGGCCATCGTGTCTCCTTTTCAGTCGCGCAGCTTGGGCTTCAGGGCGGCGAGCCCCTGCCAGCGCGCGTCGGGCGCCGGCGGGCAGCCGCAGGGCCCCGCGTTCAGGTCCTTGCCACAGCGCGGGCACAGCCCGCGGCAATCGTCACGGCACACCACCCACTGAGGCACCGCGAGCAGCAGCTCCTCCCGCACCGCGGGCCGGAGGTCGATCAGCGTCGCGTCGGGCTCCAGAGGGTAGGAGTTCGGGTCCTCCAGCGCGTCGGGGTCCTGGGAGAAGAGCGCGGCGACGTCCGCCGCGACGGGAATCGCCACCGGCACGAGGCACCGCCGGCACTCCCCCGCCGCGCGCGTCGCGAGCGAGCCGCGCCAATAGAATCGCCCGTCCCCGGCCGCCTGCAACCGCCCGGTCACCTGCACCGGCTCGGTCAGGGCGACCTCCAGCCCCTCGAACAGGGGGTCGTTCCCTGCGAGTTCGGCCCGGGTGTTCACCGGGCCACGGGCGAGCTCGCGCAGGTCCACCTGTAGCATGAGCAAACCGAAGCTAAACCCTTGTGGGACTTGCGTCAACCAAGCTGCCGCAGCTCTCCCTCCGAGAAGAAAAAGGCGATTTCCCGGGCGGCATTCTCGGGAGAGTCCGAAGCGTGGATCGCGTTCCGCTCCTTGGATTCGGCGTACAGCTTGCGCACCGTGCCCGGCTTCGCCTCAGCGGGGTCGGTCGCCCCGATCACCTCCCGCAGGTGGTCCACCGCGTCCTCCCGCTCGAGCGCCAGCGCCAGGGCCGGCCCGGAGCTCATGAAGGTGACGAGCGACCGGTAGAACGGGCGCTCGCGGTGCACCTCGTAGAACGCTTCGGCCTGCGCGGTCGTGAGCTTCACGAGCCGGGCGGCGCGCACCACGAATCCGGCGGCTTCGAGGTGGGCGAGGATTTTCCCGGCTTTCCCGGCGCGCACGGCGTCCGGCTTGATGATCGCGAGGGTGAGCATGCTGGGGGCTCGGGGCTCGGGGCTCGGGGTCAGGGGGTAATGAGGCGGCGGATCAGATCCGCCCGCGTGAGAAATCCGACGACGATCCCCTCCCGGACCACCGGGAAGCGGTCGACGTCCTTGGAGTTGATCAGGTTGGCCACGTCGGCGAGCGTCTGATCCTCCGCGAGACACAGCACGGAGCGCGCCATGGCTTCCCGGACGGGGATGAGGCGGGGGTCGGCCGACCCGCGCTGCAGCTGGCCGCGCGTGGGCGCCCGGAACTCGCCGCTCTTGGTGCGCTGCAGGAAATCGGGAATGAGATGTCGCAGGATCTCGCGATGCGTCACCATCCCGATGAGCGACCCCGCGTCGTCCACGACGGGCATAGCCCGGACGTCCCGCTCCACCATGACGCGGGCTACCTCGCCGAGCGTTTGCTCGGGCTTCACGGTGAGCGCGTGCGGTGTCATGACGTCGCGCACCGTGAGCTGGCTCGGCAGCTCGACGGCGTCGAGGACGGCGAGGGTGGCGACCTGGGCCGGAGTGCGCGCGGCGAGGAGCGCGAGCACGTTGTCGGGATCGGCGAGGGTGCGGGCGAACGCGCCGACCACCTGGAGGTAGAGGGCTGCGTCGCGGAGCGGCGCCACGATGAAGATCACGATGCGCGCCGAGCGGTTCGGGTCCTTCTCCCACCGGATCGGCGTCGCCGAGACGCCGATGGCGGTCGCGAGACCGCGCACCGCCTCGGTGCGAAAGTGGGGCAGGAACGCGTGCTCCCCCACGCTCACCATGTCTTCCGGCCAGGTGTGACGGATGACGGCGTGCAGGCGCTGCGGATCGGTCACCGCACCGGCCGCGACGAGCCGCTCGGCGAGCAGCTCCGTCGCCTGCTTGACCGTCGTCGCGTTCAGCGGGACGAGGATGTGCTCGGGCTTCAGGACGTCGCGCAGCTTCACAGGCGCTCTCCCAGCAGCGGCACCACGTCCGCGGGGCGCTTCATCACGGCGATGCCGGCCCGCTCGAACGCCGCCATCTTCTCGGCGGCCGTACCGCTCGAGCCCGAGATGATGGCTCCCGCGTGGCCCATGCGGCGCCCCGGCGGCGCCGTCTGGCCGGCGATGAAGCCGATCACCGGTTTCGTCATCCCCTTGTGCACGAACTCCGCGGCCTGCTGCTCGTCGGTGCCGCCGATCTCGCCGATCATCACGACCGCGTCGGTGTCGGGGTCGGCCTCGAACGCCGACAGGCAATGAATGAAGTTGGTGCCGATGAGGGGATCGCCGCCGATGCCGATGCAGGTCGACTGGCCGTAGCCGTGGGTGGAGAGCTGGTGCACGATCTCGTAGGTGAGGGTGCCGCTGCGCGACACCACGCCGATCCGCCCCGGCCGGCAGATGTTCCCGGGGATGATGCCCACCTTGCTCTTCTCGGGGGAGATCAGCCCCGGGCAGTTCGGCCCGATGAGCCGCGCGCCGCGCTCGTGCAGGTACGGGAGCGCGCGCGTCATGTCGAGGACGGGGATCCCCTCGGTGATGCAGACGATGAGCCCGATGCCGGCGTCCGCCGCCTCGAAGATGGCGGACGCGGCGACGGCGGCGGGCACGTAGATGACGGCGGTGTTCGCCTGCGTCTCGCGCACCGCATCGGCGACGGTGTCGAACACGGGCACCACCCCGTCGAACACCTGCCCCCCCTTGCCGGGGGTCACACCGGCCACGACCTTCGTACCGTAGCCGATCATCTGCCGCGTGTGGAACGAGCCGTCCCGCCCGGTGATCCCCTGCACCAGCAGGCGCGTGCCCCGGCTGACGAACACGCTCACGGGGTCGTCCCCACCGCCGCCCTCGCCTGCGCGACGGCCTGCTTCACCGCCTCGTCCATGTCGGTGAGCGCCGAGAACCCGGCCTGGGTGAGGATCCGGACGGCTTCCGCTTCGTTGGTGCCGGTGAGCCGGATGATGAGCGGCACCGTGAGCGGGAACTGCCGCGTCGCCTGGACGATGCCGTTCGCCACGTCGTCGCAGCGCGTGATGCCGCCGAAGATGTTGAACAGGATCGCCCGCACGCTCGGGTCCGCCGTGATGATCTCGAGGGCGGCGACGACCTTCTGGGGATTCGAGCTGCCGCCGATGTCGAGGAAGTTGGCGGGCTCCCCGCCGTAGTACTTCACGAGATCCATCGTCGCCATCGCGAGCCCGGCTCCGTTCACGCAGCAGCCCACCGAGCCCTCGAGCTTGATGAACGTGAGCCCCGCTTCGCGCGCCGCGACCTCGGAGGGCGCTTCGGCGGAGCTGTCCCGCAGGGCGGCGATTTCGGGGTGCCGGTCCAGCTCGTTGTCGTCGACGGCGATCTTGGCGTCGAGCGCGACGACCGTCCCGTCGGGCGTCGTGGCGAGGGGGTTGATCTCGGCGAGCGACGCGCCGATCGCGTAGACGGCGGCGTAGAGCTTCCGCATGATCTCCGCCGCGGCGCGCGCCTGCGCCACGTCGCGGTACAGCCGGAACGCGAGCCCCAGCGCCTGGTGCGGCAGCAGGCCGTAGCGTGGGTCCACCGCGAGCCGGTGGATCTTCTCGGGAGTCTGCGCCGCCACTTCCTCGATGTCGATCCCGCCCGCGGCGCTCACCATCAGGACCGGCCGCTGCGACGCGCGGTCGACGATGATCCCGACATAGCTTTCGGACGCGATGTCAGCCGCGGGCGCGACCAGTACCCGGTGGACCGTGAGGCCCTTGATGGTCATCCCGAGGATCTGCGCGGCGTGCGCCGCCGCCTCGGCGGGGTCCCGGGCGAGCTTCACCCCGCCGGCCTTGCCCCGCCCGCCGGCGTGCACCTGGGCTTTCACCACGACGCGGCCGCCCCCCCCCAGCCGCGCGGCGATGGCGCGCGCTTCGTCGGCGGTCGTCGCGACTTCGCCCGGCGGGACCGGAATGCCGTGGCGACGCAGGAGGTCGCGGGCCTGGTATTCGTGCAGGTTCACGCCGGCTCCGTGGTGATCGTCGTGCCGGCCTCACCCCGCAGCGCCGCCAGGCCCTGCGACAGCTCGGCGATGACCGCGCGCTCGCCGCCCGAGCGGACGAAATCCGCCGCCGCCTCGACTTTGGGTCGCATGCTTCCGGTCCCGAGCTCCGTCCCCGCGAGCAGGTGATCGGCGCTCGCGAGACCGAGGCGACGGATGGCCCGCTGGTGCTTGGTGCCGTAGCCGTGGTACACGGCGTCGACGTTCGTGAGGATCAGCAGTACGTCCGCTGCGATCTCGCGCCCCAGGATCGCGGCGACGCGGTCCTTATCGACGACGGCGTCGATGCCCTCGAGCCGCAGCGCGGGGTCGTCGTACACCGGCGGCCCGCCGCCGCCGCACGCCACCACGATGTGTCCCGCGGCCACGAGATGGCGGATCATGTCGCGCTCGACCACGGCGGTCGGCTTGGGGCTCGGCGCGAGCCGGCGCCAGCGGCCGGGCCGCTCCTCCCGGACGGGCACGCCGCGCGCCTGGAGCCGCGCGACGCGCACCGGGTCGAGCGCGTGCCCGATCGGCTTGGTCGGTTGCCGCAGGTTGGGGTCGTTGGCGTCGCACATGGTCTGCGTGATCAGGGTGACGACCTGACGCTCGACGCCGGCGCCCGCCAGCGCGTTCTGAAGCGACTGCTGGATCATGTAGCCCATCCAGCCCGCCGTCGCGGCTACGAGCACGCCCAGGGGGAGGGGCTCGACCTGATCGGCGGAGATCTCGTTGCGCGCGAGCTCGTCCCCCACCTGGGGGCCGTTCCCATGCACCAGCGCGATGCCCCAGCCGTCGCGCGCCACGTCCACGATCGGCGCGAGACTCGCCCGCGTGTGGCGGAACTGGTTCGCGATCGTGGGCCGCTCCTCCGGCGGAGCGACGGCGTTGCCACCCAGCGCGACCACGATAGTCCCCGGCTTCACGGCGGCGCAACCTAGCGGGGGCGCGGGGTCGGAGCAAGCTTGCGGCGGCCGAGGCCGAGCAGCTCCTTCAACTGATTGTAGTAGCGGCCGAACGCCTCGAGGTCTCCCGCCGCGAGCGCCGCGTCGGCCTGGGCGGCGAGCCGGCGCGCCGCCGCCCACCGGGCCGTGAGCGAGCTGTCGGCCAAACCGCGCCCGCCTGCCTCTCCAACCCCTGCCCCGCCACGGCCCCCGACTCCGGCGAGCAAGGCGCGCAGCGCCTCGGCGGCGGTCGGCCCCTGGCCGTGCCGCTCGCCCCACGTCAGGAACAGCGTGTCGATCCGCGCGGCCGGACCGCCCCTCGCGGACTCGGCGAACAGGGCCTGGATCGAGAAGAGGCCGCCCTCGACGCTCCACAGGCGGAGCGCACCCGGGGCGGTCTCGGTCGGCGACCCGACGAGCACTCCCGGGAGGCGCACCGCCGGGCGGGGACGCCACACGAGCAGGCGGGGCCCCCCCGCCGTCATGGCCCCGGCGACCAGCGCGACGAACTCGGCGGGATCGCCCGCCTGGAAACCCTGGGCCGTCCAGATGCGGGTGCTCCCGCGATCGCTCGCCGGCGAGCCCGCGGGTTCGGGGGGGGGCGCCGCGAGCTCGAACGGATCGCGCGGGCGTGCGATCCACGCGAGCGAATCGCCGCGCCAGCGCGCCGCGAGCGCGGCAGCGACGCGGAAGCCGCGCGGCGGGTACGGCAGCTGGACGCCGAGCGCCGCCGGCAGGTCGGCGGCGGGGCGGATGAGCGCCGCGAACAGCCGGCCCCAAGCGCCTGCGAGGGAGTCCGCCCCCGGGGCGAGGAACACCCGGGTGTCTCCCGTCGCCGCGCTCACCGCTCCCACGAGCCCGGCGCGCAGATAGCGCACGTCGCGCCCGTCCCACTGCACCGGCTGCGCCAGCGGGAATGCCTCCGCGGCGAGGTAGCCGTACGCGATCCACCAGAGCGTGCCGTCCGCGACCACGGGGGTCGGGTCGTCGAAGCTCGCCATCGGCGCCAGCCGCTCCAACCGCTCCCGCACGTCGCGGCGCCAGAGGAGCAGCAGGCCGTCCGTCTCGCCGCGGGCGAGCTCCGGGCTTTGGAGCGACCAGGCCAACGCCGTCCGCCGCCAGCCGGCCACCAGCGGGATGCTCGCTCCGCGCAGCCCAGGCCAGCTGTCCGGGGGCGCCACGGCGAACTCGCGGAACCCGGAGCCGAACCAGGTGGTCGAGTCGCGCGTCAGCAGCGGCTCGAAGGCGAGGCCCGTGTCGCTCTCGACCGCGGCGAACGGCCGCCCGGCGCGCGCCCACGTGCCGCGGTGGATCTCCGTCCAGTCGGGCGCCGGCTGGACGCGCGCTACCTCCTCGAGGTCGGGCATGGGGGCGACGACCCAGGTTGCCCGCCTCCCGTTCCCCCCGTCCCCCCCACCCCCCCCCAGACGGTGCGGCGAGAGCGCGGCGGCGGCGGGCCCCGCGTGCGGTCCCAGGAGCTCGCGCCGGCGGCCCGCCGCGGCCAGGACGCGCGTCGCGTCCCAGACCGGCAGGGCCGCCACCGCAACCGCGGGAGTCTCGAATCCCGGCGGCGCCTGCTCGGCGAGCGAGTCGGCGCCGAAGGCGAGGCCTTCGAAACGCTGCTGGTCGGCGGCGAGCGCCGCCACGGGAGTCCCGCCGACCGCTGCGGGAAGCACGACGTAGACCAGGAACGACCCGCCGAGCAGCACGCCCCAGCTGGCGACGAGGAGGGCCGCCCGCTCCCGTGCCACCCACAGGAGGCTCGCCACCACGGCCGCCAGGCCGAGCGCGACGACGAACGGCGCGGCGGGGATCCGGAGGGCGAGCGCGCCGCGCGTCAGCGCGCCGTGCAGTCCCGCGACCGTCTCCGCGGGATCGAGCAACGCTCCCCATGTGAGCGTCAGGCCGACCGCCGCGAGCAGGACGCCGAGGTGCGCGCGCGCGTGCGCGCTCGCGTACGGCAGCCAGCGGCGGAACTGCAACGAGCCGATGCCCAGGTAGAGGAACGCCACGAGCGCCGTCGCCGACACCGTCGCCGTCAGGGCGAGGCCTCGGACGCGCTCGGCCCACGGCAGCTGTGCCACGTAATAGCCGAGATCCCGGTGCAGCACGGGGTCCGTCACGCCGAAGACGGGCGCGCGCGTGGCGATCACCGCCTGCATCCACCAGTCGCCCGTCCCGAGCGCGAGGAGACTCCCATACACGAGCCCGGCCACGATCGTGCCGGCGAGCAGCACGCGCTGCGGCACGGCCTCCACGATTTCGAGGTCGCCGAGCCGTCGCGGCAGCTGGACCGAGCCGATCGTGCGATAGACGAACAGGAGGTTCCCCGTGCCCCAGGCGATCGTCACGAACAACACGAGGCCGGACACGAGGCGCGCGAAATCGCGCGTCCTGAGATACGTGCCGCCGCCCGCGATGCTCGCCGCCCAGGCGCGCTCCGCCGTCTCGAGCGCCAGCCAGCGCCCGCCGACCAGCACGACCACCAGCAAGCCCGCGCTGAGCAGCACCAGCGAGCGGCGACGGGGAGGGGCCCGCTTCACGCGCCGATGCCCTGGGTCGCGAGCCAGCCCTCGACTTCCGCCCGGTGCGCGGCGAGCGCCGCCGGGGTGCTCGCCTCGAAGCGCAGCACGAGCACCGGCTGCGTGTTCGAGGCCCGGAGCAGGCCCCACCCGTCCCCGAAGCTGATGCGCACGCCGTCGAGCGTGGAGACCGGATACTTCGCCGCGAAGTGCGCCGCCGCGCGCGCCGCGATGGCGAACTTCAGCTCGTCGGGACAATCGACGCGCAGCTCGGGGGTGGACACGGTGGCGGGGAGGTCGGCGAGCAGCCGCGAGAGCGGTCCGCCTTGCTCCGCCACGTAGCGCAGCAGTCGCGCGGCGGCGAACAGCGCGTCGTCGAAGCCGTACCAGTCGCCGCCGAAGAACATATGGCCGCTCATCTCGCCCGCGAGCGGCGCCCCGACCTCTTTCATCTTCTGCTTGATGAGGGAATGCCCCGTCTTCCACATCGTGGGCGTGAGGCCCACGCGCGCCAGCTCCTGCGGCAGGACCTCGGAGCACTTCACGTCGAAGATCACGGCGTGGCCGGGCCCCAGCCGGCGCGCGAGGTCGCGGCCCAGCAGCACGAGCAGCTGGTCGCCGAAGACCACCCGCCCACCCTCGTCCACCGCGCCGATCCGGTCGCCGTCGCCGTCGAACGCGATTCCCAGCTCCGGGGCCTCGCGCGCCACCGCCGCCTGGAGGTCGCGCAGGTTCTCGGGCACGGTGGGATCGGGGTGGTGGTTCGGGAACGTGCCGTCGGACTCGCAGAACAGCGCGACGACGTCGGCGCCGAGCTGGCGCAGCGTGGCGACCGCCACGAGGCTCGAGACGCCGTTGCCGCAGTCCACGACCACCTTGACCCGCCGCGGCAGCGGGCCGTTGCGCTCCACGATCGCTTCACGGTAGCGCGCCAGGACGCCGTCCTCGCGGCTCCGCAGGCCTCCCGGCCGGCCGGGAGTGCGTCCTTCCTCGATCAGGCGCCTGAGCTCCTGGATGCCCGCGCCGTAGACGGCGTCGCCGCCGAGCACGACCTTGAACCCGTTGAAGGCGGGCGGGTTGTGCGAGCCGGTGACCTGCACGCCGCCGTCCACGTCGAGGACGTGCGTCGCGAAATACAGCGCCGGGGTCGGCAGCTCGCCGACGTCCACGGCGTGGCCGCCGACGGCCTCGATGCCCGACAGCACTGCTTCGGCGAGCGCCGGCCCGGACGGCCGGTTGTCGCGCCCGACGGCGAGCCGCGGGGCCCGCCGTAGCCGCTCCCAGGCGAGCGTCGCGACCGCCTGGCCGATGGCGCGCGCCCCCTGCGGCGTGAGCTGGTCGCCCACGGTGCCGCGGATGTCGTATTCGCGAAAGACGGCGGCGGGGAGCTTCATGGATCCCGCCTCGGATCAGCGGCCGGGCGAGGTTGGGGCGGCGGGGGGGGCGGGGGGGGGCGCAGCGGCAGAGGGAGGCGGGGGAGGCGCGATCGCGGCGCCGCTCGTCTTGGCGAGGTCGAGCAGGCGGTTCGGGCGGACCCCGAAGAACAGCAGCCCCGCCACCGAGACCGCCACCACCGCGGCGCCCAGCCGACCGAGCTGCATGCCGGCGTGCGCCTGCGCGAACGGCTCGGGCTTCATGTACATCGCCATGATCACCGGGAGATAGTATCCCGCGGAGACGACGCTGGTAAGGACGAGCGCCGCGGCGAGCACGTATTGCCCCGCCGCCGTGGCGGCGACGAGGAGGTACCACTTGCCGATGAAGCCCGCGGTGCCGGGGAAGCCGAGGAGCGAGAGCATGCAGATCGCGAGCGCGAATGCGAGCCACGGCCGCTCGGCGGCGAGGCCGGCCAGGTCGTCGATCTGCACGTCCCGTTCTCCATCGCGCCCCTTCGCGGCGAGCAGCGCGAACGCGGCGAGGGTCATCAGCGTGTAGGCCACGAGGTAGAACAGGAACGCGGCCGCGCCGATCGTCGGGCCCGCCGCGACCGCGACGAGCAGGTAGCCGGCGTGCGCGATCGACGAGTAGGCGAGCATACGCTTCACGGTACGTTGCGCCAGCGCGATCAGATTGCCCGCCACCATCGTCACGAGCGCGAGCCACCAGATCACCTGGTGCCACGCCGGCGTGCTCCCGAAGGCCTCGGCCAGCACGCGGAACAGCGCCGCGAAGGCGGCGGCCTTCACCGCCGTCGCCATGAAGCCCGTGACCGGCGTGGGCGACCCGTCGTACACGTCCGGCGCCCACATGTGAAACGGCACGGCGGCGACCTTGAACCCGAACCCGACGAGCAGCAGCCCGAGGCCGATGAGCAGCATCGGGCTCGATTGCAGCCCGAGACTCCGGACCTGCACGCCGATCAGCGTGAGGTTGGTCGTGGCGGTCGCGCCGTACACGAGCGCGATGCCGTAGAGCAGGAACCCCGACGCGAACGCGCCGAGCAGGAAGTACTTGAGCGCAGCCTCGGCGGCGGGGGCGCTGCGGCGATTGATGCCCGCGAGCACGTACACGCAGATCGACATCAGCTCGAGCCCGAGGAACACGACGATCAGGTCCTCCCCTCCGGCCATCAGCATCATGCCCAGCGTGGCGAAGAGGACGAGGGCGTGATATTCGGGCACGAGCAGGTTCTCGCGCTCCAGGTAGTCGAAGGAGACGAGCACCGTGAGCGCCGCGGCGGTGAGCAGCAGCCAGTCGGTCACGAAGCGGAAGTCGTCGACCGCGATCATCGTCGCGACGCCCTCGGCGCGCGCGCCGTTCCACCACAGCCACCACGCCGCCGCCGCCGCCGCCGCGAGGCCGGCGATCGTGACCCACCCCGCCACGCGCGCGTCGGCGACGGTGTGGTGGCGCCACGCGATCACGAGCAGCAGGATCATCCCCGCGCCCGTGAGCGCCAGCTCGGGCAGCAGGGCCCGCAGCAGGTCGCCGTAGCTCGAGAGGTCGAGGCTCATCGGGCGGACCCCCGGACCGTCTGGATGAACTGCTGCGCCGCGGGCTCCATCCGCCGGAGGATCGGTTGCGGGTACACGCCGATCCAGACGATGCACGCGATCAGCGGCACCAGAACCGCCAGCTCGCGCGGCGACAGGTCGGCGAGCTTCTCGTTCTCCCGCTTGTCGAGCGGGTTGTAGATCACGCGCTGCAGCGCGGGAAGCAGATACATCGCCGCCACGATCACGCCCGTCGCGGCGATCGTGGCCGCCACCGGATAGGTCCGGAACGTCCCGAGCAGCACCAGAAACTCGCCGATGAACCCGTTCGTGGACGGCAGGCCGATCGACGAGAGCGAGACGATCGTCAGCATCGCGGCGAGCAGCGGGACCACCTTGGCGATCCCCCCGAACGCCTCGATCAGGCGCGAGTGGCGCCGCTCGTACAGCATGCCCGCCAGGAAGAACAGGGCGCCGGTCGAAATCCCGTGGTTAATCATCACCATCAGGGCGCCCTGCACGCTCTGCAGCGTGAGCGCCCAGATGCCGAGCATGACGAAGCCCAGGTGGGCGACCGAGGAGTACGCGATCAGCTTCTTGAAGTCCGGCTGCACCATCGCCACCAGCCCGCCGTACACGATCCCGATCAGCGAGAGGGTGACGATCGCCGTCTGCACCGCCGGATGCAGCGCCACGTGGGGGAAGAACGGCAGCGCGAACCGGAGGAACCCGTAGGTCCCCATTTTCAGGAGGACGCCCGCCAGGATCACCGACCCCGCCGTCGGCGCCTCGACGTGCGCGTCCGGCAGCCACGTGTGGAACGGGAACATCGGCACCTTGATGGCGAACGCCAGGAAGAACGCGCCGAACAGCCAGAAGGCGACCGGCCCGAGGCCCCCGAGGTTCGCCATGAGGTGCGTGTACGAGAAGGAATAGGTCCCGGTGCGCGCTCCCACGAGGTACACCAGCGCGAGGATCGCGAGCAGCATCAGCAGCGACCCGAAGAACGTGTAGATGAAGAACTTGATCGCCGCGTACAGCCGGTTCTCACCGCCCCAGACCCCGATGATGAAGTACATCGGGATCAGCATGACCTCCCACATCACGTAGAACAGGAACAGGTCGAGCGAGACGAACACTCCGATCATGCCCGAGGTGAGCACGAGCATCAGGGCATAGAACGCCCGCTCGCGGCTCGTGATGTAGGTGTAGCTGCCGAGTACCGAGAGCGGCACCAGGAACGTCGTGAGCAGGACCATGAACAGCGAGATGCCGTCCACGCCGACGGTGTAGCGGATGCCCCAGGCGGGGATCCACGCGAGATCGAGCTGGGCCTGCATCCCGCCCGTCGGCGCGAAGGTCCACCATAGCGGGACCGAGATCGCGAACTCGATGAGGCTCGCGGCGAGGGCCAGATGCTTCGCCCAGCGCGGCGGCGCGAGCAGCACCGCGACGGCCGCGAGCGCGGGCCAGGCGATGAGCAGCGTGAGCACCGCTTGCTGGTACATGCGTTCCCTTACCTCGCCGCCACGCCGAGCACGGCCAGCACGCCGATCACGAACAACACCACGTAGAACCCCACTTCCCCGGTCTGCAGGCGGCTGCCCATCCACCCGAGCGCCCGCGACGCGGCGGCGCTCCCGTTCACGAGCAGGCCGTCGACCAGCCGCAGGTCGACGATCTTCCAGAGGACTTCGCGGGAGAGCCACATCACCGGCCGCACGAGAACCGCGTCGTAGATCTCGTCCACGTACCACTTCTTCCACAGCAGGCGGCCGACGCCCGTCTCGGGCCGCGCCAGGCGCGCCGGCGCGAGCGCCTCCGGCTTGAGGAGCCGGAGGGCCGCGAGGATGCCCAGCCCCGCCGCCGCCACGGCGCCCAGGACCAGCGCCCACTCGGTCGCCGGCGACGCCTGGATCGCCGGATGCATCCGGTCGGCGGCGTCGGTCACCGGCTCGAGCCAGTGGTGCAGGAGCTCACCGCCCCCCCCCGAGAACAGCGCCGGCACGTTGAGGGCGCCTCCCAGCACCGTGAGCGCGCCCAGCGCCGCGAGCGGGCCGGTCATCACCCAGGGGGCCTCGTGCAGGTGCGCCCGCTCCTGTTCGCCGGTGCGGTTCGGGCCGTGAAAGGTGTAGAGCATCAGCCGGGTCATGTAGAAGGCCGTGAGCAGCGCCGCCGCGATTCCCATCGCCCAGAAGGCGTACCAGATCGGTCGCACCCCGCCCTCGACGAACGCGGCGCCCAGGATCTCGTCCTTGGAGAAGAAGCCGGCGAACGGCGGGATGCCGGCGATGGCGAGGGTCGCGATCCACATCAGCGCCCAGGTCCAGGGCAGGTGGCGCCGCAGCCCACCCATGTTGCGCATGTCCTGGGCATCGTCGTGGCCGTGGGTCGCGTGGTAAGCGTGGTGCATGGCGTGGATCACGCTCCCCGAGCCGAGGAACAGCAGCGCCTTGAAGAACGCGTGCGTCGCGAGGTGGAAGATCCCGGCCGCGTAGGCGCCCGTGCCGACGCCGAGGAACATGTAGCCGAGCTGGGAGACGGTCGAATAGGCGAGCACGCGCTTGATGTCCCATTGCTTGAGCGCGATTGTCGCCGCGAAGAGGGCGGTGAGCGCGCCGACGCCCGCCACCACGGCGCTTCCCACCGGCGCCAGCGCGAACAGCACGTTGCAGCGCGCCACGAGGTAGACGCCCGCGGTCACCATCGTGGCGGCGTGGATCAGGGCCGAAACGGGGGTCGGGCCCTGCATGGCGTCCGGGAGCCACGTGTACAGGGGGATCTGCGCGGACTTGCCGGTGCACCCCAGGAAGAGCAACAGGGTGATCGCCGTGATCGCGGCGCCGCCCGCTGGAAACGCGCCGGCAGCCGTCGCGAAGACGGTGCCGAAGTCGAGGGAGCCGGTGTGCTGGAAGATGAGGAGCATCGCCACCAGGAACCCGAAGTCCCCGATGCGGTTCACGATGAACGCCTTCTTCCCCGCGTCGGCGTTGACCTGCTCGTTGAACCAGAAGCCGATCAGCAGGTAGGAGCACAACCCCACGCCTTCCCAGCCGACGAACATCACCGGGAAGTTCGCGCCGAGCACGAGGATCAGCATGAAGAAGACGAAGAGGTTCAGGTACGCGAAGTAGCGCGCGTACCCCGGGTCCTCGTGCATGTAGCCGACGCTGAAGACGTGGATCAGGGCCCCGACGCCGGTGACGACGAGCAGCATCACGGCGGAGAGCTGGTCGAGCCGCAGCGCGAAGTCCACCTGCAGGTCGCCCACCGGCATCCAGGCCCAGTAGCGGAACAGCAGCGGCTCCGTCGCGTGGAGCCGGGCCAGCTCCACCACCGCGGCGGCGGCGACGCCGAACGCGAGCACCAGCACGCCGACCCCGATCGCCGACACGGCCCGCTTCACGGTCGGCCGGGGGGGGGCAAGCGCGAGGGCGCCGTTCAGGACGAACCCGAGGAGCGGCAGCGCCGGCACAACCCAGAGCGCGGTCAGCGGCGAGCCGGGCATCAGCCCTTCAGCAGGTTGATGTTCTGGAGATTGACCGTTTGGCGGTGACGGTAGATTGCGAGGATGATGGCGAGGCCGACGGCGGCCTCCGCGGCCGCCACGGCCATCACGAAGAAGACGAACACCTGGCCTGCGACCCCGAGACGCTGGGCCAGCGCCACGAAGGTCAGGTTCACGGCGTTGAGCATCAGCTCGACGCACATGAAGATGACGATCGCGTTGCGCCGCAGCAGCACGCCGGCGACGCCCAGCGTGAACAGCACGGCCGAAACGGCGAGGGCGGGTCCGAGGAGCATCAGAGCGTGCGTTTGGCCAGCACGACCGCGCCGACGATCGCGGCGAGGAGCAGGATGCTGGTGATTTCGAACGGGACGAGGTAGGCGTCGAACAGGGGGCGCGCCACGGCCGGCACCATCCCCTGCTCCGCCGCCACCCGGGCCATCGCGCCGGGAGGCAGTTGGATCGCCTCCGCGGGGGCGACTCCCCGCAGCGCGCCCAGCTGCCACAGCAGCACCAGCGCGAGCAGCACGCCCACCGCCACGCCGAGCGGCCCCTTCAGGTCGGTCGGCCCGGGGCGCCCCAGGTTGAGCAGCATGATCACGAACAGGAACAGCACCATGATGGCGCCGGCGTACACGAGCACCTGCAGCACCGCGATGAACTGCGCATCGAGCAGGACGAACAGCGCGGCCAGCGAGAACAGGGTCACGACCAGCCACAACGCGCTCGCCAGCGGATTGACGCGCGTGATGCAGCACAGCGCGCTCGCGATCGCGAGCCCGGCAAACGCCCAGAAGATGATCAGCGGCCAGGCCATTCCCTATCCCCTACTCGCCCTTCGCATCCGAGGGATCCCAGAGCGTCGAGACGGGGTGCGTCTGGGCGCACAGCCGCTCGAGGTCGTACACGAACCGGTCGCGCGAGAACTCGGAGTTCTCGTAGTGCACGCCGACGTGGATCGCTTCCTCGGGGCAGACCTCCTGGCAGTAGCCGCAGAACACGCAGCGGAACTCGTCGATCTCGTAGATCAGCGGGTAGCGGTTGCCCTGCTCGTCTTCCCCCGGCACGAGCTTGATGCAGTTCGCCGGGCAGACCTGCGGGCACAGGCCGCACGCCACGCACTTGGCGCGTCCCTGCTCGTCGGTGAGCATCCGGTGCGTGCCGCGCCAGCGGGGAGAGAGCGTCCAGGTCCGGGTGCTCTTTTCCTCCGGGTACTGCATCGTCACCTTGGGCCGGAACAGGTGCTGCAACGTGAGCGCCATCCCCTGGAGCGTGGCCCGGACGTAGGAGGCCCGCGCGCCCGGTCGCCGCATCACTTTCACGCCGATCGCCATCAGGCCCTGCCTCCTTCCGCCGCCACCGAGCCCGCGACGATGTGCCCGCGGTCCAGCACGAAGATCAGGGGCACCGCGAGCAGCAGGTTCAGCCCGAACAGCGCGAGCGCGAAGCGGGTGTCGTACGTCCAGCCCAGCCGGTCGTGCAGCACCCAGATCGCCGTCGCGATCACGGTCACGTAGACGAGCGCGAGGGGCAGCATGACCTTCCAGCCGAGCGCCATCAGCTGGTCGTAGCGGAAGCGCGGCAGCGTCCAGCGCACCCAGATGAAGAGGAACAGGAAGCACGACACCTTGACCGAGAACGCGGCCAGCGTGGCCGCGGTCTTCCAGACGGTCCACGGCGCCGCGTTGTCCCAGCTCGTGAACGGGATGTCCCACCCGCCGAAGAAGAGCGTGGCCATGAGGGCCGAGGCCGTCACCATGTTCGAGTACTCGGCGATGTAGAACATCGAGAACTTCATCGCGCTGTACTCGGTGTGATAGCCGGCGATGAGCTCGGCTTCCGCCTCCGGGAGGTCGAACGGCAGCCGGTTGGTCTCGGCGAACGCGGCGACGATGAAGATGAAGTACGCGAGCGACAGCGGGAACACGTTCCACGTGAAGAGCGAGGCCGACTGCTTCGCGATCACGTCGGTGAGGGTCACGTTGCCGGCGATGAGCAGCACCGCCACGGTGCTCATCCCCATCGCGATCTCGTAGGAGATCATCTGGGCCGACGCGCGCAGGCCGCCCAGCAGCGAGTACTTGTTGTTCGACGACCATCCCGCGAGCACGATGCCGTACACGCCGAGCGAGCCGAACGCGAGGATGTAGAGAAAGCCGACCGGCAGGTTCGCGACCACCATGTCCACGTCGCCCCAAGGCGTCGGCAGCGGCGTGGCGAACGGGATCACCGCGAACGTGAGCAGCGCCGGCACGAAGGACATCGCGGGCGCGAGCAGGAACAGCACCTTGTCGGCCTGCGCGGGAAGCGTTTCCTCCTTGAAGAGGTTCTTCAGTCCGTCGGCGGCGGGTTGCAGCAGCCCCTGCGGCCCCACGCGGTTCGGCCCCAGCCGGTCCTGCATCCACGCGCAGATGCGCCGCTCGGCCAGCGTGAGCAACGCGACCCCGACCATG
>DASWDP010000058.1:0-8477 GCA_036395195.1 Gemmatimonadales bacterium | reverse complement strand
GACGACATCCGGCAAGCGGTCGAGCGCGCCGGCGACCAGCACTGGGATGCGCTGCGCCGTCACCACGAGGACGCGTATCCCAACCCGAAGCCGACGCCCGGCGACGTGTGCAAGGCGGAGGCGGAGCGCCTGAACGCCGTGGGGCTGGGGGATGCGAAGGACTTCGAGCTGCTGGAGACGCGGGTGGAGCGCACCGGAGACGAGGTGCGCCTCACCCACGTCTTCCGCTACAAGCCGCTCAACGTCCGGCTCCTGACGGAGCCGTTTCAGAACTATCGGTGAGCGGCGCCGCGGCGGCGGGCGCCGGCGCGGCGTGCGGCGCCACCTTGCGGAACAGCGGTTGGTACCGCTCCCAGGCGGCGAGGATCGCGCGCCCGCGCGGGCTGTCGGTGCGGGCGACGTGCTCGCGCACGAGGCTCAGCACGAGCCGCTCGTCGGCGTCGTCCAGCGGCCGCAGGGCGACCAGCTCCGGGTTGTAGCGGAGCGAGAGGCATTCCGCCTCGTCTAGGACGTACGCTGCCCCGTTCGACATCCCCGCCCCGAAGTTGCGGCCCACCGGGCCCAGGACGATCACGACGCCCGCGGTCATGTATTCGCAGCAGTGGGCGCCGGCGCCCTCGACCACGGCGGTCGCGCCCGAGTTGCGCACGGCGAAGCGGTCGCCCGCCCGTCCCGCGGCGAACAGCTTCCCCGCCGTCGCGCCGTACAGCGCGGTGTTGCCCAGGATCACGCCGGGATCGGCGGCGCCCTGCTCCGCCGCCTCGCGGAACGGCCGGATGACGATCTCCCCGCCCGTGAGACCCTTGCCGACGTAGTCGTTCGCTTCGCCCTCGAGCTCGAGCTGCATCCCCGGGAGGGTGAAGGCGCCGAAGCTCTGGCCCGCGCTGCCGCGGAACCGGAGCCGGATCGCGCCCGGCGGCAGGCCGACGTTGCCGACTCGCTCGGCGAGACATCCGGCGATGCGCGCCCCGACCGTGAGGTGGTGGTTGCCGATGTCGTACACGCCGGCGAACGGGCGGCCGCTGCCGAGCCGCGGCTCGAGCACCTCCAGGATCTCGTCGTCCAGGGACTCGACGCCGGGGCGGTCGTTGCGGGCCACGGTGCGGCGCCGGGGCACGTCCCGCCCGCCGAGGGGGTCCGCCAGGATGAGCGACAGGTCGAGCATCTGCGCACGCGGCACGTCGGGCCGGTCCACCCGCTCGAGCAGGTCCACCCGGCCGACGACCTCGTCCAGCGAGCGGTACCCCATCTCGGCGAGGATGCGGCGCACGTCCTCCGCGATCCACGTGAAATAGGCCACCACCTGCTCGGGTGTGCCGCGGAACTTGGCGCGCAGCTCGGGCTGCTGGGTGGCGATGCCGGTCGGGCAGGAATTGAGGTGACACTGCCGGGCCATCGCGCACCCGATCGCCACGAGCGCCGCGGTCCCGAAGCCGTACGACTCCGCGCCCAAGAGCGCGGCGATCACGACGTCGCGTCCCGTACGCAGGCCGCCGTCCACCCGCACCTCGATCCGGTGGCGCAGGCCGTTCTCGATCAGGATCGCCTGGGTCTCCGCGAGCCCCAGCTCCCAGGGCGAGCCGGCGTGCTTGATGGACGAGAGCGGCGACGCGCCGGTGCCGCCATTGTGGCCGGAGACGAGCACGTAGTCGGCGTACGCCTTCGCGACGCCCGCGGCGACGCGCCCGACGCCCGCTTCCGCGACCAGCTTCACGCCCACGCGCGCGCGGGGGTTGACCTGCTTCAGGTCGTGGATGAGCTGCGCCAGGTCCTCGATCGAGTAGATGTCATGGTGCGGCGGCGGCGAGATCAGCGGCACGCCGGGCACCGAGTGCCGCAGGCGCGCGATCAGGGCGGTCACCTTGTGGCCGGGGAGCTGGCCGCCTTCTCCCGGCTTCGAGCCCTGCGCCATCTTGATCTCGAGCTCGTCGGCGCGCACGAGATAGTGCGTCGTGACGCCGAAGCGACCGGACGCGACCTGCTTGATCCGGTTGTCCGCCCGATCGCCGTTCGCGAGCGGCGCGTACGTATCCGGGTCCTCGCCCCCTTCGCCCGAGTTGGAGCGGGCCCCCATGCGGTTCATGCCCATGGCGAGGGTGCGGTGCGCTTCCGGGGAGAGCGCGCCGAGCGACATGGCGGTCGACACGAAGCGCCGGCGAATCGCGTCCGCCGGCTCGACCTCGTCGAGCGGGACCGGTGTCCCGGGGCGGAGCGCGAGCAGGTCGCGCGGGCTCGCGGGCGGCCGCGCCGCCACACGCGCGCGGAAGGCGTCGTACGCCTGGGGGGTGCCCGCCGCCACCGCGTCCTGCATCGCCCGCACGAGCGGCGGCGACCAGCCGTGATCCTCGCCGTCGCGGCGATACCGCACTCGCCCGTGGTCGGGCAACACCGGCCCGGACGCCGCTGCCTCCGGGTACGCGGCGCGCTGCCGGGCCAGCACGTCCTCTGCGATCTCGGCGAATCCGATCCCGCCGATCGTCGAGACGGTACCCGTGAAGCAGCGGTCGATCACCTCGGCACCGAGCCCCAGCGCCTCGAAGATCTGGGCGCCGCAGTAGGACGACAGCGTCGAGATGCCCATCTTCGAGAGGATCTTGAGGAGACCCTTCTCGGCCGCGGCGCGGAACGTGGCCGGCGCGTCGCCTTCCGCCACCAGCGCCCGCGCCGACTCGAGCGCCAGCCACGGATACACAGCCTCGGCGCCGTAGCCGATCAGGGCGGCGAAGTGGTGCACGTCCCACACGTCGCCCGCCTCGGCGACGAGGCCGAGCCGGGTGCGCAGGCCCTTGCGGAGCAGATGCTGATGCACGGCCCCTACCGCGACGAGCATCGGCACCGGCGCGTGCTCCCGATCGGCCGCGCGATCGCTGAGGACCAGGATCCGCGCCCCCTGCCGCACGGCGCGCCCCGCCGCGCGGCACAGCGTTTCGAGTGCGCTGCGGAGCGCGTCCGGGCCGCCCGCGGCGCGCCAGGTCGCGTCCAGCGTCACCGCCTGCACGCCGGCCACCGCCCGGAGCG
This sequence comes from Gemmatimonadales bacterium, assembly GCA_036395195.1. Classification (GTDB taxonomy): domain Bacteria; phylum Gemmatimonadota; class Gemmatimonadetes; order Gemmatimonadales; family GWC2-71-9; genus AG41. The sequence continues at coordinate 5,459 of DASWDP010000058.1, read as the reverse complement.
CCGCCACCTCCTCCGCGAGGAGGACGGGGTGCTCGTTCCGGACCAGCCGCAGCCCCGCGGGCCGGTCGGCGAGCAACGAGCCGCGACGTCCCAGATGCATGCGCAGCGACATGACCAGCGTCTCGCGCAACGGATCGATCGGCGGGTTGGTGACCTGGGCGAAGCGCTGGCGCAGGTACGCGTACAGGCTCGGCGGGACGCGCGCGAGGGGCGGGATCGGCGTGTCGTCGCCCATGCTCCACACGGCGTCCTGCCCGGTGCCGCCCATCGGCTCCAGCACGTACCGCAAGTCCTCGAAGCTCCAGCCGAACGCGAGCTGCCGGGCGGCCCGCTGGGCCTCGGATGCCGCGGGCGCGTCCGGCGCGGGCGCCGTGGCCCGCAGCGGCAGGATGCCGCGCGCCGCCCAGCGGGCGTACGGGCGGCGCCGCGCCACCTCGCGCTTCGCCTCCGCGTTCCGGAGGATCGCCTTGCGGCGCGTATCCACCACCAGCAGCTCGCCGGGGCCGAGCCGGCCGCTCTCGACGACCTCCGCGGCGTCCAGGTCCACCAGGCCCGTCTCTGAGCCGGCGAGGACGAGGCCGTCGCGGGTGATCTTGTAGCGGCAGGGACGCAGCCCGTTGCGGTCGAGGGCGGAGCCCACCAGCACGCCGTCCGAGAACGCGAGCGCCGCCGGCCCGTCCCACGGCTCCACCAGGCATTCGTGGAACTCGTAGAAGCCCCGCAGCGCCGGCTCCATCTCGCCCGCGCCCTCGTGGGCCTCGGGGACGAGCATCATCAGGGCGTGCACCGGGTCGCGGCCCGAGCGCACCAGCAGCTCGAGGGCGTTGTCGAGGCTCGTGGAATCGCTGCCCTCGGCCCAGATCACCGGCTTGAGCCGGTCGACGCTCTCGCCCCAGAGCGGCGAGGCGAGGGCCGACTCGCGGGCCCGCATCGCGTTGCGGTTCCCCCAGAGCGTGTTGATCTCGCCGTTGTGGGCGAGCAGCCGGAACGGCTGCGCCAGCGCCCAGCTGGGGCTGGTGTTGGTGGAGTAGCGCTGGTGAAAGACCGCGAGCGCGGTCTCGTAGTCGGGCGACCGGAGGTCGGGGAAGAACGCCGCCAGCTGGGTCCCCGTGAGCAGCGCCTTGTAGACCAGCGTGCGGCACGACAGGGAGCACACGAAGAACGCCTCGAATCCCGGTCCGGCGTCGGCGATGCGGCGCTCGATGGTGCGGCGCGCGCGGTAGAGCGAGCGCTCCCAGGCGGCGTCATCGGTCCGGCCGCCGTTGGCGGGCGCGGCGACGATCGCGTGCCGGATGACGGGGCAGGTGGCCCGCGCCCCCGCGCCGAGGACGGCGTGGTCGACCGGCACGTCGCGCCAGCCTAGCACCGGGAGGCCGTCGCCCGCCAGGACCTCCTCCACGATGGCGGTGGCGCGCGCCAGCGCGCCGGGGTCTCGCGGCAGAAAGAAGGCGCCCACGGCGAATGGGGGAGACCCGTCGGGGGCGAGCGCGATCCCGTGACGCGGCGCCTCCCGGGCGAACAGACGGTGCGGGATCTGGGTGAGCACGCCGGCGCCGTCGCCCGAGCTGTCCGTCGCCGCGGCGCCGCGGTGGGCGACGCGCGCGAGCGCCTGCAGCGCGAGCCGCGTGATCTCGCTCGAGCGCTCGCCCGACGCGCGCGCCACGAATCCCACCCCGCAGGCATCCTGCTCGCGCCAGGGATTCAACTCGGGCGCGCGGGCATGGGTCCACCGGGATCGGTTCCCGTCGGGCATCTCGGGTCCTCCTCGTTCCGGTCAAAAAGAAGGCCCGCTCGGTGGGGAGCGGGCCGGGGGTTTCGCCTGAGTCGTCTACACGCTTAGGCCGCCCGTCCGCTCCCGTGAGGGGGAGTCGCCGGAATGACGGTCGTGACGGCCTTCAGCGTGCGGTTGCGCATCGATTCGAGACCACCCAAAGGTATTAACCCGATTGTATTAATTATTCACTTCACAGTATAAATATACCACCCTGTTCGAGCCCGTCAAGGGGCGGGGGTGGCGAGCCGCTGCAGTTCGGCGAACGGGATGAGCAGGTCCGCCATCGTTCCGTACGTGCCACGCTCCCGCAGCTCGGCGAGAACGCGGCGCACGAGCCCGAGTGCCGCCTGCGTCAGGCGAGGGCCGAGGCTCGCGCGGCGAACGCCGAGCTGCTCGAGCGCGCCGAGCGGCGGGGCGGGGGGCCCGGCGATGACGTTGAGCGGTCCGTCGATCTCCCGCGCCAGCCGTCCGATCGTTTCGGCGTCGCTCACGTGCACCACGAAGAGGCAGTCCGCGCCGGCGGCGCGATAGGCGTTCGCGCGCCGTACCGCCTCCGCGAAGCGCTGGGCCGGCGTCCAGCGCTGGACCTCGAATGCGTCGGTTCGGGCGTTGAGGACGATCGGGACGCCCGCGGCCGCGCCCGCCTCGCGCGCGGCGCGGATCCGGTCGGCGTGCAGGGTCACGTCGAGCAGCTCGCCCTCGTTCGTGCCGTCCTCGAGGTTCAGCCCCACCGCCCCCGCCGCGATCACACCGCGCGCGGTCTCCGCCGCCGCCTCCGGGGTGCGCCCGTACCCGGCCTCCATGTCGGCCGTCACCGGCACCCGGACGGCGGCGGCGATCCGCCGGACCACGCCGAGCATCTCGTCCCGGCCGATGCGCTCGCCGTCGGGGTAGCCGAGGGCCCACGCGACGCCGGCGCTGGTGGTGGCGACCGCCGAAAAGCCGGCGGCCTCGATCAACCAGGCGGTCGCGACGTCCCAGGCGTTCGGGAGAACGAGGATGCCCGGCCCCGTGTGGAGCGCGCGGAAGGCGTCGGCTCTGTCGCGTTGCGTCGATTGCTCCATGGGAACCGGTTCCTTTCGGAGACTGAAGCACGACGAGTAGGCACGATTGCCACCGGCGGATAAGTTTGGGACACCCAAACTTACCCACCGGTGGCCACCATGATCGTTGCGCCCTCCGTTCGCCGCTACCTCACCGTCTCCGCTGTCGTCCTGCTCGCGTGCCCCGCCCTGACGGGCGGGGCCATGCTGGCCGCGCAGGGCGTGCAGGTGCCGCCCCTCACCGTCCACGCCATCTGGGGCACGCGCGAGTTCGCAAGCGACCTCGTCTCCGTCGCGTGGATGCGGGACGGCAAGTCCTTCACGACGCTCGAGGACGACGCGGCCGGGAACACGGACCTGTATCGGGTGGACGCGGTCACGGGCAAGAGGGACGTGCTCGTGCGCGGCGCCGATCTGGTGCCTCCCGGGGCCAAGCAACCGGTCGCGATCGAAGAGTACAGCTTCTCGGCAGACGGCTCCAAGCTCCTCATCTTCACGAACTCGGCGCGCGTGTGGCGCTTGAACACCAAGGGCACGTTCTACGTCTGGGATTTCGCCGCGCGGCGGCTCAAGCCGGTGAGCACGCGGCCCGGCTACCAGATGTTCGCGAAGTTCTCCCCCGACGCCCGGATGGTGGGGTTCGTCCGCGACAACAACCTCTACGTCACCGACCTCGCGACCGGGTCCGAGACGGCGCTCACCACCGACGGCGGCGAAAACGTGATCAATGGGACCTCCGACTGGGTGTACGAGGAGGAGCTCGACCTGCGGGACGCGTTCCGCTGGAGCCCCGACGGCAAGCGGATCGCGTTCTGGCGGCTCGACCAGTCGGCGATCCGGCCGTTCTACCTGGTGGATCAGGACTCGCTCTACCCGCAGCTCGTCCCGGTGCGCTACCCCAAGACCGGGACGCCGAACTCCGAGGTGAAGATCGGCGTCGTGGAGCTTGCCACCCGGCGGACGGTGTGGGTGGACCTCGCCGCCGAGCAGGGGGGGGACATCTATGTCGCGGCGATGGGCTTCGCGGGGTCGCCCGCCGAGATCTGGCTCACCCGCCTCAATCGCCACCAGAACCGTCTCGACGTGCTGCTCGCGGACGCCGCCACGGGCGCCGCGCGCGTCGTCATGACCGACAGCGACTCGGCGTGGGTGGACGCGCACGAGCCGCGGTGGATCAACGGTGGCCGGCAGTTCCTGTTCCTGTCCGAGCGGGACGGCTACGCGCAGGCGTACCTGTTCAACCGCGACGGCACGCTCATCCAGCGCGTTACGCCCGGGGGCTGGGACGTGCTCGAGCTGTACGGCGTGGACGAGAAGACGAAGACACTCTACTTCACGGGGGCGATCGACGGCCCGCTCGCCCGGCCGCTGCTGCGCATCGGCCTCGACGGCCGGGGCCTCGCCCGGATCTCGAGCGAGCCGGGGGCGCACGGCGTCGAGTTCGACCCGACGTTCCAGCTCTACGTGGACACCTATTCGCGCGCCGGCGTGCCGCCCGTCCAGACACTGCGGCGCGCGAGCGGCAGGCTGGTGCGGAGCATCGCCGACAACCTCGCGCTGGCGCGCAAGACGGACGCGCTGCGGCTCCGGCCCCCCGAGTTCCTGAAGGTGCCGACGCCCGACGGCGTGGAGCTGAACGCCTGGATCGTGAAGCCGAGGGACTTCGACCCGGCGAAGCGGTACCCGCTGCTCATGTTCGTGTACGGCGGGCCGGGATCGCAGACGGTGGCCGACACGTGGGGCGGGGCGCAGTACCTGTGGCACCAGATGCTGGCGCAGGACGGGTACCTGGTTGCCAGCGTCGACAACCGCGGCACCGGGGCGCGCGGGGCGAAGTTCAAAAAGGTCACGTACCTCCAGCTCGGCCGGTACGAGTCGGCCGATCAGATCGCCGCGGCGCGCTGGTTCGCGAAGCAGGCCTACGTGGACCCCGACCGCATCGGCCTGTGGGGCTGGAGCTACGGCGGCTACATGGCGTCCCGCACCATGTTCCTGGGCGGCGGCCTCTTCAAGGCCGCGCTGGCGGTCGCGCCCGTCACGGACTGGCGCTTCTACGACACGATCTACACGGAGCGCTACATGCGAACGCCCCAGGAGAACCCCGCCGGGTACGACCAGGGCGCGCCGCTCGCGTACGCCGACAGTCTCAAAGGCGCCTTCCTGTTGGTGCACGGCACCGGCGACGACAACGTGCACTTCCAGAACAGCGTGCGGCTGGTCGAGCGTCTCGAAGCGGCCAACCGCCAGTTCGACATGCGGATCTACCCGAGCAAGACCCACTCCCTCGCGGGCGGGAACACGCGAGAGAACCTGTACGGGCTGTTCACGGCGTGGCTGAAGAAAAATCTCTAGCGCGGACCGCGCTCGCGGTCCTCACGCTGCTCAACCTGTTCAACTACCTGGACCGGTGGATCGTCGCCGCGCTCGCCGAGAGCATGAAGCACTCCGAGCTGCAGCTGTCCGACGCGCAGCTCGGCTCCCTCATGACGGGATTCATCGTCGTGTACATGCTCGCCGCGCCCCTGTTCGGCGCGCTCGGCGACACGCGGTCCCGGACGCGCCTCGTCGGCCTGGGGGTCGGCATCTGGAGCCTCGCCACGGCCCTCGCGGGGTTCGCGCGGAGCTACGGCTCGCTGTTCGCC
>DASWDP010000057.1:0-10436 GCA_036395195.1 Gemmatimonadales bacterium | reverse complement strand
GACTTCACCACCACGTCGGCGGGCACCGCGAGCTGCACCGGCGCGAAGTTGAGGATCGCCTTCACGCCCGCGTGCACCAGCCGGTCCACCACCTCCTGCGCCGCTTCGGCCGGGGTGACGACGATCGCGATGTCGGTCGGCTCCTGCGCGAGATCGGTCTCGATGTGGCGCACGTCGCGCACCACGAGGCCGTTCCAGCGCGAGCCGACCTTCTTCGGGTCTTTGTCGTAGATCGCGGTGACGTGGAAGCCGCGCTGGCGGAAGCCGGGGTACTGGACGAGGGCGCTGCCGATGCGGCCCGCCCCGACGAGGACGACGTGATACGTGCGCCGCAGCCCCAGGATGTCGCGGATCTTGGCGGAGAGCTCCGGGACGGAGTAGCCGAGGCCGCGCTTGCCGAAGGAGCCGAAGAAGGAGAGGTCTTTGCGGACCTGCGCCGAGGTGGTGCCGCCGCGGCGGGCGAGCTCGGCGGAGGAGATCGTGGCTTGGCCCTGGGCATCGAACTGCTCGAGGAACCGCAGATAGAGCGAGAGCCGTCGCACAGTGCTCTCCGAGATCTTCCGCATATTGTGAATTATTTCACAATCAGCCGCTCCAACGCAAGAGCCGGACGAACGCCGCGGGCGCCAGCGTCTCGGGGCGGGCGGCCGGGTCGAGCCCCAGCGCCTCGAGCCCCTCGAGCACCGCCCTCGCGGGCCGTCCCGTCGCCGCCATCACTGCGTTCCTGAGCTGCTTGCGGCGCCGGCTGAAGCACGCCGTGACGAAGGCGCGGAACGCCGCGAACTCCGCGGGTGCGACGAGCGGCTCGGCGAGCGGGGTGAGGCGCAGCAGCGCGCTGTCCACCTTGGGGCGCGGCCGGAACGCCCCGGCGCGCACCGGGAACAGCTTCTCCACCCGGCACACCGCCTGCACGCCCACGGAGAGCGCGCCGTACGTCTTCGATCCGGGAGCGGCCGCGAGCCGATCCGCCACTTCGGCCTGCACGAGGAACACGATCCGTTCCGGCAGGGGCGGCGTGAGGGCTTTCTCGATCAGCGGCGAGGTGATCGCGTAGGGGATGTTGCCGACCACTTTGAATTGCGGATTGCGGATTGCGGATTGCGGATTGGCACGGCCAGCCTCGAGGAGCTCGTGCCAATCCACCTTCAGCGCGTCTCCCTCCACGAGGAGCACGTTGCCGAATCCGCAATCCGCAATCCGCAATCGGCAATCTATGGCGAGCCGTCGGTCCTTCTCTACCGCGACCACCTTGGCGACCCGGGGCGCGAGCGCCACCGTCAGGCTCCCCTTCCCCGCCCCGATCTCGAGCACGACGTCGCCGGGCGCGGGGTCGAGCGCGGCGACGATCCTCTCGAGAATGTTCGGGTCGGTGAGGAAGTGCTGGCCGAGCCGTTTGTCCGGGATCACACCTTGAGGATCACGACGGTGCGGTCGTCGGAGGGCGGCGCGCCGCCGGTGAACCCGGCGAGGTCGGCGTACACGGCCTCGAGGATGTCGCGCGCCGGGCGGTCCTTGAGCCGCGCGACGTGGCCCAGCACCCGCTCCTCGCCGAACCGGTCGCCGTGGGTGCCGGCCGCTTCGGCGACCCCGTCGGTGAAGAGGCAGAGCAACGCGTCGCGCCGCACCCACGGCCGGGCCACGTCCTCGCCCGGCGCGGTGGCGAGCCCGAGGGGGGGACGCGTGGCCTCGAGCCGCGTCGCGACGCCGGTCCGCGCGGACACGAGGAACGCGTGCGGGTGCCCGGCGTTGGCGTAGGTGATGCGCTGCACCGCCGGGTCGATCACGGCGTAGAAGACCGTGAGGAACATCTCCGTGCTCGCGAGCTCGTCGGTCAGCGAGCCTTCGATGCGCAGCAGCACGTCGGTAGGCGTGTCCGCGGACTCGGCGTGGATGCCCGCGGCCGCCATCACGAGCGCCATGATCAGCGCGGCCGAGAAGCCGTGGCTCGTGACGTCTCCGATCATCACGCCGAGGCGGTCGCCGCGCAGGGGGAGCAGGTTGTAGAAGTCCCCGCCGACGGAGTCCGCCTGGCGGCACCGGGCCGCGACGTCCGCCCGCGCCGCGACGACGAGCGGGGAGGGCAGCAGCTTGAGCTGCAGGTCGTGCGCCAGCTCCAGCTCGCGCCGCACCTGTTGCTGGCTCAGGTCCTGCGCGACGAGGCGCGCGTTCTCGACCGCCGCGCCGATCTGGTTCGCGATTGCCGCCACGAGCTTGCGGTCCCCCGCGGTGAACGCGTCCTCGCCCAGCCGGTCGGTCAGGTTGATGACGCCGATCGGCTTGCCGCGCGTGCCGGGAGCCGCGTAGAGCACGGGGACCGAGAGGAACGCCCGCCCGCGGTAGTTCCGGCCTTCGGGGCAGCCGGGGCTCACCGCTTTGGGGTCGGTCGGGTCGTAGCTCACGATGCGCCGCTCGCGGAACACGCGCGCGGCGACGGAGCAGAGATCGTCCACTTCGACCGGCTCCACGTCCTTCGGGTCCATGCCGCGCGCGGCCACCATGCGGAGCACGTGCTGCTCGGGATCGTGCACCAGCAGGGTGGCCCGCCCCGCCCGCACCACCGTCGAGACCTCGGTCAGGATACGCTGCGCCGCCTCGTCCAGCCGGATCGTGTGGCCGAGGATCTCGCTGATCGTGTAGATCAGGTCGATCTCCTCGTAGCGCTCCGACAGCTCGGCCGCGACCTGGGCGGCATCGCGCTCGGCGGCGAGCACGGCGCCGACGATCGCCGCGAGCTCGGCGGGGGACGGCGCGGCCGCTTCCCGCGTTCCGCTTCCGGCGTCGCCGATCTCGAGCCACACCCCGTCGGTGTCGGGAACCGGTTCCAGCCTGGCCGACCCGTCCGGGCTCCGCCGCAGACGCAGCCGCGCCCCGGCAAGCCGTTCGAGCACCGCCAGGAGCCGGTCGAGCCGGCTCCCCGTCCCCGTTCCCCCGGTCACTGCAGCCGGAGCGTCAGGCACACCGAATTCCCCTTCGCGTTGAAGACCACGTGATCGACCAGGCGCCGCAGCACGAACAGGCCTCGGCCGTCCTCGCGCTCGAGCCGATCGGGGAGCGTGGGATCCGGCACCGCGGCGGGGTCGAAGCCGCCGCCCTCGTCGGTCACCTCCACGCGCACCGCGAGGCGCGTCACCTCCACGCGCACCCGCACCAGCCGGTGCGGATCGTGGCGGTTGCCGTAGGCGATGGCGTTGGCGAGGGCTTCGGCGAGGGCGGTGCGGAGGTTGAAGCGGACGCGTCGCGTGGAGAGGGTGAGCCGACCGCCCCGAAACTGGTCCGCGATGAGCTCGACCGCCGGGCCGACGTACGCGAGATCGCTCGGCACGTCGAGCGACATCTCGGTCTCCCCTCCCGTCGCCCGCCGGCGGACGTCGAGGTGCAGCGGCGCGCTCACTGGCTAGAAGGCGGCGAGCGCCTCCTCGGGGGTCTTCGCGATGGAGAAGAGCGTGTCCAGCTTGGTGAGCTCGAAGAGCGTCTGGAGGTCCTCGTTGAGCCCCGCGAGCCGCAGGTCCCCGCCCTGCTCGCGGATCTTCTTCGAGAGGGACACGAGGACGCCCAGCCCGGAGGAGTCGATGTAGCCGGTCTTCGTGAAGTCGATGACGAACTTCTTGCCGCCGGCTTCCAGCGCGTCCAGCACTTTCTGTTTCAGTTCCTGGCGGTTGCCGACGATCAGCTGCCCGTCCACGCCCACGACGACCGTACCACGCTTGTCCTTGGTCAGACTGAAACTCATGTCCGCTCTCCCGCTTGAAGGACGGCGACCGCCGCCGTGTCCACAATATCATCGGCCGTCGCGCCCCGCGACAAGTCGGCGATGGGCCGCGCCAGGCCCTGCAGGATGGGGCCGATCGCCTCCCAGCCGCCCAGGCGCTGCACCAGTTTGTACCCGATGTTGCCGCTGTCAAGGTCGGGGAAGACCAGCACGTTGGCGCGCCCCGCCGCGGGCGAGCCGGGCGCCTTGCGGGCCGCGACGTCGGCCGCGAGGGCGGCGTCGGTCTGCAGCTCGCCGTCGAACGCGAAGTCGGGGGCGGGCCGGCGCGCGCCGAGGAGCGCGAGCGCCTGCCGGACCCGCTCGACGCGCGGCCCCGCCGCGCTGCCCTTCGTGCTGTAGGAGAGGAGCGCCACGACCGGCTCGTCGCCCACGATGCGGCGGCGATCGCGCGCCGCGGCGAGGGCGGCGTCGGCCAGCTGCTCCGGAGTCGGCTCCGGCACCACGGCGCAGTCGGTGAACGTGAGCACCGCGCCGTCGGTGGGGCGCACCATGTAGAACGCGCCGCTCACCGTCGCGATGCCGGGGGCGGGGCCCACCGCCCAGAGCGCGGCGCGGATCGTGTCGCCGCTCGGGAAGGTCGCGCCGCCCACCATCACGTCCGCCTCCCCCAGGGCCACGAGACAGGCGCCGACGGTGAGGGGGTGCTCGAGGGCCGCGAGGGCAGCGGCGTCCGTCGGGAATCTGTCGGGATGCCGGGCGCGCAGCAGACGAACCATCTCAGGGAGCAGGGAGCCGGGAGCAGTACGGTCCAGCAGCTGCACCTCCCCCAGTTTCATTCGCTCGATACGCGCCGCCGCGGCGCGCACGCGGTCGTCGGTCCCCTCGGGCAGCACGATGCGGCGACCGGCCCGGCGCGCCCGCTCGTACACCGAGTCGCGGAATGTCACTTGCCGAACTTTTTCCTGAGCGCCTTCTGCACCGCGGGGTGGACGAGCTGGGATACGTCGCCGCCGAAGCGCGCGACCTCGCGCACCAGGCTGGAGCTCAGGTACGTGAGATCGAACGCGGGGACGAGGAACACCGTTTCGATCCCCGGCGCCAGGTTGCGGTTCATGAGCGCCATCTGGAACTCGTACTCGAAATCGCTCACCGCCCGCAGCCCGCGCACGATCACGGACGCACCGACGCTGCGGGCGAAGGCGGCGAGCAGCCCGTCGAACGAGCGGACCTCCACCTTGGGATCGGTGACCGCCTGCCGGATCAGCGCCACGCGCTCCTCGAGCGTGAACAGCGGCTGCTTCGCGACGTTCACCGCGACGGCGACGATGACCTGGTCGGCGAAGGTGAAGGCGCGCCGGATCAGGTCCTCGTGACCCTTCGTGATCGGGTCGAACGAGCCGGGGTACACGGCGATGCGGGCGGAGCTCACGGGGCGTAGATGAACGTCACGGCGGTATCGCCGTAGCGCCGGGTGTCGTCGCCGGGGATCGGCTGGTCTGCCGGATGCTCGATCGAGAAGGTGCGCGCGAACGGGTTGACCCGGAACAGGGCGACGAGCCGGGCCGCCTGCTCGCCCGCGTACGGCGGATCGGCGAACGCCACGTCGTATTGTCCCGGATGGAGCCGCTCCGCGAACTCGAGCGCGTCGGCGCGGTGAATGGTCGTGCGGTCCTCCAGCTTGAGCGTCTTGACGTTGGCCTTCAGGGACGCGAGCGCGAGCCGATGGACCTCGACGAAGTCCGCGGTCGCGGCGCCGCGCGACAGCGCTTCGAGGCCCAGCGCCCCCGAGCCCGCGAACAGGTCGAGCACGCGCGCTCCCCGGACCGCCCGCTGGAGGATCGAGAACCACGCCTCGCGCACGCGGTCGGCGGTGGGGCGGGTGCGATCGCCGACGGGCGTCTTGAGCCTGCGTCCTCTGAATTCGCCGGCGATCACGCGAACGAAACCCAACCCTACCCTACCCCCTTCCCATTGCGGATTGCGGATTTCGGACTGCGGATTCCGCGTTCGACGTTCCATTGCAAATCCGCAATCCACAATCCGCAATCCGCAATTGCCGTCAGGCGCTCGGCGCCAGCGCCGCGACCCGGGCCTGCAGCGTCGTTCTCCCCTGCCACTCGTCCCGCTCCAGGCGGAACGCCACGTCGAGCCGCTCGCTGAGCCAGTGGTCGGGCACCGCGTCCGCCCACTGGAACGCGATCGCCGGGAGCACGCCCGACGCGTCGTCCAGGAGAAAGCGCAGGTGGTTCGACCCCACGCGGCGGGCGCCGACGGCCCGCGCCCCACGCACCCCGAACACCGGCGCGGGGTTGCCCGGGCCGCACGGCTCCAGGTGGCGGATCAGTTTCTCCAGATCGTCGCTGACGAGGCTCAGGGGCAGCTCCAGGTCCACCCGCTGCGCGGGCACCAGGTCGTCGGGGGCAAGAAGCTCGCCCGCGACGGCGAGAAACGCAACACGGAACGCCTCGTAATGCTCCCGCCGGATCGTCAGCCCCGCCGCCATGGTGTGGCCGCCGTACTTCTCCAGGTGCTGCCCCACGCGGTGGAGCGCCGCGTGGAGATCGAACCCTGCGATACTCCGCCCCGATCCCCGCCCCGTCTCCCCGCCCTCGTCCCAACCGACGAGGAACGTGGGCCGCCCGTAGCGCTCCACCAGCCGCGAGGCCACGATCCCGATCACGCCGGGGTGCCAGCCGTCGGCCGCGAGCACCAGCGCCCGGTCCTCCGGCTGCAGCACCGCTTCGGCGCGCTCCACCGCCTCGTCCAGGATGCGCTGGTCGAGCGCCTGGCGCCGCGCGTTGAGGGTCTCGAGCTCGCGCGCCACGCCGGCGGCCTCTCCGGGATCGTCGGTGAGGAGCAGCCGCAGGCCGTCGTTCGCGTCGCCGATCCGGCCCGCGGCGTTGAGCCGGGGCGCCAGGATGAACCCCACGTGGCCCGACTTGATCGGCCGGCCCGCGAGCCCCGCCGCCTCCACCAGCGCCCGCACGCCCGTCCAGTGCGAGTCGGCGAGCAGCTTCAGCCCGTGACGCACCAGGATACGGTTCTCGCCGGTCAGCGGCACCACGTCCGCCACCGTCGCGAGCGCCACGAAGTCGAGGAAGTGCAGCGGGAGATTGGGGGAGATGCCGAGGGCGGGGACGAGCGCCTGCGCGAGCTTGAACGCGACCCCCGTGCCGCACAGGTCCTTGTCCTCCGAGGGGCAGTCCGCCCGCCGCGGGTCGAGCACCGCGGAGGCGGGCGGCAGGGCGTCCCCGGGAAGGTGATGGTCGGTGACGACGACCTCCACCCCGGCTTCGCGCGCCGCGCGCACGGCGTCTACCGCCGTGATGCCGCAGTCGCACGTGATGATGAGCCCTGCGTGTAAGCGCAGGGCCTCCCCGAGGCCCGCCGCTCCAAAGTCATATCCGTCCCGGATGCGATGCGGCACGAAGGCGTGAACGTCGCCGCCCACGCTCCGCAGCACCCGGGTGAGCATCGCGGCGGCGCACTGGCCGTCGACGTCGTAGTCCCCGTGCACGAGGATCGGCGTGCCCGCCCGCACGGCGCGCGTCACCAGCTCGACCGCCCGGGGCATGTCGGCCCACCCGAGCGGATCGGTCAGGCGCTCGAGATCGGGCCGAAGGAACGCCCTAGCGCGCTCCGGCGCGGTGAACCCGCGTTGCACCAGGATGGCGGCGAGCGGCTCGGGGATGTGCAGATCGGCCGCGAGATCGGCCGTGAGGCGCGGATCGGCGGGCGCCGTGACGGCCCAGCGGGCGGGAATCATTCCCTGGCGTAGAGGAGCACGCCGCACGCCTCGCAACCTTCGATCGACGCCCCGCGCTGGATCAGCGCGCGGCGTTGCGTCGGCACCGCGGTGAAGCAGTGGCCGCAGGCGTCGCCGTGCAGCGGGTAGAGGGCGAGCGGTGCCTTGCCCCGGCGGATGCGCTCGTACCGGGCGAGGAAGGCGGCGCCCACCTGCGCGGCCGCCCGGTCGCGCTCGGCGACGGCGCGCTCGCGCTCCGCCGCGATCTGCTCCCGCCGGCCGGCGAGCGCTTCGCGCAGCGGCGCCTGCTGCTCCCGCAGGTCCTCCAGCGCCTTTTCCGCCTCCGCCGCCTTGCGTTCCGTCTCGGTGACCGCGTCCCCGGAGCGCATGAACTCGGCTTCCTCTTTCGCGAGCACCGATCGCGCGAGGTCGAGCTCGGCCATGAGGGTCGAGGCCTCCTTCGCGCCCCGCACCCATTCGAGCCGCTGGCGCCGCTGTTCCTGCATGGTGCGGTAGCTGGCGATCTTGCCCTCGAGCTCGTCCCGCCGGTCGATGGCGGCCTGGATCGCCGCCTGCGCGGCGGCCAGCGCGCGCTCGGCCCTGGCCTGTGCCTCGTCCAGCACGTTCAGCTCGGGCTCGAGGGCCACGATCGCTTCGTCGGCCGCCGTGACCGCCTGGTCCTTTTCCTGCAGTGCCAACAACGCTTCAAGTTCCGGGTGCACCTCTCCTCCTCGCAATTTCGACGACTCCCCAAGTGGGCCGTACGGCATTCCGTTCCGCCGCCAGCATCTTGATCTCACGGAGCAGGCGCGGCTTTTCCTCCTCCGGCGCGACGGTCATTTCACGCTTAATTCGGGTGATTTCTCTGGTCTTCCGGTCGCCCTCGATCCAGTCAATGGCCTTCTCAAACGTCTCGTCGGGCGAGCGCTCGCCCAGGCCTTCAGCGTGCAGCCGCTCTAGCGCTGTCGCGGACACTCCGTCGAGTGCATCAGGCCGTCCATCAGCGAGGGCTTCGAAAACCGCGCGATAGGGCGGAAACGTGAAGTTCTCTGTGTCGGCTACCGCCATTACACGCGATTTCCACTCGTCGCTCTCCAGCATGAGCAAGAGCAGGGCCTTCTCAGCACTGGAAGGGAACTCCAACGGAGCTGTGGTCGCGGACGACGAACTCACTGGCAGCCGTCTTGTGGACAGCTCGGCCAGTTCATTGTCGAGGGTCTCTTTGCGTACGCCGGCCGCCTCTGCCACCCGTGCGAGGTATAGCTCTCGTGTGACAGGGTCCGCCGCCGCCCTGATCGTGGGGAGCAGCCGATCGAGCGCCCGCCGCCGGCCCGGCAGCGAGCCGAAGAACCCCTTCCGCTCGAGGATCTGGATCTTGCGCTCCAGCACGTCCACCGCGTCGGCGAGGATGGGGGCGAGCCCCGCGGCGCCGTGGCGCTGGACCAGTGTGTCGGGATCCTCGCCCGGCGGGAGGGTGGCGACGCTCACGCGCAGCCCCTCGCGCAGCAGCTCGTCGCCGGCGCGGAACGTGGCGCGCAGGCCGGCGTCGTCGGAGTCGTACAGCAGGACCACCTGGGGAGCGTGCCGCTTCACCAGCTGCGCCTGGTCGGGCGTCAGGCCCGTGCCGAGCGGCGCCACGACTTCCTCGAGCCCGGCGAGCGAGAGGCGGAGCACGTCGAAGTAACCCTCGACGAGGATCGCGCGTTCCGCCTTGCGCATGGCGTGCTTCGCGACGTGCAGGTTGTAGAGCAGCTTCCCCTTGTGGAAGATCGGGGTGTCGGGGGAATTGAGATACTTGGGCTCTCCTTCGCCGAGGATGCGACCGCCGAACCCCACCACACGGGCCCGCAAATCGTGGATCGGGAACAGCAGCCTGCCGCGGAACCGCGGCGCCAACGTGCCGTCCTCCCGTTTAACCGCCAGACCCGCCTCGAGCAACACGTCCTCACGCACCCCCAACCCTTTCATTGCGTCGAGGAAGCCCTTCCCTTTCGGCGCGTAGCCGAGGCCGAGTGGGAGCACGATGTCGAGCGCGAGATGGCGGGACGCGACGTACTGCCGTGCCGTCTCCGCCTCCGGGCTCTCCCGCAGCTGGCGCGCAAACCAGTCGGCCGCCGCGGCGACGGCGCCGTAGAGCGGCTCGCGCGGGTCCGGACCGGTGGGGCCCCGCTCGGGGATCGTGATCCCCACGCGGCGCGCGACCTCGCGCACCGCGGTGGGGTAGTCCATGCCGAGCTTCTTCATGAAGAACGTGTAGACGTCGCCGGCTTCGTGACACACGAAGCAGTAGAACATCCCCTTCTTCGGGATCACGGCGAAGTTGCGGTGGGTCCCGCCGTGGAACGGGCACGGCCCGCGGAAGTCCGACCCGGTGCGCTTGAGCTCGACGTGCTCCCCGATGATGCCGACCAGGTCCGCGGCTTCGCGCACCTGCTCGATCACGTCGTCGGGGATGAGGCTCACGCCGTGAACTCCACGATCGTCACCCCGTGGCCGCCCTGGTTCGGGGGCGCGAAGCCGAAGCGCTTGACGCGACCGTCCCCGGCGAGAATCTCGTGCACGCGCTCGCGCACCGCCCCCGTGCCTTTGCCGTGGATGACCCGGAGATACGGCAGATCCGCCAGCACGGCGTCGTCGAGGGCCTTCAGGAGCAACGGCTCGGCTTCGGCGACTCGGAGGCCACGGAGCGAGATCTCGGTGGACGCGCTGGCGGGCGGTGCGTGGGGGGTAGAGGGCGGTAGAGGGCGGTAGAGGGCGGTCGAGGGCGGCGCCTTGCGTGCACGCTTCAGCTCGTCCAGCGACATCCACCCTTCCCTCTTCCCGCTTCCCTCTTCCCCCGTAGTCTCTTCTATCGCCTTCTCGACGAGCCGTCTCGCTTCGCGTGCCGTCGCCTCGTCTACCGCCGCCCGCGCGCGCCCGAGCGCCTCCTCGACTTTCTTGCGGGCCTCGAGCAGGTACGCGCGCGCCTGGTCGCGCGCCGCG
>DASWDP010000056.1:0-5809 GCA_036395195.1 Gemmatimonadales bacterium | reverse complement strand
GTCCTCCCAACGCGTTCACAGCGCCCCCTTCTTCATCAGGTCCGCGATGTAGTCGCTCGTCCGCATCGACAGCGCCAGGATGGTCCACGTCGGGTTCTTGTCGGCTTGCGACACGAACGGCCCGCCGTCCGCCACGAACAGATTCTTGCAGTCGTGCGCCTGGCACCAGCGGTTCAGCACCGAGGTCTTGGGGTCGTCCCCCATCCGCGTGCCGCCGAGCTCGTGAATGATCGTGCCGCCGTCCGCGATGCCGTACCCCTCGTCGGCCGTCGGCATCGGCGAGAACACCTCACCGCCCATGGCGGCGACGAGCGCGCGGAAGGTCTCCTGCATGTGCTTGACCTGCTTGTATTCGTGGTCCGTCCACTTCCAGTGGAATCGCAGCACCGGGATGCCCCAGCGGTCCACGGTGCGCGGGTCGAGCTCGCAGTAGGTGTCGTCGTTGGGGATCATCTCGCCCCGACCCGAGAAGCCCACCGTGGCGCCGTAGTAGCGGCGGTAGTCGTCCTTGAGGGCCTTCCCGTAGCCGCCGCCGGGTGGGTAGCGGTGGATCCCGCTCATGACGCCGTACCCCGGCATGTGGGCGCCGCCCCAGATCTCGATGTGGTAGCCGCGCGGGAAGTCGAGCTTCGCGTTCTCGAGCCACCACGGCATGTAGAGGTGCAGTCCGCCCACGCCGTCGTGGTTGTGCGGCACGTGGTCCGTCATCCTCGGGATGAAGCCGGCGACGTCCGTGCCGGTCGTATCGGTGATGTATTTCCCGACCACGCCGCTCGAGTTCGCCAGGCCGTCGGGAAAGAGCGACGACTTGGAGTTGAGGAGCAGTCGGGCGGACTCGCAGGCGCTCGCGGCGAGCACCACCACCTTCGCGCGGACGTGCCGGTCGGTGCCGGTCGTCTTGTCCACGTAAGCCACGCCGGTGGCGCGGCCGCCGCGGTCCACCGTGACCTCGCGCGCCATGGCGTTCGTCACGAGCGTCAGCTTCCCGGTCGCCAGTGCCGGCGCGATCAGCACGTTGGTGGACGTGAAGTTCGCGTTCACCTTGCACCCGCGGTTGCACTGGCCGCAGTAGTGGCACGCGGCGCGTCCGTTCAGGGGCCGGGTGAGGATCGAGAGCCGCGCGGGGATGCAGGTGATACGCAGCTGGTCGGCCGCCCGCTTGATGAGCAGTTCGTGGCAGCGGGGCTTGGGCGGGGGCAGGAAGATCCCGTCCGGCTCGTTCGGGAGGTTCTCCTTGCTGCCGAAGATCCCGATCAGCCGGTCCACCCGGTCGTAGTAGGGCGCGACGTCTTCGTACGCGATCGGCCAGTCGTCGCCCAGGCCGTCGAGGGCTTTACGCCTGAAGTCGTACGGCCCGAATCGCAGCGAGATCCGGCCCCAGTGGTTGGTCCGGCCGCCCACCATGCGGGCCCGCCACCAGCTGAACTCGGTGCCGGGCGCCCGCGTGTACGGCTCGCCCTCGAGCTCCCACCCGCCGATGCAGGCGTCGAACTCGCCGAACGGCCGCTCCTTGGTCGCCTTGCCGCGGCGCGGTGATTCGTACGGCCAGGTCAGCATCGCCGAGTCCTTTGTGTTGTCCCAGGGCTGGCCGGCTTCGAGCACGATCACGTCGGCGCCCGCCCGGGTGAGCGCGTGCGCCGCCATCCCGCCGCCGGCGCCGGAGCCGACGATGCACACGTCGTAGACTCGGGACTGGGGACTCGGGACTCGGGGATTGGGAGTCAGCATGGTCGGTGGCCCCTCTATACGGTGCAGGTCTCCACAGCTTCGCGCAGCGCGCGCAGCGGGTCGCGGGTGGGCCGGAACTCGTGGGCGACGAAGCCGGTGAAGCCCGCGTCGGCGATCGCCGCGGCGATCGCGCGGTAGTTGAGCTCCTGCGTGTCGTCGAGCTCGTGGCGTCCCGGCACGCCGCCGGTGTGGAAGTGGGCGATGTGCTCGTGGTGGGCGCGGATCGTGCGAATGACGTCGCCTTCCATGATCTGCATGTGATAGATGTCGTACAGCAGCTTCACGCGGGGCGAGCCGACTGCGCGGACGACGGCGACCCCGAACGCGCTGTGGTCGCCCTGGTAGTCAGGGTGATCGACCTTGCTGTTTAGCAGCTCGAGGCAGAGCGTCACGCCATGCTGCTCGGCCGGCGCCTTGACCCGGTTCAGTCCCGCCACGCAGTTGTCCATCGCCTCGGCGTCGCTCCGGCCGCGCCGGTTGCCGAACATCGCGATCACGTTGGGGACCCCGTGCCGGGCTGCCAGGGGAATCGCCGCCTCGAGCTCGCGCCACAACAGCGGGTGATTCGCCGGATCGTTGAACCCGGTTTCGATGAAGTCCCGCCGGATCGCGGGGTAGCCCATCGAGCAGACGAGCCCGTACTCGCGCACCCGGGGCCAGTCGTCGGGCCCGAGCAGATCGATCGCGGCGAGTCCCAGGCCCGCCGCGGCGCGGCATAAGTCGGGGAGCGGGATCGCCTGGAACGGCCAGCGACACACGGACTGCTTCAGTCTCCCCACGCTGAAGCGTGGGCCCGACCGAGCCCAGGCTTCAGCCTGGGAACCGAGGACGGCCGCTCCGAGCAATCCGACCGCTGCTCGGCGCTTCATCAGAATTCCAGCCGCTTCAGGTACTCATAGCTCGCCCGGATGGACGCGAAGGCGTCCGCCGGTTCATCGTGCTCCACGAAGAAGTGCCGGATCCCCGCCTGCTTGCGCCGCGCGAAGATCTTCCTGAAGTCGATCGTGCCCGCGCCCACGTCGACCATACGGTGCTCGGGGGCGCCGGCCGAGTCCTTCACGTGCACCATCGGGAAGCGCCCGGGGTACCGCGCGAAGTACGCGAGCGGGTCCTGGCCGCCCTTGGTGATCCAGTACAGGTCCATCTCGAGCTGGACGAGCGTCGGGTCGGTCTCCGCCAGCAGCACGTCGAAGGGCAACCGGCCCTCCAGCGGCACGAACTCGAAGTCGTGGTTGTGGTAGGCGAACTGGAGGCCGGCGGCGCGCGCCTCGGCGGCCAACCGGTTGAAGTCCTGCGCCATACGCTTGTAGGCATCGAGGGTTTGCCGCTGCTCGGCGGGGATCCAGGACACGACGACGTAGTGGTGCCCGATCACGCGGGCGGCGTCGAGCGCTGCTCGCCACTGATCCGCGGCCATCGAGACGTGTGCCGCGGGCGCCGCGAGCCCGTGCCGGTCGAGGATCGCCCGGACCTCGCCCGGCGACTTCCCGAAGTAGCCCGCGAACTCGACTTCCGTGTAGCCGGTCGCGGCCACGCGGGCGAGGGTGGCCTCGACGTCCGCCTGCATCGCGCGCCGCACGGTGTAGAGCTGCAGGCCGATGCGCGTGAGCCTGTGGAGCGGGGCTCGGGGCTCGGGCGTCGGGGCTCGGGGCTGTAGAGCGTGACCCAGTGCCGCCGCACCGAGTGTCTCGATGAAATCGCGTCGATTGGTCATCGTTCGCTCCCCCGATCCCGAGCCCCTAGCCCCGAGCCCCTAGAGCTCCCGCCGCTTCATGGCCTCGACGGCATGCGCGCAGGCCCGCGCGGTGAGCGCCATGTACGTGATCGAGGGATTCTGGCACGCCGAGGACGCCATGCAGGCGCCGTCGGTGACGAACAGGTTCGGCACGTCGTGGCACTGGTTATGGGCGTTCAGCACGGAGGTCCGCGGATCGCGTCCCATGCGGGCGGTTCCCATCTCGTGGATCGTGAGGCCGGGCGGGTTGTCGTCCACGAAGGGAGTGACGTCGCGCGCGCCCGCCGCCTCGAGCATCTCCGCCGCCGTGACGGACATGTCGTGGAGCATCTTGCGCTCGTTGTCGCTCCACGCGCAGTGGATGCGCAGCGCCGGAACCCCCCAGGCATCCACCTGCTCGGGATCGAGCTCCACGTAGTTCGTGGGCCGTGGCAGGCACTCCCCGAAGCCGTAGAACGAAAAGCGCCACGGTCCCGGCGCGCGCAGCGTCTCCTTGAACTCGCGGCCGAAGCCGGGCAGCGCGGCGCCGCGCCGCCAGCCGTCCCGTCCCGCGCCGCCCTGGAAGCCGTAGCCGCGGAGGAAGTCCGGATTGGCGCCCGTCACGTTGCGGAACCGGGGCACGTAGATCCCGTTGGGGCGGCGCCCGTGGACGGCGCGGTCTTCCATCCCGGCGATGGTGCCGGCCGCGCCGCCGCCCATCGTGTGGTCCATGAGGTTTTTGCCGAGCTGGCCGCTCGAGTTGCCGAGCCCGGCGGGGAAGCGCGCGGTCTTGGAGTTGAGCAGGATGCGCGCCGACTCGAGCGCCGAGGCGCACAAGAAGATGACGCGCGCGTGGAATTCGAGCGGCTGCCGGGTCTGGGCGTCGATGACGCGCACCCCCGTCGCCCGGTCGCGCCGCTCGTCGAACGCGACGCTGTGGGCCACGCTGTACGGCCGCAGCGTGAGGCGCCCCGTGACCCGCGCGGCGGGAAGCGTGACGCCGATGCTGCTGAAATAGGAATGGGTGATGCAGCCGCGCTCGCACGGGCCGCAGTAGTGGCACGCCGCGCGCCCGCCGTGCGGCACCGTGAGGATCGCGACCCGGCCGATGGTGACGACCCGCTCGCCGCCGAACTCCTTGGCGACGCCGTCGCGCACGACCTGCTCGGCGCAGTTCAGCGCCATCGGGGGCAGGAACCGGCCGTCGGGCAGCTGCGGCAGGCCGAGCGCTTCGCCGCTGATCCCGATGAACTCCTCGACGTGATCGTACCACGGCGCGAGGTCGGCGTAGCGGACCGGCCAGTCCACGCCGAACCCGTCCCGCGCGTTCGCCGTGAAGTCGAGATCGCTCCAGCGGTACACCTGCCGACCCCACATGATCGACCGGCCGCCCACCTGCCGCCCGCGGATCCAGTGGAACGGCTTCTGCGGATCGAACGTGTAGGGGTTGTCCCGGTCGTTGACGAAGAACTTCCCGCTGTACTCGTTGCAGGCGTAGCAGTGGCGCTGGATGAACTGGTCGCGCTCGAGCGCCTTGCGGTCGCCGAAGCCCCGGAACTTCATCTCCCACGGCGGCACGTGCTCGACGTAGTCGCGGGCGGGATCGATCGGGCGCCCGGCCTCGAGCACGAGCGTCTTGAGGCCGCGCTCGCACAGCTCCTTCGCCGCCCAGCCGCCCGAAATCCCCGAGCCCACCACGATCGCGTCGAAGGTCGGGGGCATCAGAAGTCTCCCGGGGCGGCGCGCCGGTTCCCGAGCGCCGTGCAGCCGTCGTAGGAGCCGGGCGCCACCTCGTAATGCAACTCGGCCATGGCCCCGGCCTCGGAGGTGAAATAGCCGTACAGCGTGAGCCACTTCATGCGCTGGAAGAAGGGCTGCCGGGTATCCTGCTTCGCCTGGCGCAGCGCCTCGACCTCGGCGTCGAGCTGGGCGAGGATCGCGGCGCGCTGTGCCTCGCTGGCGGCGAGGAAGTCCGCGCCCCCGCCGGACGCCGCGCGGGCCCGCGCGTCCACGTCGGCGAGCCCCGCGAGAAACGCCGCCCGCTCGTCGTCCGGGTACCACTCGGCGAGCAGGAGATCGATGAACCGGTCGACCTGCGCGGCGCGCGCGCCGGGCGTGTCGGTCGCCGGGATGATCATCTCGGCGATCGTGGCCACCGACTCGCTCTGGTGGGGGTCGAGCACCCGGAGCGGACCGCCGCGCGCGCGGCGGTGCACCCCCCGACCCGCCGCGAACAGCCGGTCGGCCGAGAGCCCGGCCGCGGCCGGGACGGCGAGCGCGGCGCCCAGGACGCCGAGCCATTCCCGTCGGTTCATGAGAACTGGGAAAATCGGCGGGGCGCGGCGGGCGCGCTAGGCGTTGACACGC
>DASWDP010000055.1:0-17599 GCA_036395195.1 Gemmatimonadales bacterium | reverse complement strand
CCAGGCCGCGACCGGCGCGCTCGCGACGAGGGGCGTGTTGCCTTCGGGATACGAAAGGATGTGCTCGCCCGCCGTCGGCAGGACGGCCTCGGTGTAGCGCCACACGCCCGAGGCCAGCGGCCCGCGCCGCACCCCCCAGCGGGCGTCGAACAGCGCGCGCAGCGCGCTCCCCCCGCCGCCCGCGGCGGGGGGCGGGTGGCGGATCTCGAGCAGGCCGCCGCAATCGGGGCAGCGCGGGTGGGGATCGGTCTCGGGGCGCTCGCCGCCGCAGCTCGCGCAGAGCTGCCGGGTGGCGCTCATGCGCTCGCGAGCTTCAGCACATCGTTCAGGATGCCGCCGGCCGTCACCGCCGGGCCGGCGCCGGGCCCGGTGATCACGAGCGGGTTCCTCTTGTAGCGCATGGTCGTGAAGATAAACTGGTTGTCGGTCCCGTTGAGCGCCGCCATCGGGCTCGACGCGTCCACCACCACGAGCCCCACGCGGATGGCGCGCGGCGTCACGATCGCCCGGTAGCGGAGCACGCCGCCGCGCCCGCGGGCCGCGGCGACGCGCCGGGCCCACGGCTCGTCGTACTGCTCGAGCCGCGCCAAAAAGTCGTCGAGCGCCAGCTGCTCCGCCCCCTCGGGCACGAGCGACTCGACCGCGATGTCCGCGAGCTCACCGGGGAAGCCAAGCAGCCGCCCGAGGATCAGCGCCTTGCGCGCCACGTCCATCCCCGAGAGATCCTCGCGCGGGTCCGGCTCGGGGTAGCCCTTGGCGATCGCGCCGCGCAACGCCTCCGAGAAACGCTGGCCGCGGCCCAGCTCGCCGAACAGGTAGCCCAGCGTGCCCGAGGGGCAGCCCTCGATCTTGGACACCCGGTCGCCCGACTCCACGAGCTTGTGATAGGTGTCGATGATCGGGAGGCCCGCGCCGACGGTGGCCTCGTGCAGCAGCCGGCGGCCGTGCGCCTGCGCCGCGGCGGTGAGCTCGTCGAACGTCCGCTTGTCGGCCGTCACGGGGCGCTTGTTCGCGAGCACGACGTGCATCCCGGCGGCCAGGGCGGTCTTGAGCGTGCCGCTCGTGTCGGCGGCCGTGAGGTCCACGAGGATCGGGTTCGAGAGGGCGTGGCGGGCGACGAACGCCACGGCCTCCGCGGCTCCACCTCCCGCCCGCCGGCCGCCCGGCGCCCGCGCGAGGGGCGTCCCCTTGGCCTTGGCGGCGCCGAGCGTGGCGAGCTTCCGGGGCGACAGGCCGTCCGCGTCGAACACGAAGCCGCTGCGGTCGATGAGCCCCACGATGCGGAGCTTCAGCATATCCTGCTTCACCTTCGCGATCATCGGCGCGAGCGCCCGCCCGATCTGCCCGAACCCGAGCAGCACGACGTCGGTGCGCTCCGGATGCGCCACGTCGCCGCCGCCGATCTTCGAGAGCTGGAACGCCGCGTGCACCGCCCGCAGCGCGCGCGCCGCGTCCTTGCCGTCCACCACCAGCGACAGGTTCAGTTCCGAGGACCCCTGCGCGATCGCGATCACGTTGATCCCCGCCTCGGCGAGCGCCGAGAACACGCGCGATGCGATCCCCGGTGTGCCCGCCATCCCGAGTCCCACCACCACGACCGTCGCCGCGCCGGTGCGCACCTCCACGCCGTCGATCTCCTGACGCGCGATCTCGCGGCGGAACGTCTCCTCCAGGCTCCGTCGCGCCCGCTCGGCGCTCTCCTCGGGGACGCTGAAGCAGATCGAGTGCTCGGACGAGGCCTGACTGATGAGCGACACGGAGATGCCCTCCTGATGCACCGCGGCGAACGTGCGGGCCGCGATGCCGGGGACGCCCAGCATCCCGCTGCCCGTCACCGTGAGGAGCGCCTGGCGCGGGATGGCCGACAGCGCCTTCACGGGATACTGGTCGAGGGTGCGGCGGCGCGAGATCTCGGTGCCGAGCGAGGCGGGATCGGCGAACGGGCGGATGCGGATCGCGACGTTCCGCTTGATCAACGGCACGAGCGCGCGCGGATGCAGCACCTTGGCGCCGTAGTAGGCGAGCTCGGCCGCCTCGCGCACGTGCACCTGCGGCACCACGCGCGCGTCCGGCACGATGCGCGGGTCCGCCGTGAGGAGGCCGGGCACGTCCTTCCAGAGCGACACCTCGCGCGCCCCGAGCACGCGCGCCAGCACGGTGGCGCTCAAGTCCGAGCCGCCCCGGCCCAGCGTGGCGACCTGGCCGTCCGGCGCGGCACCGAGGAAGCCCGGCACGACCGGGACCACGCCGCGCGCGAGCAGGGGAGCGAGCGTCTGCCGGGCGCCGCGCTCGGTCAGCGCCAGGTCGGGGGACGCGTTCCCGAACGTCCCGTCGGTCTTCACGACCTCGACGGCGTCCACGTACGCGACGGGACAGCCGGCGGCGTCGAGCGCGGCCGCGAACAGCTGCGCCGACAAGCGCTCCCCCCGGGCGACGAGATAGTCGGTGGTGCGCGGCGTCAGCTCGCGCAGCACGCCGAGTCCCTCGGCGACCTGGGCCAGCTCCGCGAACGCGGCGTCGATCGTCCCCAGCAGCTCGTCGAGCTTGCCACCGGGTCCGAGCAGAGCGCGCGCGGTTTCCGCGTGCCCGGCGCGCAGCTTCGCGGCGGCGTGCTTGACGTGACTCGTATCCCCGCGCGCCGCCCGGGCAGCGGCCTCGAGCAACGTATCCGTCACGCCGCCCATCGCCGACACCACCACGACCTGCGGAACGGAGCGGTGCGCGAGCACGATCCCGACGGCGTGCCGCACGCCGGCGGCGTCCGCGAGCGACGCGCCGCCGAACTTGTGGACGTGCGGAGCGCCGCGGGGGGCGGGCCGGGGGGGCCGGGGGGGCCGGGGGGTTGGGGGGGGCGGGGGCATCGGCGCCTCAGGCGGCCTCGTAGCCGCCGGTGGGGCGCGCCATCTGGAAGCTCTCGACGGCGACCCCGCGCGCGCGCCACGCACCTACCATCGCGTCCGCCACGGCGGCGGCGCTGCGCGCGGGCGCGATGGCCACGAGCGTCGGACCCGAGCCCGAGAGCGTCGCGCCGTACGCCCCCGCCTGGCGAGCCGCCGCGGTCACCTCGTCGAAGCCCGGCACGAGCGAGCGGCGGTAAGGAACGTGCAGCACGTCGTCCAGTCCCGCGCTCAGCAGGATGGGATCGGCGTGGGCGAGCCCATGGACCAACGCCGCGCTCTTCCCGGCGGCGACCACGGCGTGGGCGTGGGGCACCGTCCGCGGCAGCACCGCCCGCGCCTGCTTCGTCTCCAGGGTGAAGTCGGGGATCGCGAACACCAGCGCCAGCGACGCGTGCACGGCGAGCGGCGTGACCGTGAGCCCCTCCGGCCCTTGCAGCGCGAGCGTCGCGCCCCCGTAGACGGCCGGGGCCACGTTGTCCGGGTGGCCCTCGACCTCCGTGCACAGGGCGGCGAGCGCGTTCGGGACGAGGTCCAGCTCGAGCAGCACGGCGGCCGCGGCGGCGCCCGCCACCGTCGCGGCGGCCGAGGAGCCCAGCCCGCGGGACACGGGGATGTCGGACTCGGCGCTGAGCGCCAGGTGGCCCGGCACCGCGCGGCCGGCGGCCCGGCAGGCGGCGACGAAGCCGCGGTACAGCAGGTCGCGGTCGGGCGGCGCGTCCACGGCGGCGAGCGTGCCCCGGCGCTCGATCGTCACGGGCCCGTGCGTGGCGTCGGTTCCCGGCCTGGCGGTGACCCGGATCCAACGGCCGACGGCCACGCCGACGCAGTCGAACCCGGCGCCCAGATTGGACGTCGAGCCCGGTACCCGGACGGTTACGCTCGCTCGCATCAGGGGTCCCACGTCTCCCGGAAACAGAAACGCCCGCGAACGACGGCCGCGGGCGGGGCGCATTTTAGCACTTTGTTTAACGTGGCGGCAATACGCGGCAAATCACCACGAACGCTTCCCTTGTTATGTTGATACATACCGCGGGCGTCCGGGACCGTCAAGGAGGAACGGGGGATGGCGAAAATCCGGGTGGGGATCCTCGGCGCGACCGGGATGGTGGGCCAGCGCTTCCTCCAGCTGCTCGAAGGCCATCCGCACTTCGCGGTGACCGCGCTCGCCGCGTCGGACCGCTCGCGCGGGAAGCCCTACGCCGAGGCGTGCGCCTGGCGTCTCGCGGGAGATATGCCCGCCGCCGCGCGCGAGATGCTCGTCCGCGACCCCGAGCCGCCCCTCGACTGCGACCTCGTGTTCTCGAGCCTTCCGGGCGACGTGGCGGGACCGCTTGAGACGCGGTTCGCGCGCGCCGGCTACCCGGTGATCAGCAACTCGTCGTCGCACCGCATGGACGACCAGGTGCCGCTCCTCGTCCCCGAGGTGAATCCCGAGCATCTTGCCGTGCTCGACGCGTGCGCCGGGGCGGGCCCCGGTTGCATCGTCACCAATCCCAACTGCTCGACCGTCATGATCGCGCTCGCCCTGGCGCCGCTCGCGGCGCGCTTCGGCGTGGAGGCCGTGAGCGTGACGACGCTCCAGGCCCTCTCCGGCGCGGGCTATCCCGGCGTGGCCTCGCTCGACATCACCGACAACGTCGTCCCGTTCATCGCCGACGAAGAGGAGAAGATCGAGCGCGAGACGCGCAAGATCCTCGGCCGGCTGAACGGCGGCCGGGTGGAGCCGGCGGGATTCGCCGTGGGCGCGCAGTGTCACCGGGTCAACGTCGTGGACGGCCACCTGGCGGCCGTGCGCGTGAAGCTGGGCCGCGCCGCCGAGCCGGCCGAGCTGCGCGAGGCGTTCGCTTCGTTCACCGCGCTCCCGCAGCAGCTGCGGCTGCATACGGCGCCCGAGCGTCCCATCCTCGTGCGCGACGAGCCTGACCGCCCGCAGCCGCGCCTCGACCGCGACGCGGGGCGGGGGATGAGCGTCACCGTGGGACGCATCGCGCGGGACGCGGTGTTGGGCCATCGCTTCGTCGCGCTGAGCCACAACACCATCCGGGGGGCCGCGGGCGCGGCGATCCTCAATGCGGAGCTGCTGCTGGCGAAGGGATACCTGAAGAGCCTCTGATCCACGCCCATGTCATCCTCAATCCCGCCGCGGCCGGCGGCGCGGCGGGCCGCGCGCTCGATCCCATCGCGCGCGAGTTCCAGCGCCACGGCTGGGCGGTCCACGTCGAGCGGACCGAGGGTCCCGGCCACGGCGTCGAGCTCGCCGCGCGCGCGGCGCGCGAGGGGGCGAACCGGGTCGTGGCCGTCGGCGGCGACGGCACCGTGCACGAGGTCGCGAACGGGCTGCTGCGCGACGTAGGGGCGCAGCATGCTCCGCCCCTACTCGGCGTCGTGCCGACCGGCACGGGGAACGACTTCGCGAAGCTCGTGGGCGTGTACCGTCACGCGCCGGTGCGCGCGGTGCGCCGGCTCGTGACGGCGCACCCGGCGGCGTTCGACGTCGGCTGCGTGCTCGGCGAGTACTTCGTCAACAGCACGGGGTTCGGGTTCGGGCCGGAGGTGGTGCGGGTGCGGAACGGGATGCCGGGGCTCAAGGGGTTCTTGTCCTACCTGCTACCCGTGTTTCACGCGTTCGCGAGCTTTCGGCCGCCGTTGTTCGAGGTGCGCGCGGCCGGGTTCGCGGAGACCGGGTACATGATGATGGTGGAGGTGTGCAATGGCACGACGGCGGGCGGCAGCTATAAATTCGCTCCCGGCGCGGAGCCGGGCGACGGCCGGCTGGACGTGTGCCTCGTCCGCCGGGTCTCGTTGCCGCGGTTTCTCCTGGCGGTGCCCCGCGTGATGCGCGGTACGCACACCCGCATGCGGGAGGTCACCCTGTTCCAAACCCGGGAGGTCACGATCCGCTCGCTCGAGGCGCCGCTGCTCTTGCACCTGGACGGCGAGCTGCGCGAGCCCGGGACCGACGAGTGTACCGTGCGCGTGGAACCGGGACGGCTGAACGTGCTGGTGGCGCGGTGAGTCGGACGGAAAGTTGGAAGGTTGGAACGGGGGAGGGTGCCGCATTGCTCGCCGCGGCGCTCCTTTCCGTCTTTCCAACCTTCCAACTTTCCGCCCAAATCCCCGACACCACCCCCGCTCCCCTCGTGACGACCGGAGCGCTCGTCGTCCCCACCGACACCGTGCGCCGCATCGACCCGATGGGCGCATTCTGGCGCTCGCTCTTGCTCCCCGGGTGGGGCCAGGCCGAGACCGGGCGACCCGTCACCGGCGCGGTGTTCGCGGCGTGGGAAGGCGTCACCATCATGATGACGCTGAAGGCGCAATCGGAGGTGCACTACCTCAAGGAGACGGGCGCTGCGAACGTCGGGGCGAAACGCCAGGAAGTGCAAGATTGGCTCGTCCTGTGGATCTTCAACCACCTGTTCTCCGGTGCCGAGGCGTTCGTCTCGGCGCATCTCCAGGACTTTCCCCGGGACTTGAAGATCCAGGCGTTCCCGGGCGGCGTCGGGGTCACGGTGCCGGTGCCGCGCCCCTTCGGCCCATGAATCCGGCTCCGCTGGGCGTCTTCGACTCCGGGATCGGCGGGCTCACCGTGGCGCGCGCCCTGTTCGAGCGTTTGCCGCGCGAGTCGGTCATCTACTTCGGCGACACCGCGCGCGTCCCCTACGGTCCGAAGTCCCCCGAGACGGTGCGTCGCTACAGCGCCGAGATCCTCGCCTATCTCCTGCACCGCGGTGTGAAGGCGGTGGTCGTCGCCTGCAACACCAGCACGGCACACGCGCTCGATCACCTCAAGGCGCACGCGCCGGTGCCCGTCGTGGGCGTGATCGAGCCGGGCGCCCGCGCGGCGGTGCAGGCGAGCGCGTCCGGCAAGATCGGCGTGATCGGGACGGCCGGCACGATCGCGAGCGGCGCCTACGAGCGCGCTATCAAGGCGCTCCGTCCCGACGCCACGGTGTACGCGCGTGCCTGCCCGCTCTTCGTGCCGCTCGTCGAAGAAGGATGGTTCGATCATCCCGCCACCGAGCTGGTCGCGCACGAGTATCTCGAGCCGCTCAAGCGGGCGGGCATCGACGTGCTGGTGCTGGGGTGCACGCACTACCCGCTTCTGAAGCCGCTGCTCGCCCGCGTAATGGGGCCCGGCGTCGCGCTGATCGACAGCGCCGAGGAGACCGCGCGGGCGGTGGAACGCGAGATCGGGCAGCGCGACCTCGCCGCCCCGCCCGCGAGCGATCCGACACATCGCTTCGTCGTGTCGGACGACGAGCCGCACTTCCGCCGGGTGGGGGCGCGGTTTCTCGGCGAGACGATCCAGAGCGTGGAGGTGGTGCCCTTAGGCTGAAGCAAAGAGCGTTTCACGCAATACGTATCACGTGCGACGTCACGCGTGAAACGTCTTCAGCTCGACGTCTTTCGCCGTAACGACCGCATACCTGAATCCATCGAGGAAGGCCCCAGGATTGAGGTACGCTCGCCCGTCGGGCAGTTGCTCGTAGGCAGGACGGTGGGTATGCGCCAGGATCACGAGGTTCAGGTCGGGGCGCCGGGTCAGCAGATCCTTGGCGAACTGGGCCTGGGCGCGGGCGGCGCGATCCAGGACGGCGCGGTCGCGCGTGTTGTCGGCGAGCTTGCCCGACAGCTTGTGCGCGATCCAGAAGCCGAGATCGGGATGCAGCGCCCGGAACAACCGGATCGTAACGGGGTGGCGCGTGACCCGGTGCATCACCTTCGCGCGCCAGTGCTGCTCGGTCAGGCCGTCGCCGTGGGCGACGAAGGCGCGCCGGCCCGCCACGTCGGTCTCGGCCTCGCCGCCGTAGAAGGCGATCCCCAGATCCTTGGCGAGGAAGTCGCCGCCCCAGCGGTCGTGGTTCCCGCCGACGAACGTGATCGGCACGCCGCGCGCCCGCAGCGCCTGTAGCTTGGCGACGGTGCCGAAGTGGCGGCGCGGGATGACCGCGCCGTACTCGAACCAGAAGTCGAACAGGTCGCCGTTGATCAGCAGGGCGTCGCCCAGGTCGGGGACGGCGTCGAGGAAGCGGTGGAAGGCGGCCTCGGTGGCCGGCGGGACCTGGCCGAGATGCGCATCGGCGACGACGAGCACGCGCGCCACGGGGGGAGGCACGGCCCCAAGCTAGGAACCGCCGGAGGGGGCCGCAAGCGCCTGTCGTATTTGACTTTTCGCCGGCCCGCGTGGATTTTGCCCCGGCGTGATCAGCGCGATAACGCTCCGCGTCAACTATTCGGAAACCGACCAGATGGGCGTGGTCTACCACGCCAACTACCTGATCTGGTTCGACCGCGCGCGCACCGAGCTGATGCGCGAAACGGGCGTCACGTACCGGGAGCTGGAGCAGCAGGGCGTCTACCTCGCCGTCTCGGAGGTGAGCGTGCGCTACCGCGCCGCCGCCCGCTACGACGACCTGGTGCGGGTGCGCTGCTGGGTACGCGAGCTCGTCTCGCGCCGCGTGACCTTCGGGTACGCGGTGGACCGGGCCGACACCGGCGAGCTGCTCGCGACCGGTGAGACGTCCCTCGTGTCGCTCACGCACCGGCACACCCTGACGAAAATGCCCGAGCATGTGTTCGACCTGCTCAAGCCGACTCCCGATCCGGTACGCCTGTAGGGCCGCCGCCCTGCTGCTCGCGGCGCCGCTCCTGGTGCGCCCGGCTCCCGCCGCGGCGCAGCAGCAGGACGAAGCGCTGGTGAGCGAGCTGGCGCGGCTGCTCGCGGCCGCCGACGCCCGCGCCTTCGACCCGCCGTTGTTCCGCGAGGCCCTTCAGGACCCGCTCCCCGCCGTGCGGCGGCAGGCAGCCCTCGCCGCCGGGCGCATCGGGGACCCGGCGGCGGCCGACCTCCTGGTCGAGGCACTCGCCGATTCGAACGCGACGGTGCAGGCGGCGGCTGCGTTCGCCCTCGGGCTCCTGAGGGAGCCGGGCGCGGTGCAGCGGCTGCTCACGCTGGTACGGTCGGTCCCCGCCGGAGCGCAGGGGCCGGCGCAGACCGAGGCGGTCACGGCGCTCGCGAACATCGGCGGAGACGAGGGCGCACGGGCCGTGCGCGAGCTGCTCGGGCTGGGCCCCACCGCCGGGGTCGCGACGTCGCCCGTGCAGCGGGCGGCGCTGCTCGAGGCGTGGCGGCTCGGCGCCCGGGCCCCTGTCCCCGCGCTCATCGGCTATGCACAGGATCCCGACCCGGTGGCGCGCTGGCACGCCCTGTACTCGCTCGCCCGGCTGCGCCTGGCGCGCGGCGTGACCGTCCTCCTCAACGCCCTGCAGGACGGCGATCCGGCCGTGCGCGCGGTCGCCGTGCGCGGCGTGAGCCGGGCGCTCACCGACAGCGCGAAACTCGACGCGCGGGACGTCGTGGGCCGGATCCGCCCGCTGCTCGCGGATCGCGATCCTGGCATCCGGATCAACGCGCTCCGTGCCCTCGCCACCTACCGGGACGCCGGGGGTGGGGCGGCCGCGTTCGCCGGCCTCGCGGCTCCCCTCGCCGCCGACGCGAACGTGAACGTCGCGGTCCAAGCCGAGACGACGCTGGGCGCGCTCGGCGGCGCGCGCGCCGTCGAAGCGCTGCAGGCGGGCGGGGGCCTCACCAGCGCGGTGTTCGCGCTGCGGCGCCAGGCGGTGATCGCGCTCGCGCAGGCCGACAGCGCGGCGGGGGCGGCGGCCGCCGCGCCCCTCGCGCGCGACGGCGACTGGCGCTGGCGCAGCGTGGCCGCCGAGGCGCTCGGCGCCGCGCGCGACCGCGCCGGGCTCGAGGCGCTGCTCGCCGATCCCGACGCCCGCGTGGTGGCGCAGGGGCTCCAGGCGCTGCAACGGATCGTCCCCGAGAGCGACACGACGCTCGTCGCCCGCGCGCGCGAGCTGCTCGCCCACGCGGACGCCGCCGTGCGGAGCGTCGCCGCCGACCTCCTCGCGCGCCATCCCGACGTGGCCGACGTGGACCGGCTGACGCAGGCGTACACGCGCGCCGCCGGCGATCCGTTCGACGACGCCCGGCTCTCCGCCGTCGCGGCCCTGGGGGCGATCGCCCGGGGGAGCGCGGACGGCAGGCTCGCCGTGGCGACGCGGTTCGTGGGCCAGGTCCCGCGGGCGGACGACTACCTGGTGCGCCGGCTCGCCGCCGAGCGGCTGCCCGATGCCGCCGAGAGCTGGGGGCCGGCGGCGCCGATCGCCACCGGCCGCACCCCCGAGGACTACCGCGACGTGGCGCGCCGCTACATGCTGCCGGTGTTGCGCGGCCAGCCCGCCCCGCAGGTGACCGTCGAGACCGACCGCGGCACCCTGGTCGTGGGCCTCCTGCCGCTCGAGGCGCCGCTCACGGTCGCGGCGTTCCTGGCGCTGGTGGACCGGCGGTACTTCGACGGGTCGCGCTGGCACCGGGTTGTGCCGAACTTCGTGGTGCAGGACGGCGATCCCCGGGGCGACGGGTGGGGCGGGCCGGGGGGGGGCGTCGTGCTGCGCGACGAGGTGAATCCGGTGCGCTACGAGACGGGTACTATGGGCATGGCGCTCTCCGGCCCCGACACGGGCGGCAGCCAGTTCTTCATCACCCACTCGGCCCAACCGCACCTCGACGGCACCTACCCGGTCTTCGGCTGGGTCGCCTCGGGGCTGGACGTGCTCGGCGCGATCGCGCAGGGCGACCGCATCCGGAGCATCCATCGGTGAGATGAGACGCTGCGTCCCGATTCACACGCTGAAGCGTGCGCTCGGCACGGCGCTGCCCTTAAGGGCAGTGTTGGGCCGAGCCCAGGCTTTAGCCTGGGGAACGGCGCTCCTGACCCTCGTGCCCGGCGCCGCGGCGGCCCAGTTCGGCTACTTCGGCCAGAACAAGATCCAGTACCGCGCCTTCGACTGGCACGTGCTGCGCGGGCCGCACGTCGATCTGTACTACTATCCGGAGGAGCAGGAGCTCGCGCGCGTCGCCCTCGCTTACTCGGAGGAGAGCTACGACGTGCTGGAGCGGCGCTTCGATCACCACCCGCATCGCCGCATCCCGCTCATCATCTACGCCTCTCATTCGGACTTCGAGCAGACCAACGTGCTGCCGTTCGTGCCCCCCGAAGGGCTGCTCGGCGTCACCGAGTTCCTCAAGCGGCGGGTGGCGCTCCCGTTCACGGGGAGTTACGCCGAATTCCGCCACACCCTGCGCCACGAGCTGGTGCACGTGTTCCAGCTGAGCCTCGCCACCGAGGTGTTCACGCGCTATCCCCGGATGCGCCACGCGGAGCTCCCGTTGTGGTGGAGCGAGGGCCTCGCGGAATACTTCTCGGCGGGCGAGGACACGCGCGATGAGATGATCCTGCGCGACCTCACTGTGTCGGGCCGCCTGCCCGCCGTGCGCGACCTGGCGTTCGCCGGCGGCGGGATCATCTATCCGCTGGGCGGCACGATCCACCGGTTCCTCGCCGCGGCCTACGGGGAGTGGCGCATCGGCCAGACGTACCGCGACCTGTGGAAGTACGGGACGTTCGACGACGCGCTGCGCGGCGTGTACGGCAAGACGCTCGACCAGCTCTCCGACGAGTGGCAGTATTGGATGCGGCAGCGCTACTTCCCCGCGGTCAGCGGCGGCGAGCCGCTCGCCATCACGGCCCGTGTCCTCACCCGCCTCGCGATCAAGCCGACGGTGTACGGCGCGGCGGACGCGCCCGACAGCGCGCGCGGCGTGCTCTACTTCTCGCCGTCCACGGGCTACACCAACATCTACGCCCGGCCGTTCTCGGGCGGCCGGCCGCGCGCCGTGGTGAAGGGCGAGCGCAGCGCCGAGTTCGAATCGTTCCACTTCTTCGAGTCGCGGCTCGACGTGTCGGCGGAGCGGATCGTGGCGTTCTCGAGCCGCTACGAGGATCGCGACGCGCTCTTCTTCTGGAGCCTCCCCCAGCGGAAGGTGATCGGGCGCTACCAGTTCCCCGATCTCGTCTCGATCCTGTCGCCGGCGTGGGCGCCGGACGGCGGCAGCGTCGTGTTCTCGGGCCTCGCCGTGTCGGGCTATTCGGATCTGTACCGGCTGTGGCTCCGCGACGGGCGGCTCGAGCGCCTGACGTCCGACCGCTTTCAGGACCTCGATCCGACGATGAGCCCCGACGGCCGCACCGTTGTCTTCTCGTCCGACCGGACGCCGTTCGGCGCCCGCGGGGCGCGCAACCTCTTCAAGCTCGACCTCGCGACGGGCGCCGTCGCTTTCCTCACCTACGGGGACTGGCGCGACGACCAGCCGCGCTGGGCGGCGAACGGCAGGATCTTCTTCACATCGGACCGCGACGGCACGTTCCAGATCTACGCCGTGGATTCGAGCGGCGCGGGGCGCCGCCAGACGAACAGCCTGGACGGCGCGTTCGACCCGACGTGGATCGACCGCGAGCACGGGCTCGTGTTCGGCGGGTTCGCCGACCTGAGTTACAACATCTACGTGCAGCACCCGGTGCCCGACAGCGCCGCGCCGCCCGTGACCCTCGCGGCGGAGCGCGCGGCGGCCGACTGGACCTGGGAAGAGCTGGGGAACCCGCAGTACGCGCGGGCCGAGGCCGCGCCGTACGAGCGCAAGTTCACCTTCGATTTCGTCGCCGGCGACGCCGTGGTCGCGCCCGGGGTCGGCTCCGCCCAGGGCGCCGTGTTCCTTCTCAGCGACCTGCTCGGCGATCACCAGCTGTTCGTGACGCTCTCCTCCTTTCAGGGGAGCGGGCTGGGAAACCTGATCGACAACTTCAACGGGTCCGTCTTCTACCTGAACCAGGCGCGCCGCGTCAACTGGGGGGTGGGCGCGTTCCGGTTGCGCGGCCTGTTCTACGAGGGCGACTTCTCGGCCCTGTTCGACGAGACGTCGGCGGGCGCGTTCGCCCAGCTGCGCTACCCCCTGTCCCGCTTCCGCCGGATCGAGGCGGAGTACCGCGTCGAGCACTCGGACCGCTTCGACCTGACGCGGCCGGACGTCCTCTTGGGGAGCGGCGACCCCACGGATTTCCACCGCGTGGGCTGGCTCGCGTCGAACTACCTGAGCTACGTGGAGGACAACACCCTGTGGCTCACCACCGGGCCGATCGACGGCGGGCGGGTGAACATCACCGGCGGACTCGTCAACGACGTGAGCCATGGGCGCTTCGACTCCTGGGTCCTCGCAGCCGACTACCGCCGCTACTTCCGCACGTCGCTGCGCAGCGCGCTCGCCGTGCGCCTGCTCGGCTACTACGCGGGCGGCGAGCGCCCTCGTCCGGCCAACATCGGCGGCTCGTGGGGGCTGCGCGGCTATCCGCGCTACGGCTACGTCGCCGGCACCCGCGTCTGGCTCGTCAACGCCGAGTGGCGCTTCCCGATCACCGATTTCCTGTCCATCGGCTTCCCGTTCGGCGAACTCCGGTTTCCCGGCATGCAGGGCGCGTTCTTCTACGACGCCGGCCGGGCCTGGACCGCAGCGTCGCTGGAGCGCGGCACTCTCGGCAGCAGGGGGCTCGGGCTGCGGATGCCGCTCGGCCAACCCCTCGTGCTGCGCCTCGACCTGGGCTACCGGTTTCACTCGGGCAGCATCGCCGGCTACTCCCTCCCGTCGGGGAGTCGGACGACGCGGTTCGTGGACTTCTTCTTCGGGTTTAACTATTGAGGCACCAACGGGTTCTGCTTGACCGCCGCAGAGCGCTCTCCTACATTGGCGCCTGGGCGCTCCTGGCCGCGTGTCCCGGCCGGCCCGCGCCGCTCATCCCCGTGCCGCTCGCGCCGGCGGACCGGGACAGCGCGGTCGCGTGGGCGGCGGCGACCCTCCCCGTCCGCCGGAACGCCATCCGATTCCGGTGGAAATACCAGGACCAGCAGAAGCGCTGGGGCGGGCGTGGCCAGGCGCGGATCGCGCCGCCCGATTCGCTGCGGTTCGACTACGTCGGGCCGCTCGGATTCGGCGCGGGGGCGGCGGCGGTGGTGGGCGACTCGGCGGTGTGGGCGGACCCGGAGAAGAACTTCCGTTCGCTGGTGCCGGCGGTGCGGATGCTCTGGGCGGGGCTCGGGATCGTCCGGCCGCCGGCGGCCGACGCCGCCGTGTTTGGCGCGCGCGGCGCCGGCGCCGGGGACAGCGCAGCCCGGGTGTGGCGGTTCGTCCAGGGGGAGGACACGCTCGATTACCGGGAAACGACCGGCAGCGCGCGCGTGCTCGAGGCCGAGTGGCGGCGGGGGGGGAAGACCGTCGCCCGCAGCCGCACCCAGTTCGACGTTCACCAGATGCCGGCCAGTGCCCGCATCGACTTTCCGGAGGGCCCGGCCCGTTTTGAGCTCACGATCGTTGCCATCGACACGGCGGCCGCGTTCGATCCCGCCATCTGGCGCGGTCGCCGCTAGCACGCTCACCCTCGCGCTCGCGGGGTGCCTCTACGGCTTCGCCGGCGGCGGCCTGCCGAACATCAAGACCGTCGCTATTTTGCCGTTCGACAACCAGACGCCGGAGCCGGCGCTGACCAAGGAGGTGAACGACGCCGTGCTGGAGGCGTTCCAGGGTCGGCTGGGGCTGCGCCCCGCCGGCGAGAACACGGCAGACGCGGTGGTGCGCGGTCGGGTGGTCCGCTACGACCCCGACGTGCCGATCTCGTTCCAGCCGGGGCAGGGCCGCACCGACGTGACCCGGCGCCAGGTCCAGATCACGATCGACGTCGAGATCCTCGACCAGCGCGAGGGGAAGACGCTGTGGCAGAAGCAGGGGCTCACCGAGGTGGGCGAGTACCAGCCGCCGCAGGAAACGGAGGGGCGGAAGATCGCGCTGCAGAAGCTGGTGAACGATCTCGTCGACGGGGCCCAATCGCAATGGTGACGCGCGGTCTCGTCCGGCTCGGCCGCCGCGGTGCGAGCTCGATGGGCTGCCTGTTCTCGCTGCTCGTGTTCGTGGCCGCGCTCTATTATGGCGTGCACATCGGGGAGGTGTTCTTCCGCTACTACCGGTTGGTCGACGACATGCGGACCCAGGCGCAGCTCGCCTCCGCCCTGGACGACGGCACCATCCGGCGCCGCATCCAGGCGACGGCGCAGGACATCGGGCTCCCCCCGGAGGCCCAGCAGATCAGGATCGTGCGCCGGGCGTCGCCGCGGGAGATCGTCATCGAGGCCGAGTACCGGGAGACCGTGGATCTTCCGCTGTTCCATCACACGTTCAACTTCCATCCCAAGGCGACGCAGCCACTCTAGTGCCGTCCCCGCCCGACGTCGTGCGTTTCTTCGCCGTCTTCGGGCTCATGCTGCTCGCCGGCAAGTACGCCGGCGCCCTGTTCGAGCGGCTCCGCCAGCCCGCGGTGCTGGGCGAGCTGATCGCCGGCATCCTGCTTGGCGCGGGGGCGCTGCGCGTCATCCCCACCGGGCCGGATGATCCGCTCACGCCGGTCGTCGCGCTGCTCGCCGAGATCGGCGTAGTGGTGCTGCTGTTCGAGATCGGGCTCGAGACCGACCTCAAGGCCATGGCGCGGGTGGGCGGCGCCGCCGGCGCCGTGGCCGTCGTGGGCGTCGCCGTGCCGTTCGCGCTCGGCGTTGCCTATTGGCTGTCCCCGCTGCACGCCTACGAGCACACGCTCGCCGACGCGACGACCACGGCGATCTTCGTCGGGGCGACCCTCACGGCCACGTCGGTCGGCATCACCGCGCGCGTCCTCGCGGATCTGCGCTGCCTGCGCACCGTCGAGTCCCGCCTGGTCCTGGGGGCGGCGGTGATCGACGACGTCTTGGGCCTCGTGATCCTGGGAGCCGTGTCGGGACTCGCCGCCGGGACCGCGGTGAGCCTGTGGGGTGTCGCGCGGATCCTCGCGGTGGCCGTGGGGTTCCTGGTCGCGGCAGTGGCGGCCGGCTTGGCGCTGGCGCCGCGCGTGTTCGGCCTGATCGACCGCCTGCAGGCACGCGGGGTGCTGCTCGTTTCGGCGTTCGCCTTCCTGCTGCTGCTCGCGGCGCTCGCGGACCGCGCGGGCTCGGCGCTGATCATCGGCGCGTTCGCGGCGGGGATCATTCTCTCGTGCACGAACCAGGTCGACGCGATCAAGGAGCGGATGACGCCGGTCGCGGACATCTTCACCCCCGTGTTTTTCCTGAGTATCGGGGCGGCCGTCGATCTCCGCGGCTGGAACCCGCTGGCCCCGGCGAACCGGGAGACGCTCGTGATCGGCGGGGTGCTGTTCGCGATCGCCGTGCTCGGCAAGCTCGCGAGCGGGTGGGCGGTGCCGTGGCGGCGGTACAACCGCTGGGCCGTCGGGATCGGGATGGCGCCGCGGGGCGAGGTGGGACTGATCTTCGCGCAAATCGGGCTCACGGCGGGTGTCCTGTCGCAGCGCCTTTTCAGCGCCATTTTGCTCATGGTGATCGGCACGACCCTGATCGCGCCCCCGCTCCTGAAGCTCGCGTTCGCGCGGCGCGGCAGTACGCCGGAGCCGGCATGAGCACGGCCGGCAAGGTGCGGAGCGCGGCCGACGCCGCGGGCTGGCGCGCCCGCCAGCGCGGCCCTGTCGTGTTCACGAACGGCGTGTTCGACCTGCTGCACGTCGGGCACGTCGCGCTGCTCGAGGCGGCGCGCGCCGAAGGGGAGGCGCTTGTGGTCGGCGTGAACAGCGATGCTTCGGTGCGGCGGCTGAGCAAGGGGGGGGGCGCCGACCGGCCGCTCGTGCCCGAAGGGGACCGGGCGCGGCTCGTCGCGGCGCTGGCGTGTGTGGACTGCGTCGTGTTGTTCGACGAGGACACGCCGCTCGACCTGATCGAGCGGCTCCGCCCCGACGTCCTCGTCAAGGGGGCCGACTACGCGCGCGACGCCATCGTCGGCGGGGACCAGGTGGAGGGTTGGGGCGGGCGCGTGGTGCGGGTGCCGCTCGTGCCCGGGATCTCGACGACGGCGCTGATGGATCGCCTCGGAGGACGCCGGTGACTCCCATTCCGCATTCCGCACTCCGCATTCCGCACTTATGAAGCTGCTCATCGCGACCCGGAACGAGGGGAAGGCCCGCGAGATGCGCGACCTGTTCACGGGCCTCCCGTTCCAGCTCGTGTTTCCGCCGGAGCAATTCCTCGAGCGGCTCCCCGAGGAGGCGGACCTGGAGCGCGGCACGAGCTTCGCGGAGAACGCCGTCGCGAAAGCACGCTACTTCGCCAAACGGAGTGGGCTGCCGACGCTCGCGGAGGATTCGGGGCTCGAGGTCGACGCGCTCGACGGGGCGCCCGGCGTGTTCTCGGCGCGCTGGGCGCAGATGCACGGGGCGGGGGAGGGGGACGCCGCGAACAACGCGCTCTTGCTCGAGCGGCTGGCGGGCGTGCCCGACGAGGGGCGCTCGGCGCGCTACCGTTGCGTGGTGGCGTTCCTCGAGACGCCGCTCGGCAAGCCGCAGCTCGTCGAGGCGACGTGCGAGGGGCGGATCCTCGCCGCCCCGCGCGGGACCGGCGGGTTCGGCTACGATCCGCTGTTCTACTCCAGCGATCTCGAGATGGCCTTCGCCGAAGCGCCCGCGGCGGCGAAGCACCGCGTCTCGCACCGCGGCCGCGCCGTGCGGGCGCTGGTGGAGGTGCTGGTGCGCCGCAGCCGGTAGCTTTTTGGCCGCTCCGCACTACCTTCTGGGGGAAGCCGTTCCGGGATCCCGGGCATGACCGACGCTACCGCACTGCAGGACAGCTTGCCGCACGCCGTGTTTCTCCGCCGCCTCTCCGGGGCGCCGTCCGCTACGTCGCCGGAGGCCCGGCTGGGTCAGGGCGCGCTGCTC
>DASWDP010000054.1:0-3183 GCA_036395195.1 Gemmatimonadales bacterium | reverse complement strand
GCGGCGCTTGATCATGCCCCGGGCCGCGTGCTTGGTGACGAGAAACGCGCCCCGCAGGTTCGTGTCGAGCACGGTGTCCCAGTCGTCTTCGCTGATCCGGAACAGCAGGTTGTCGCGCGTGGTCCCGGCGTTGTTCACGAGGATGTCGATCTGGCCGAACGCCTCCTCAACGCCCTCCACCGCCCGCTCGACCTGGTGCGCGTCGGCCACGTCGCAGGAGAATCCGCGGGCCGCCGGATCCAGCGCGCTCGCCGCTTCCTGGGCCTTGGCGCCGTCGCGCGCCAGGATCGCCACGCGGGCGCCGGCGCGCGCGAGCGATTGCGCGATGGAATAGCCGATCCCGCGGCTGCCGCCCGTCACGACGGCGACCTTTCCCGACAGGTCGATCTTCACGCCGCCTCCGGCGTATTCGCGCCCTCAGAGGGCGCGCTCGGCCAGGGGTGCGCCCTTACAGGGCGCACATCGCGCCGAGCCCGGGCTCTCAGCCCGGGGAACACGTTCAGGCTGCCTCCAGGAATTTCGTCACCTCGTGGGCCGTCCCCAGGCTCGCGACTGCCGCCCTCGGCACGATGCGCTTCAGGAGCCCCGCGAGCACCGTCCCCGGGCCGATCTCGAGGAAGCGCGCGTCCACGCCCGCCACGGCCGCCGCCCGTTCCATGCAGGCCACCCAGCGGACCGGCGCGGTGAGCTGGTCGGCGAGCAGGCGCCGGGCGCGGGCGGCATCGCGCACCGGCTCGGCCGTGGCGTTCGCGATCACGGGGAACGCCGGGTCGCGGAACGGTGCGTGCTCGAGCGCGACGCGCAGGTGGTTCGCGGCCGGGGCCATGAGCGAGGAGTGAAAGGCGCCGCTCACGTTCAGCCGGATCACCCGCTTCGCGCCGCGCGCTTTGCACGCGGCGCCCGCCCGGATCACCGCCTCGGGATCTCCGGAGATGACGGTCTGGTCGGGGGCGTTGAGATTCGCCGGCACCGCCACCGCGCCGCCGCTCGACGCCTCGCGGCATGCCGCTTCGACGTCGGCGGTCGGGAGGCCCAACACGGCCGCCATCGTGCCGGGCCGCTCGGTGCCGGCTTGGTGCATGAGCTCGCCGCGGCGGCGGACCAGGGCGGCGGCGTCGATGGGCGTGAGGGCGCCCGCGGTGACGTAGGCCGAGTACTCGCCGAGCGAGTGACCCGCCGCCGCGACGGCCGGGCCGCCGAGGGCGCGGCCGACGACGGCGAACACCGCGGCGCTGTGCGCGAGGATGGCCGGCTGGGCGTTGTGCGTGGCGGTGAGCTCCTCTTCCGGCCCCTCGAACATCAGCCGGCTGAGGGCGAAGCCCAGCCCGGCGTCGATCGCCTCGAGCGTCCGTCGCGCCTCGGGGAACCGCTCGGCGAGGTCTTTGGCCATCCCGACTTTTTGAGCGCCCTGCCCGGGGCAGAGCCAAATCGTTTTGCTCGGGCCTACCACTGCACTACCATGCTCGCCCACGTGAAGCCCGCGCCGAAGGCGCAGAACATCACCTTCATGCCGGGTTCGAGCCGGCCGCACCGCACCGCCTCGTCGAGGGCGATCGCCACCGACGCCGCCGACGTGTTGCCGAAGCGGTCCACGTTCACGTACACCCTGTCCATCGGCAGCCCCGCGTGCTTCGCGGTAGCCTCGATGATGCGGATGTTCGCCTGGTGCGGGATCAGCAGGTCGATGTTTGCGGCCGTGAGCCCGGCACGCTGCAGCGCCTGGTCGCAGGCGTCGGCCATCGACAGGACCGCGGCCTTGAACACCTCGCGGCCCGCCATCTGGATGAAGTAGGAGTGATCCTTGAGGAGGGCCTCGTCGGGCGGGTGCGCGGCGCCGCCGCCCGGCCGGTACAGCAGCTCGGCCAGTGTGCCGTCGGACTTCAGGTAGCTCGACAGGATGCCCCGCGCCGTCGCGCTGCGGCGCACCAGGGTGGCGCCGGCCCCGTCGCCGAACAGGACCGCCGTCGTCCGGTCGGTCCAATCCATGATCGAGGTCAGTTTCTCGGACGCGACCACCAGCACATGCTGCGCCTGCTCGGTGGCGACCAGGCCTTCCGCCACGCTCAGCGCGTAGAGGAAGCCGGTGCACGCGGCCTGGACGTCGAAGGCGGCGGCGTGCTTGGCACCGAGCAGCGCCTGGAGATCGCACGCCTGCGAGGGCAGCAGCCGGTCGGGGGAGCAGGTCGCGACCACGAGGGCGTCGATGTCGAGCGGCGTGAGGCCCGTGTCGGCCAGGACCTGGTCGGCCGCCGCCTTCGCCATACAGGCGTTCGACTCGTCGGGTCCCGCCACGCGGCGCTCCCGGATCCCGGTACGCTCCCGGATCCACTGGTCCGACGTATCGAGGAGCTTCGCGAACTCGTCGTTCGTCAGCACCCGCTTCGGTGTGTAGCGGCCGGTGCCCCAGAGCTCGGCGATCGGGCGCTTCATCGGGCGGCGCTTCCCCCGGCGAACTCCGCCCCGATGTCCTGGTCGAGGTGGCTCTCGACCATCTGCGCGGCGACCCGCACGGCGTTCATGATCGCCCGCGCGGGCGAGGCCCCGTGGCAGATGATCACGACGCCCTTGACGCCGAGCAGCGGCGCGCCGCCGTACTCACTGTAGTCGAGGAACTTGAAGAGCCGCTTCGCTTCCGACCGGCCGACCACGTCGGGGAACGCCTGCGTGATCATCCCCATGAACATCCGGCCCGCCGACTCGTAGAACTTGAGGACGACGTTCCCGACGAAGCCGTCGCACACCACGACGTCGATCCGCCCCTTCTTGCACTCACCGGCCAGGATGTCGCGGCCCTCGACGTTGCCGACGTAGTGGATGGCCGGCGTCTGCTTGAGGAGCTCGTGGGCTTCCTTCACGACCGCGTTGCCCTTCTCGTCCTCCTCGCCGACGTTGAGCAGGCCGACTCCCGGCTGCGTCCGGTCCAGCACGTCCCGGACGTAGACCGACCCGAGATGCGCGAACCCGACCAGCTCGCGGGCGTCGCAGTCCACGTTGGCGCCGGCGTCGAGGACGAGGACGGGGTGCACGGCGGTCGGGAACAGCGTCCCGATCGCCGCCCGCTGCACGCCCTCGTGCACGCGCAGCATGAGGGTCGCCGCGGCCATCACGGCGCCGGTGTTGCCGGCCGAGATGAAGGCGTCCGACTCGCCCTGCTTCTGGAGGCCCAGGCCGACGGCGATCGAC
>DASWDP010000053.1:0-15131 GCA_036395195.1 Gemmatimonadales bacterium | reverse complement strand
GGAGGTGGACGTGGTGTACGGCCACGGGCGGGGGCTGCCGGTGCACGACGCCCGGGAAGTGGCGGCGTTTGGTCGGCTGGTGGGGCGCGCGGTGCCGGTGGGCTGCGTGATGGGCAACACCGGGGTGGCGGAGGCGGCCTCAGGGCTGTTCAGCGTGGCGGCGGCGGTGCTGGGGCTGGTACACGGGGAGGCGTACCCGGTGGTGTCGGACGCGCCGCTGGGTGCGGCGCTGGGCTTCGTCGCGGGGGCGGTGCGGCGGGGGTGCTACCGGCGGGCGCTGGTGGCGGGGAGCACGGAGCAGGGCAACAACGCGGCGCTGCTGCTGGGGCGGGAGGCGGCATGAGCGCCAACGGCATGCGCCGCCGGGTGGTCGTCACCGGCATGGGCATCTGGTCCGCGATCGGGACCCGCCTCGAGGCCGTCGTCGAGAATCTCCGTGAGGGGCGAAGCGGCATTGGCCGCATCCGCGGCTTCGACGCCGAGGACTTCGCCGTGCGCTACGCCGCAGAGGTGGAGCAGTTCTCCCTCGGCGAGCACTTCTCGCCCCGGGAGCTGCGGAAGCTCGACCGGGCGACGCAGATCGCCATCTTGGCGGCGGCCCAGGCGCTGAGCAGCGCCGGGCTGCGGTCCGGGAGCGTCGCGCCCGAGCGGATAGGGATCGCAGTGGGGGTGAGCGGGGCGGGGCAGTTTCAGCACGCCGTCGTTTCGCTGTCTACGCGGGCCGTGATCTGCAACCGGTTGGCGAGCATGTTCTTCGCGCGCAACGTCCCCCACTATATGACCGAAGTGCTCGCGCAGCGCTTTGACATCCGTGGCTTTCACGTGACGTTCGGTGCCGCGTCCGCGGGCGGCGCGGTGGCGCTCGGGCAGGCCGCGACTCAGCTGCGGGCCGGCAAGGCGGATGCAGCACTGGTGGGCGGCGCCGAGATCCTGCCCGTTATCAACGTCATCGGTTTGCAGACGCTCGGCGTTTGCGCGGAGCAGCCCGCCTCGCCCTTCAGCGGGCAGCCAGGGATCAGCTTCGGCGAGGGCGCGGCGTTCCTGGTGCTGGAGGAGCTGGGCCACGCTCATGCGCGGGGCGCCCGCATCCTGGGCGAGGTGCTGGGCTTCGGCGTGACGAGCGACGCCTACGACGTGATCGCCAACGAGCCGTCTGGCGATGGGCTCTTTCGCGCCATGCGCGCTGCGCTGGCGGACGCCGGCCTTGAGCCGGGTGCCATCGACTGGATCCGGGCGAGCGGCACCGGCAATCAGGACCAAGACCTGGCGGAGACGCTCGCGATCAAGCAGCTGTTCAATGGCGAG
This sequence comes from Gemmatimonadales bacterium, assembly GCA_036395195.1. GTDB lineage: Bacteria > Gemmatimonadota > Gemmatimonadetes > Gemmatimonadales > GWC2-71-9 > AG41. The sequence goes on along the minus strand of DASWDP010000053.1, from coordinate 13,826 downwards.
CCTCGTCCGCCCACCAGCTCCCTCGATTCCTTCTTCGGCCACGCCAACGGCGTGTCACCACTGCTGGGCTTCGTCGGCGCCCTGGCAGCGCAGAACGAGGAGTTCATCCCGCCGACGCTCAACTTCACCGTGCCGCGCCCGGGGTGCGACCTGGACTATGTGCCTAACGAAGCGCGCCCCGCTCGCATCCGGCACTTCCTCTCCAACTCGGCGGCGTTCGGCGGCGTGAACGTGGTGCTGGTGGGCGGCGGCTACAGCGGGGTGCGCCTCCTGCCCCCGAGCGCGTTGGACGGGGTGGGGATCACCGGCATCGGCGTGGTCTCGCCCATCGGCCACGGGGTAGAGGCCTTCCATCAGGCGTTGCGAGAGGGTCGGAGCGGCATCGGCGAGCTGGACCGCTTCGACGCCGAGCGCTGCGCGTGCCGGCGCGCGGCGCTGGTGCGCGACTTCAAGCCGCGCCGTCTCACCCCCGCGCTGGAGCTGCGGCGCACGGATCGCATCGCCCAGTATGCGGCCGTGGCGGCAGGGCTGGCGCTGCAGGATGCGGGTCTGGAGGGCGCCGTGCTGCCGCCCGAGCGCAAGGGTGTGTTCATCGGTATGGCGCACGGGCCGGTCACTTCGCACGAGGAGTTCTTCCAAGCCCTCTTCGCGGGCCCACCCACGCCGGCGCTGGGCAAGCTCATGCTGGAGATGGGGCGGTTTGCCGTTACCAGCCGCGTGTCGCGCCTCCACCGGCTCAAGGGGTTCAGCACTACGGTCGCGGGCGGGATCTCCTGTGGCCTGCACACGCTGATCCACGCGTTCGAGTACCTGCGCCAGAACGACGCGGTGGACGCCGTCGTCGTGATCGCCGCCGACGAAATCGGTGCCCTGTACTTCCGCCTCTTCGACCGGCTGGGCGTGCTGTCGCGGGATGGGTTCGCCCCGTATCACCCCGAGGCGGGCGGCATGGTGCTGGGCGAGGGCGCGGCGGCCCTGGTCATCGAGCGGATGGCGAGTGCACGCTCGCGCAGCGCTCGCGTCTACGCGGAACTCGCGGGCTGCGGGCTCAGCGCGGATGCCTGCGGCTTCCTGCGGTCCGAGCCAGAAGGACGATCGCTGGAACGCGCCGCCCGGCTTGCGCTCACGGAGGCCGGGATCGGCCCGGCAGACGTGGACGTAGTGTACGGCCACGGCCGCGGCGTGCCCACATATGACGCACGTGAGGTGCGGGCCCTCCGGCGGGTCCTGGACGGCAGAGTGGTGCCCGCGTGCTGCGTCATGGGCAATACCGGTGTGGCGGAGGCGGCGTCTGGACTGTTCAATGTGGCCGCAGCCGGGCTCGGGCTGCAACACGGAGAAGCGTACCCTCTGGTGGGCGGGATGCCGCCGACGTCGGCCGGGCTCGCGTTCGTCGAGGGGAACGTGCGGCGGGGGAGCTACCGGCGCGCTCTGGTGGCTGGGGGAACGGAGAACGGCAATGACGCCGCGCTGGTGCTCAATCGCGCCCGGGCGTGAAGTGCGGCGCGAGCGCCAAGGAGCAGCAATGACGGAAAGAACGGGCACGGTCGCGCTCCTGTGGGGAGCGGGTTCGACGCTGGGTAGGGCCGTGGCGCTGGAGATGGCCCGGCACGGCGTCCGCGTGGCGTTGCACGATGACGCCGGCACGGCGGCCGGGACGAATGGATCGCTTGCGCTGGCGCAGGAGGTGATCGACCGGTTCGGCCGGTTGGACTACTTGATCAACCTGTACCTCCCGAACCCTGAGGTCGACACGGCGGAGCAGGTCGCCGCCTACCCGGCGACACTCCTGGAACGATGCCGGACGGTCGGTACGGCGATCGCCGGCTTGGCCCGGGGCGGGGCCATCATCAACCACGCCGCTCTCCCGTCGATGTACGCCGGGACCCGCTTGGAGGAGGGCATGCCTCTGCTCCGGGGCGGGGTCACGGGCGTCACTCGGTCCGCTTGTCTCCTCTTCGGCGCGGCCGGGGTGCGGGTGAACTACATCCAGACCGGGTTGCTGGACCTGCCGGAGACCCGGGCGTTCGCCAGCGACAGGGTGCTGCGGATCCAGGTTCCCATCGGCCGCTGGAGCACGGCGGAGGAGTTCGCCAAGCTCGTCGCCCTCATCAGCCTGCGGGCAACGTACATGACCGGCCAGGGCGTCATCCTGGATGGCGGCCTGACCGCCGGCAACACGGGGAACTGAACTTAAGGAGGGCGGGTGAACACGGCCTGGATTTTTCCGGGGCAGGGGTCCCAGTCCGTCGGCATGGGGTGGGACCTCTGTGCCGAGTTCCCCCGAGCCAACGAGATCCTGGAGGCAGCCAGCGAGCTGAGCGGCTTCCCTCTCAAGCAGTACTGCCTGCGTGGGCCGGAGGATGTGCTCACCCGGACTGACGTGCTGCAGCCAGCGCTGACGGCGATCCACCTCGCCTGCATCGAGCTGCTGCGCGAGCACGGTCACGCTCCGGACGCTGTGGCCGGCCACAGCCTGGGCGAGTTCGCGGCGCTCTACACGGCTGGCGTCCTGGGTCTGACCGACACGCTGCGGATCGTGGCCGCGCGCGGCCGCCTCATGCACCGCGCCGCGCAGGAAAAGCCTGGCGGGATGATCGCGGTGAAGGACCTCCCGGGGGCCGCGGTGGCCGAGATCGTGCAGATGGCTCCGCGGGAGCACCAGCTTGGTGTCGCCAACTTCAACGCGCCTGGAGAAACGGTGCTCTCCGGAACGACGGCCGGCGTCGAGTGCGCGATCACGCTGATCGCCGAACGTGGCGGCCGGGCGATCCCCCTTCGGGTGAGTGGCGCGTGGCACAGCCTCCTCATGGCGCGGATCACCCCCGAGCTCGCTGCAGCGGTCAACGAGACGCCCTTCGCCGCGCCCGCGATTCCGATCTACATGAACGTGACGGCGCGCTCCGAATCGGACCCGGAAAGGCTTCGGGAGCTCGTCATCCGCCAGGTCACGAGCCCGGTGCGGTGGTGCGAGACCGTGGAGCGGCTGGCCGAGCAGGGCGTCCGTAGGTGGCTGGAGGTGGGACCCGGCAAGGTGCTCCGCGGCCTCCTACGCCGGATCCTGCCGGAGGCGGCGTACGTGGCTCACGGCATCGAGAAACCGCGCAACGTGCGGCAGCTCGCGCGCCCGGAGCCGAGCGGAGTGACGCCGTGATGTCCGCGCGCGTGGCCTGGCTCTTTCCCGGGCACGGTTCCCAGTACCCAGGCATGGGACGGGAAGTGCTCCAAGTCTCGGCTGCGGCGCGAGAGGTCTTCGAAGCAGCCGAGGACCTGTCGGAGCTGCCCTTGCGGAAGGTCATGTTGAGCGGGCCGGCCGAGCGGCTGGGCCGACCGGCGATGCTGGAGCCGGCCCTGGCGGCGCTCTCGCTCGCGCACGCCGCCTGGCTTGCCGACTACGGGCTCGCACCGGACAGCGTCGCTGGCTACAGCGCTGGCGAGGTGGCGGCGCTCTACGCCGCCGGTGTCCTTTGCCGCGTCGATGCGCTCCGCCTGGCCGTGCTCCGCGGGCGGGTTCTCGAGCGGGCTGCCGCAGGTCCGGCGGTCCGCACCGTGGCGTTGTGCTGCGTTCCCTCCCGCCAGGTGGCAGACCTCGTCCGCAGCCTGGAGTCGCGCGGGCCCATCGCGATCGCGGGCTGGAATGCCGAGGACCACACCACGATCACCGGCATGGCGGAAATCGTTTGCGACGCTGAACGGAGCGCGCGGGCCCTGGGCGCCGTCGCCTCGGCGGTGGAAGTCGGAGGCGCCTGGCACTCCCCCATGCTGGCCGAGGCCGCAGCGGAGGTGTTGGACTGGTCGCGGGACGTCGAGTTCCGACCGCCCTGTGTCCCGCTCTACGCCGGCGCCAGCGGGCGGCGCGAGAGTGACCCCGACCGGATCCGGCTGTGCGTCGCGCGGCAGATCTGCCAACCGGTGCGCTGGCGGCAAGTCCTGGATTCGTTGCTCCGGAACGGCTGCACACGCTTCCTCGAGCTGGGGCCCGGTGGCGTACTGACCAGCTTTCTGAGGCGGCGGCGCCGTGGCGACCTGGCGCTCGACGTCCAATGCGTCGAGCGGCGGGGTGGCGCGCTCGGCGCTCTTGACCGGCTCGGCGGCGCGGCGCGCAAGCGCGCTGGCGCCCGCGTCTCCTGGCAGCCCCACCGGCGCCAATCCACGGTTACACCTCACGGGTGAAGACGACGCCATGGACAGTCGACTGGACGGACGGATAGCTGTGGTGACGGGGGGCTCGCGGGGGCTGGGTCGGGCGATGGCGCTGGAGCTGGCCCGGCGCGGTGCCTTCGTGATCGTGAACTACAAGCGCAACCGGCGAGAGGCCGCGAAGACCCTGGAGGCGATCCAGGCAGCCGGCGGCGAGGGTGCCACCTACGCGGCCGACGTGACCAACCCGGAGCACGTCGAGCAGATGTTCCGCGACATCTACGCGACGCACGGCCGGGTGGACATCCTGGTCAACAACGCCGGCGTCACGCGCGACGTCTACTTCTTGATGATGACGTCAAAGAACTGGGAGGACCCCATCCGGACTCACCTGGACGCCGTCTTCTACTGCGCAAAGGCGGTGATCCGCGCGATGTGCGCGGCCGGGCATGGGGTCGTCATCAATATCGGCTCCGGCGCCGCACTGGTGCCCATGCCCGGGCAGGTGAACTACAGCGCCTCCAAGGCGGGGCTGCTGGGCTTCACCCGCTCGCTGGCCCGCGAGGTGGCCGACAAGGGCGTGCGGGTGCTCCACATCGCCCCGGGTTTCTTCCGGACTGAGATGACCGAGCTGCTGGATCCGGCCTTCATCCAGGAAACGTACCGGCTCACCCCGCTGGGCCGCTGGGGGCACCCCGACGAGGTGGCGAGCGTCGTGGGTTTCCTGGCCTCCGACGACGCGGCCTCTATTACCGGGCAGACCATCCTCCTCGATGGTGGGCGTGGCGTGGTCGAGTGCGAGTACGGCTTCCACTGAGAGTGAGCCATCATGGACACCGAGACGATTGCTCTCGACCACAGCGCCGTGCGGCAGCTCCTGCCGCATCGCCCCCCGCTCCTGCTGGTGGACGAGGTGGAGGCGTATTGCCCGCAGGAGCGGCGGCTGGTCGCCCTGAAGCACGTGTCCCAGAATGAGCCATTCCTGCAGGGGCACTTTCCCGAGTATCCCATCTTCCCGGGCGCGCTCACCGTTGAGGCGTTGCTCCAGGCGTGCACGATGCTCATGCACCTGGATGCCCGCTTCGAGGAGGGAACGTCGGAGGGTGACATCACGGAGTTCCTGCGCTCGTTCAGGCCCCCGTACAGCGTGCTCATGGAAAGCCGGGTGAAGCACATGGCGCCCTGCTACCCCGGAAACCAAATCAAGCTGGACGTCCAGCTCACCGGCGTGAGCGGCGGGATCTCGACCTTCAAAGTACGGGCGCTGGCCCCGAGTGGGGCGGCGTGCTCCGAGGGCCGGATCGCCGTGGCCTTGTCGGCAGAACACTTGTCGGCAGAGGAAGCGAGGACGACGTATGCGTGAGCTAACCGATGAAACGTTCCACCACGAGATCGTGGTGGGCGGCGCGGCGGCGATCCTGGAGTTCTGGGCCGAGTGGTGCCCCTACAGCCGGCTTCTCCGGCCCAAGCTCGAGCGGCTGGCGGAACGCTACGGCGATCGCCTGCTGCTCGCGCGGGTGGACGCGGAGCAGCACCCTGGCATCGTGGAGGCAGTCGGGCTGGAGTACATCCCTGCGCTCATCCTCTTCCACGGAGGCCAGCCCGTCCGGCGGCTGTACGGCGATCGACACCTTGGGGAACTCGTGGCCCACGTGGAACGCTCCCACATCCTGGTCTGAACGCAATGGACAGTCGAGCGGTCGTCGAGCAGCAGACCAGTGCGGTGCTGAGCGTGGACGGCCACCTCCTGCGGCGTCTCATGCCGCACCGGTACCCCATGATGCTCCTGGACTGCGTGACCGGCTATAACCCCGCGGAGCGCTACGTCGTGGCGATCAAGAACGTCTCGCAGAATGATCCCTTCATACAGGGCCATTTCCCGGACTACCCTGTCTTTCCGGGATCGCTCCTCGTCGAGGCCCTGGCCCAGGCCTCAGGGCTGCTGATGAACATCGAGTACCTGCGCAACAACCGAGGCTTGGACGTGGCGCGCCTGGTGGAGCGCGAGTTCCGTGTTGCGCCCCTCGATATCCCCATGACGGTGCTCCTGGACAGCAAGATTGAGCAGCTGGCCACGGTGCTCCCGGGCGACCAGGTGCAGCTCCACTCGCGCCTCGTGCTGCAGCGGGCCGAGATCGGCCATTTCAAAGTGAGAGCACTCGCAGAGGGGCGCGACGTCGCGCGCGGGGAGATCATGCTGGCCTACGCTCCGTACTTGTCGTGACGGATCCGGAGGAGGAGCGGTAATGACTGGCGGAGCGGTTGCCCTCGTGACCGGTGCGAGTTCCGGAATCGGCGAGGCGATTGCGAGGACGCTGGCCGCGCGAGGCCATCGCGTGTTCGGCACGTACCTCGACACGCCCGCAAACTTGGGAGCGGCAATCACCATGCTGCCGTTGGACGTGCGGTCGGGCCCGTCGGTCGAGGCCTGCGTGGCGCAGGTGCTGGAGCGCGCCGGGCGGATCGACGTGCTGGTCAACAACGCGGGTCGCGCCCATCTGAGCGTCATCGAGGAGACGCCGCTGGCCGAGGCCAGCGACGTGCTGGACACGAATTTCTTTGGCGTGGTACGCGTGACGAACGCCGTTCTCCCGGCCATGCGCGGGGAACGCCGCGGGGTGATCATCAACATCGGGTCCCTGGCCGGCCTCATCGGCGTCCCGGGACGCGGCTACTACGTTGCCAGCAAGTTCGCGCTGGAAGGTTACAGCGAGGTCCTGCGTTTCGAGGTGGAGCGCTTCAACATCGGCGTCGTGGTCATCGAGGCCGGCTTCTTCCGCACGCCGCTCGACAAGACGTTAGGCACGAAAGGTGAGGCGATCCCGGACTACAACGGAGTGCGGGAGCGCGTCGAGGCGGTCGTCCTGCGCTCGGTGCGGGAGGGCGCGGATCCCCGCGCGGTGGCCGAGGTCGTCGCCAAGGTGGTGGGCAAGCGATCGCCGCGACTGCGTTACACCGTGGGCACGGACGCGCGATGGGTCCCGCGCCTCCGCAAGCTCCTGTCAGAGCGCGTATTCGCGCTGGGCTATCGCAGGCGTTTCGGCCTTGATTAGACGAGGAGATGTTCGAATGTCGAAGCTGACACGCGCGTCACGTCTGTTCAGCATTGCCTTTGCCGGCGGTCTTCTTCCCGGCTTCGGAGCCGCGCGCACCGCAGCGGACCCTCGGGTCGGCAGTATTGTGGTGAACATCGATGGCTTCCGCACCGACAGTGGCATCGCCCGAGTCGCTGTGTTCGACGAGGCGACCGGCTTCCCCGATAAGGATGACCACGCGCTCCGCGCGGCGTCGAAGATCGACGGCGGCCGGGTTGAAGTCCGGTTCGACAGCCTTCCTTACGGCGTCTACGCCGTGGCGGTGTATCACGACGAGAATGCCGACGGAAAGCTCAACAAAGGGCTGTTCGGCCGTCCCAAGGAAGGCTACGGTGTGTCAAACAACATGGTCCACGCGCGCCACGCGCCCGCGTTCGACGAGGCGCAGTTCCGGCTCGACAGCGATCTCACTGCGCTTGAGATCCACATTCACTACTGATCGAGTGGTACCTAAGACGGGAACCCGGGCGCCAGCATCGCGGTGAACCGCTCCGGATTCATGACGCCTTGCGACTTCATCCACGCATCCGCCTGCGCGACCAGTCCCGCGCCCTCCGCGCCCCCGATGAGGCGGCCGCAGCAGCGCCGTGCGGCGGCCGCGTAGCCGGCCATGTCCGCCGCCTCGAACCCGGCCAGCGCCCGACGAGTCCGCTGGACGGCGAGGGCCGTTTCGGATCGGCCGGCGTGGATGGCGGCCAGGACGAGATCGGCGAGGGGGGTGGCCCACGGCATGCCTTCCCGGGCGACGCGGCGGGCGTCGCGCGCGGCCCCGCGCAGAAAGGACGCCAGGTGCGGCTGCTGCATCGCGGCCGCGAGGGCGCATCGCGCCCGCAGATGAAGCGCTTCCAGCCGGATCACCTGCACGCGCAGCACCATCGAGCGGGCGACGTCGTGCCAGCGCTCGCTGGTGCGGCTCCAGGCCGCGAGACCCTCGCCGGCGTAGAGATCGACGTGGCCCTGGGCGAACAAGCTGAAGTAGTGCTGCACGTGGAATCCCTGGAGGGACCACGGGCCCATCCCATCGCGGATCGCCTGCCGGGCGCCGGGCACGTCGTCCTGCAGCAGCCACGCCACGACCGGCCGACCGGCCGTGACGTCCGCGGCTGCGTACAGGTCGCCGCGCTCCCGGGCTTCTCGGAGCCGCAGCGGGACGCGGCGGGCCAGCTCCGCCAGTTCCCCCAGGTAGTACAGCGACGAGCTCACGACGGTTTGCGCCGTGTTGATCTCCCATACCATCCCGGTGCAGCGCTCTCGCATCATCCGCTCGGCGGCTTCACACTCGGCACGGGCGGCAGCGAATCGTCCGATGTAGAAGCTGGCGATGCCCGCGGCGAACTTGGCATAGGCCAGCGCCTCCGGCCGCTCGGTTCCCTCGGCGACCGCCCGCGCGGCCCGGACGAGCTCGGCCGCGCGTGCCTGGCTCGGGCCGCCGCCCGTCGAGACGAAGCCCGCTTCCGCAGCCAGAGCGCGGGCGACCCGATAGGGCTCCCCCGCTTGGAGCGCCAACCGCAGGTGGAGCGTTTGAAAGTCCGCAGCGCGAATGTTGTCCACGCGCGCCAGTCCGATGGCGACGCTCCAGCACGCGTCGATCCGGCTCAGGACGCGCGGGTCGACCTCCTCGGCGTGCCGGGCGACGAACCCGATCCCCCGAACGCGAATCCACGCGCGGCGGGTCAGCAACCGGAGGAGGGCGTGCCGCGGTGACCGCGCGAGCCTGAGGCCTACCGCTCTGAGGACGGCGCGCACGACGGCGAGGCCCTGATCGACATGGCCGCAGCGCAGCAGCTGCTCGGCGGCTCGGCGCCGCAGTTCCAGGCCGTCGCCCCCCGTCGCCTCGTCGGCCGCCGCCAGATAGACCTTGGCTGCCTCGGCACCGCGGCCGGCGTTGGCGAGCGCTTCCCCCAGCTTGATCCTCAGCACTCCCACCACGCGGTCGCTCTCGCGGGCGAGCGCGAGCGCCTGTCGGTAAAACGCTGCGGCGCGCTCGAACGCCAGCGCGCCGCTCGCCTTGTCGCCCGCCCGGGCGGCGTAGCTCCCGGCCCGATCGCGCTCGCCGGCCTCGAGGTAGTGCTCGTACAGGGCCTCGGGCTCCCCGCTGCCACGCGCCTCCATGGAGGCGGCGAGCCGCAGGTGAATCTCCGGAACACGCAGCGGATCGATCTGCGCGGCGAGCGCTTCACGGATGCGGTCGTGGTACAGTTCGAGCCGCTCGCCGAAGCTGCTGCTTCGCAGCAGCCGTTCCGCCTGCAGCAACGCCACCAGGGACCGCTCGTCGCCGGGCAGGCCCGCCACGTCACGCGCCACGGCGGCGTCCACGGGGCCGGCGGCCACTGCCAGCGTCCCGAGCAGAGTGCGCGCCCCGGCCGGCAGTTGGTCGATCCGCGCCTGCAGCATGTCGCCCAGGCTGATCCCCGCGGTACCGGCTTGCTCCTCCGCGCGCAACATGACCACGTAGCGCACGAGCTGCTCCGCCAAGAACGGACTCCCCGCCGACTCTCGCACGATGGCATCCACTGTCTCGCTGTCCTCCCCGGCGGTCCGACCGAGGAGGTGGCGGGCTTGCTCGGCCGTCTCTGCGGCAGACAGAGGACCCACAGGAATCTCCCGCACCCACTTGGTGCAGGCCCGTTCGAGCAGGGTGGCGAGAAACGGATGGGCGGCGATGTCCTCATCGCGGAAGCTCGCGAGCAGCAGCACCGCGGGCGGGGCCGGCGGGCCGAGGAGGTCTTCGAGCAGCAGCATGCTGTCCGCGTCACTCCATTGGAGGTCGTCGATGTGGATCACGATCGGCTTGCTCGCTGAGATCCGCGCCAGGAGCCCCCTCAGCGCCGTGAACGCTCGTCGGCGCAGTTGCACCGGATCCTGGACGTGCTGCTCCGTCGCGGGAGCCTCCCACACTTGATCCACCCGGCCCAGCACCGGAAAGAGGTGCACTGCGGTCTGCACGTCCGGGGTGACCAAGCGCTCGAGCTCCGGCTCCGGCAGGCTCCGCAGGAACCGCGTCAGACTGTCGATGACGCCATCGAGCCCCTTGTAAGGCATCGACTCCCGCAGGTGGCAGCGCCCCGATAAGACCACCGCCTGGCCCGGCCGCAACGAGCGGTTCAGGAACCGATGCACCAAGGCGCTCTTCCCGATTCCCGACGGCCCGTGCACGTATACTGTGACGGCCTGACCCTGCCGCACGTCTGCGAACGCGCGCTCGAGATCGGCCAGTTCCGCTTCCCGCCCGACGAGCAGCGCGCCGGGCGTGCTGTCGGCGAATTCGGCGACGGCGCTGGAAGACGTCGGCGCGCCAAGGCGCCGGAGGACCTCTTCGCCCGGAGGGCGGCGTCGGGGGTCGCGGTCCAGCAGCTCGAGGCTCAGCGAGGCCAAATCCGGTGGCAGACTTGCGACCAGTGCGTCCGGGCGCTCGGGGTCCTGCGCCGCCTTGTCGACGAGCACCTGAAGGGGCGAGCCGGTATACGGCAGCCGCCCGGTCAGCGCTTCGTAGAGCATGCAGCCCAGCGCGTACCAGTCGCTGGCGGCAGTGGCTTGCCCCCCGGCCTGCTCGGGCGCCATGTACCCCACCGTGCCCGGGATGCTCTCTTCGACCGTGACCGCGGCAGGTTCCTTCAACGCGACATCGGCCGAGATGCCGAAATCGAGGATCACGACCCTGCCTGCCGGCGTCACGCGCACGTTTAAGGGCTTCAGGTCCCGGTGGAGTTTTCCGGCGCGGTGAATCGCCGCGATGCCCTGCGCGATCTGGGCGAGAGCGAACCGGAGCCGCTCGACGTCGAGGGCACCGGGCCGTACAAAGGTGAGGAACTCGCTTCCGTCGACGAGCTCCATCGTGAAGAACCAGTGGTCACCATCCGCGATCAACTCGTAGAGGGCTACGAGGTTGGGATGGACGACATCGACGAGGGTGCGGAATTCCTTCTTCAGGCGATAGATCGAGGCCGCGTCGGTCGATCGCAGCGTCTTGAGGGCCACGATGTCGTTCCGCTCGCGGTCCAGCACCTCATAGACCACCCCCGTGCCGCCGGAGCCCAGTCGCCGGAGGATGCGGAATCGCTCAGTCCCGTGGAAGTCGCCGAAGTCAGAGATGATCGCCGCCGTGGCCTCCTTGGAGCCTGCTCGGTCGGACGGTCGGACAGTCGGACCGGAAGGCGACAGACGGTGTTGCCGTCCGACAATCCGACCGTCCGACAGTCCAACCGTAGTCGGGGCGAGTGGATTTGAACCACCGACCTCCTGGTCCCGAACCAGGCGCGCTAACCGGGCTGCGCTACGCCCCGCACTAATAGACGCCAAGACGCCACGATGCGAGACGCCGAGTGGATGTGAGGTTTGAGTCAACGGGACCTGCCGTAACAGTCCTCACAACCGAGCTCCTCAGATCCACTCAGCGTCTCGGCGACTCGGCGTCCCGCTTGCTTGGCTCCTATTCCGTCTCAATCCAACGTGGGATTGAGTGCGCCCAGGAGGACTCGAACCCCCAGCCTCTTGATCCGTAGTCAAGCGCTCTATCCAGTTGAGCTATGGGCGCGGAGTGGGCGGTACTAGACTCGAACTAGTGACCTCCACGATGTCAACGTGGCGCTCTAACCAACTGAGCTAACCGCCCTAACGAATTGCGGATTGCGGATTGGCGATTGCGGATTGAGGTCGGCTGCCGCCATCAATCCGCAATCCGCAATCCGCAATCCGCAATGGAAGTAGCGGGGGTGGGATTTGAACCCACGACCTCCGGGTTATGAGCCCGGCGAGCTACCAGACTGCTCCACCCCGCGTCGCTTCACCGTCCCAACTAACCGTCTATCCGCCTAACCGCCTATCCGGCTAGAGAGCGGGAAACGGGACTCGAACCCGCGACCCCAACCTTGGCAAGGTTGTGCTCTACCAACTGAGCTATTCCCGCGTGTGCGGCAGCTGCAAATGTAACGGCTCAGTGGGTCCGTCCACCATCCCGTACCGCCCTCGACCGCCCTTGACCGCCCTCTACCGCCCTCGAGTGGAGGCGAGGGGGATCGAACCCCTGACCTCGTGAATGCCATTCACGCGCTCTCCCAACTGAGCTACGCCCCCGTTATATTGGGCCCCGCAAAACGCTCCCGGCGGGAACACGGCATCTTATCGGGACGTTCTAGCGGTGTCAAGCGTTTTTGCGCCCTGACGTGAACTTTTCGCCCCGTGCCCGGTATCACGGGGTGATCCGAGACGATAGACATGTCCAAGCACACTCGACGGAAGAAGACCATCTCCCCCGCCCGGGCGAAGCCGCGTCCGGGGGGCCGCGCCGTGGCGGCCACCGCCACCGCCGTGGCCTCCCCCGCCACCGCGGCCAAGCCGAAGCCCGCCAAGAAGCGCGGGCGGCGCCGGGGTCTGCTCACGGGGCTGGGCGCCCACGAGCACGAGCGCGACATCCTCGACCAGTACCTGCACGAGGTCTCCAAGACTCCGCTCCTCACCCAGAAGGAGGAGATCGCGCTCGCCCGCAAGGTACGCGCCGGGGACCAGGACGCGATGCAGGAGCTCGTGAAGCGGAACCTGCGCTTCGTGATCTCGGTCGCCAAGAAGTACCAGAACCGCGGGCTCCCGCTCACCGACCTGATCGGCGAGGGGAACGTGGGGCTGCTCACCGCCGCGCGGAAGTTCGACCCAGACCAGGGCGTGAAGTTCATCTCGTACGCGGTGTGGTGGATCCGCCAGGCGATCCTGGCGGCGCTGGCGCGCCAGGGCCGCACGGTGCGCGTGCCGCTCAACCGCACGGCGGACCTGTCCCGCATCGTCCGGACCGCCGAGTACCTGCGGCAGACGCTGCGGCGCGAGCCCACGCCGGAGGAGATCGCGGATGCGACCAAGCTGTCGCTCGAGGTCGTGCAGTCGCTCGCGGCCCTCAACACGGGGGACGTGCGCCTCGACGCGCCCCTCGATCCCGACGGTGACCGCTCGCTGATCGAGCGCTTCATCGCCGAAGACCTGCCCGACACGGAAGACCAGGCGATGGACCGCTTCCTGTCGGACGAGATCGAGTCGGCCTTGAGCACGCTGCAGCGGCGCGACGCCAAGGTGCTGCGGCTCTACTTCGGTCTCGACGGTGGCCGCGAGCACACGCTCGAGGAGATCGGCGGCATGCTGGGCGTGACGCGCGAGCGCGTGCGACAGCTGCGGGATCGCGCGCTGAAGCGGCTGCGGGATGGCGACGTGGGGAAGGCGTTGGCCAGTTTTGCAGCCTGAAGCGAGCAGTCGTCGGTAGAGTTGCCAGACGCCAAGCCGCAAGCGGTCGACAGGTGAGAGTGGTCAGTGGTGCTCCACTGGCCACTTTTCGCTTCAGACCGCTTGCGGCTTGGCGTCTTGAGACTTGCACCTGTAGTTTAGGCCCGTGATCGAACAGGTCGGCCGAAGGACCGTCGACGCGATCAAAGCCGTCGGCCGCTTCGGCCAGTTCGTGTCGGACATGGTGCGCGCCCTGCCCGACGTCGGCGTGTGGGGCCCGCTGACGTTCGTCCAGATGCGGCGCGTGGGCGTGGACTCGCTTCCGGTGGCGCTGTTCATCGCGGCGTTCACGGGCGTGGTGCTCGCCCTCCAGGCGTCCTACACCTT
>DASWDP010000052.1:0-9955 GCA_036395195.1 Gemmatimonadales bacterium | reverse complement strand
GCCGCGACGTAGTTCGGGTCGAGCCCGGTGGCCCGTCGCACCGCTTCGGCGAGCGTCACGACGGGCAGGGAGTCGTCCGGGGCTGCAGGCACGGCTGCCGCCTGAAGCTGGAGCACCGCGAGCAGGGCTAGCATCAGTCGGCCTCGACGGGTCGTGTCAGCCGCACCCCGCTTCGCCCGCGCGCCGTCAGGCGGTCCAGCAGCACGTACCCCACGGGCACGACGAACAATGTGAGCACAGTGGAGAAGAAGATGCCGCCCACAATCGCGTAGCCGAGCGGCCGGCGCGAGGTGGAGCCCGCGCCGACTCCTATCATCACCGGGATCGCGCCCATGATCGTGGACACCGACGTCATGAGAATCGGCCGCAGCCGGATGCGGCCCGACTCGAGCACCGCGGCGATGGTGTCGAGTCCCTTTGCCTTGAGCTGGTTGGCGTATTCCACGAGCAGGATCGAGTTCTTGGTCACGAGACCGATCAGCAGGACCATGCCGATCTCGCTGTACAGGTTGATCGTCCCGCCCGGGCGATGCAGCAAGGCCGCCACGAGCAGGGTCGCGAGCGCGCCGGTCACGGCGAGGGGTACCGCCAGCAACACGGTGAACGGGTGCACCAGCGACTCGAACTGCGACGCGAGCACCATGAACACGACCAGCAGGGCCACGCCGAAGGCGAAGTAGAGCGCGCCACCGCTCTCCTTGAACTCGCGCGAGTCACCCGCCAGCGCGGTCGTGCTTCCCGGGGGGAGCACCTGCCGGGCCAGGCGATCGAGCGAATCGAGCGCCTCACCCTGGGCGAACGGAGGGATCAGCGAAGCGGACAGCGTAAACGACGGCACCCGGTTGAAGTGGTTGATCTGCCTCGGGCCGACTCCCTCCTCGACTCTCGCCAGGGCGCCCAGTTGCACCAGCTGCTCGCCGCGTCCCCGCAGGTAGATCCCCGACATGTCGCTCGGCGTGGCCCGGTGAGTGGGATCGAGCTGTACCATCACGTAGTACAGCTTGTCGTTACGGGTGAAGGTGCTGACGCGGCGGCCGCCGAGGAAGGTCTGGAGCGCGGCCGCGACGTCGCGCACGGGAACCCCGAGGTCCTCGGCGCGGTCCCGGTCGAAGGTGACGCGCAACTCCGGCTTGTTGACGCGCAAGTCGGTGTCCACGTTCGTGAGACCCTTGATGGCGCGCGCCCGCGGCACGAGCGTGTCCATGGCCTGTGCGAGGCGCGCGAACTCCGGATGCTGCACCACGAACTGCACGGGCTGGCTGAACCCGAGCGCCCCGGGGCTGTAGGGGAACGCCTGGAGGCCGGCGATGCCGAAGAGCTGGGGGAACAGCATGCCAACGAGTTGCTGGACGCTGTTGTGGCGTTCGCTCCAATCTTTGAGGATGACGCCGACAAACGCACGGCTGACGCCCCCGGCGAATCCGCCGATGATCGTGAAATACCCCTGGACATCGGGGGTCTTGCCGATGATCTGCTCGATCTGGCGCACGTAGCCGTCCGTGTAATCGAGCGATGAGCCCTCGGGCGCGGATGCGACCACCAGGAAGAACCCGCGGTCGTCGTCCGGAATGAGCTCCTGCTTCAGGTTGCGGTAGAGCACGAACGCCAGGGCCACCGTCACGACCGTCCCAGCCACCACGAGGCCCCGATGCCGCAGCGCGGTCTGGAGCAGCTTCGCGTAGCGATCGGCGATGGCATTGAAACCGCGCTCCAACATCTTGAAGACCGCCCCATGCTCGTGCGGCACCCGCAGCACTTTGGCGCACAGCATCGGCGTCAGAGTGAGGGCTACGAATCCCGAAATCACCACGGCCCCGGCGACCGCGATCCCGAACTCGCTCAAGAGGCGTCCCGTCGAGCCGCGCAGGAACCCGAGCGGCGTGAACACCGCCACGAGCGCGATCGTCGTCGCGATCACGGCGAAGCCGATCTCGTTGGTGCCGTTGACCGCGGCCTGCTCCGGCGCCTCGTGCAGCTCCTCCTGGTGCCGGTAGGCGTTCTCGAGCACGATGATCGCGTCGTCCACCACGATGCCGATGGCGATCGTGAGGGCGAGCAGCGTGAAGTTGTTGATCGAAAAGCCGAGGAAATACATGATGGCGAACGTCGCCACGATCGACGCCGGGATCGCGAGCCCGGGGATCACGGTCGCCCGCAGATTTCGCAGGAACACGAAAATGATCAGCACGACGAGGATGGCCGCGATCAGGAGCGTGAGTCGTGCGTCGTTGATCGAGTGCGTGACGAACACCGACCCATCCCACGCGGTTTCGATCTTGACGCCCGTGGGCAGGGTCTGCTGGATGCCGGGGATGGCCTCGCGAATGCGCTGCGCCACATCGATGAGGTTCGCTTTCGACTGCCGGACGACGCCGATGGCGACCGCGGGATTTCCATTGTAGCGGAAGATCGAGCGATTATCCTCGGGCCCGAGCTCGACGTTCGCCACGTCCTTCAGCTTGATAACCTGCCCGCCCTGACTCGCCACGACCATATCCCCGAATCCCTGCGGCGTCTTCAGCTCGCCGAGTGACCGGACCGAGAACTCCCGCCGCGTCGATTCGATTCGGCCGGCGGGAATCTCGACGTTGCGTGCGGTGATCGCGGCCTCCACGTCCTGCACGGTGAGACCTCGTGCCGACAGCTGGTCGGGCTGGACCCACACGCGCATGGCGAAGCGCCGCTCGCCGTAAACCCCGGCGCTCCCGACGCCCGCGAGACTCTGCAGTCGCGCTTTGACCAGGCGGTCGGCGACATCGGAGAGCTGCATCAGGTCGTAGTTCGCGCTGCTCAGGGCCAACCAGAAAAAGGGTTGCGCGTCGGCCTGCTCCTTCGCGATCACGGGCTCGAGCACATCCTCGGGCAGCCGCCCCCGCACCCGCGACACCTTGTCGCGCACGTCCTGCGAGGCGATGTCGACGGGCCGGTCGAGGTTGAACTCCAGGGTGATCTGGCTGTTCTCCTCCGACGAGGAGCTCGAGAGCGTGCGCAGTCCCTGGATCGTGGAGAGCTCCTCTTCGAGAACGTCGGTCACCGCGGTTTCCACGACCTGCGCGTGCGCGCCGGGCAGGGTGGTCGACACGGAGATGATCGGCGGGTCGATGTCGGGCAGCTCGCGCACCGACAGCCGGGTGTAGCCGATGACGCCGAACAGCACGAGCGCGGCCGAGAACATGCTGGCCAGCACCGGGCGACGGATGGACATTTCGGAGAGTTTCATATGGCCCGAAAATTAACCGAATAGAGTGCCGCCGGGAGGAGGGGCCCGGCTGTCAGGAAACGGTCAACCTATTTCGCCAGCTGCCTCCATCTTCTACGACGATTCTGCCCTCCGTATTACGACATCTACGAGCATCCCTACCGCTGGCACTTCGGGCAGAACGTCGTCGCCCGCAGGTCGATCGTGTGCGTCGTGACCAGCCGTTTCCCGCAGGTGACGCACGCCTCCCCGCCGCGGCCGTACACCTTCAGTTCGAACTGGAACCGGCCCGGCTCGCCCACGCCCGTGCGGTAGTCCCGGACGGTCGTCCCCGAGGACTGGACCGCGCGCTCCAGCACGTCGGTCACCGCGGCGTGCAGGCGTGCGAACTCGTCGAGCGACAGCCGGCTCGTGGGCTTGGAGGGATCGATCCCCGCCTCAAACAGGGCTTCGTTTGCGTAGATATTCCCGATTCCGGCCACGCGGCGCTGGTCCATGATCGCCTTCTTGATCGCGGCGCGCGTGCCCTTGAGGCGCTCGGCGAACACGAAGGGGGTGAACGTCTCGGCCAGCGGCTCGGGGCCGATGCGGCCGGTGTAGGCGGCCCACCCTTTCTCGTCGAGCAGCCACACGGTGCCGAGCCGGCGCACGTCGCGGTACACGAAGAGGCGGCCGTCCTCGAGCGTGCAGGTGAGGACCGCGTACCTCGCCTCCTCCCTCGTGAGCGGGCGGTCGTATACGATGAGGGAGCCGGTCATGCGCGGCTGAACCACCAGGCGGTGGCCGCTCCCGAGCCGCAGCACGGCGTGCTTGGCGCGGCGGCTCACCTCCTCGAACGCGTTGCCGGTCAGCGTCCGCAGCAGGCGCGGCTTGGACACGCGGCGCAACACGTCGGTCTTCGCGAGCCGGGCGCGCGCGATGCGATGCCCCTCGAGCCGGGGGGCCAGCTCCCGGACGATCGTCTCAACCTCGGGCAGCTCCGGCACGCGCCTCCCTGATCTCCCGCCAGGCGATGTCCCGCCGGTACGTCTTCCCCGGAAACGTGATCAGCTCGCACGCATCGGTGCTGCGTTTCGCGGCCTCGCCCACCGAGTTGCCGAGCCCGGTGACGGTGAGCACCCGCCCGCCGTGCACCCGCAGCGCGCCGTCGGGGTCGCGCTCAGTCCCCGCGTGGAACACCAGCGTCCCGGGCTCGAGATCGCGCGGCACGACGACGCCCGCGCCCAGCTGCGGTCTGTCGGGATAGCCGGGTGCGGCGAGCACGGTCGCCACCGCGGCGCGCGTCGCTACGAGGATCCGCTCGCCGGGCGTCCAGCTCCCCGCGGCGATGTCCGTCAGGTGGCGCGTCACGCCGGGCAGCACCGGCAGCAGCGCCTGCGTTTCGGGATCGCCCAAGCGGCAGTTGAACTCGAGCACGGACAGCCTGCCGTCAGCCCCGAGCATCAGTCCCGCGTACAACACACCCTGGAAGCGGGCGCCCTGCGCCGCCAGCTCGCGGATCGCCGGCTCCAGCACCTCGCGCCGCACGCGCTCGAGCAGCCCCGGGGTCGCGACGCTCACCGGGCAGTACGCGCCCATGCCGCCGGTGTTGGGCCCCGTGTCGCCCTCGCCCAGCCGCTTGTGATCCTGCGCGGCGGGGAGGACGAGCAGCCGCTCACCGTCGGTGAGCGCGAGGACCGAGAGCTCTTCGCCCTTGAGGAAGCTCTCGATCACGATCTCCCGGCCCGCGTCCCCGAACGCGCCGTCGGCGAGCATCGCGCGCGCCGCGCGTGCGGCCTCGGTGCGGCGGGCGCACACCACGACGCCCTTGCCGGCGGCGAGGCCCGAGGCCTTCACCACCAGCGGCTCGGCGTGCCGGGTGATGTAAGCGAGGGCGGGCTCCAGTGCGGTGAACGTGCGGCTCGCCGCGGTCGGCACGCCGGCGCGCCGCATGAGGTCCTTCGCGAACCCCTTGGACGACTCGATCCGCGCCGCGGCGGCGCTCGGGCCGAACGCGGCGTGCCCCGCGGCGCGCAGCCGGTCGGCGAGCCCCGCGGCGAGGGGCGCCTCGGGGCCGATCACGGCGACGTCGATGCGGTGCTCGCGCGCCGCCGCGACGAGATCGTCCGCGGCCGTGGCGGCGATGGGTAGGTTGGTGCCGAGCTGGGCGGTGCCGGGATTGCCCGGAGCGGCGAACAGCGTCGCGTCGGGGGTGTCGCGCTTCAGCGCCCAGCAGAGCGCGTGCTCGCGGCCGCCTCCGCCGACGACCAGGGCTCTCACTTCTTCTTGAACGCCTCCGCGAACGCCTGGGCGGCTCGCTTGGCGCTGTCCACCACGTCGTTCACGACGGCCTTCGCTTCCTTCATGTAATAGTCGCGCGCCTCGTCGATGTCCTTGTCGAGGGGCCGCCCTTCGGCTTCGGGCCCGCGCTTCGGGTATTCGCCCGCGAGGATGCGGTCGTAGGGTCCGGCCTCGATCCAGCGCTGCAGCTCCGCGGCGCGCAGCGTGTTGAACGGGTGGGTGCGCTCGAGCGTGTTCAGCACCTGGAAGATGCGGTCGAGCGCGCCGCCCGTTTCCTCGTACTCCTTCGCCTGCGCGAGGAAGGCGTTCAGGTCCATCTGCGCCATGTCGCCGCCGCCCGCCATCTTGAGGAACATCCGCAGCGAGGCGTTCGTGTCCTGGCATGCGAGCAGCCCCGCGCGGTCCGACGACAGCTCGCTCTTGCGGTACCACTCGAGCAGGGCGATTCGGATTGGGAGCAGCGCGATGCCGGCGAGGAAGGGCAGGGACGCGAAGCTCACGTTGAGGATCAGGATGAGGATGGTACGGTACAACGCGTGACCGCTCATCACGTGCCCCACCTCGTGGCCGAGCAGGGAGCGCATCTCGTCGTCGTCGAGCAGGTGCAGGGCGCCCGAGTTGATGACGATGAACGGCTTCTCCATGCCGAAGGCGCCGGCGTTCACGAACGGCGTCTGGGAGACGAACAGCTCCGGCCGCTCCGCCCAGTCCAGCGAGGTGAGGATTTCGGTGTAGAGCTGGTTCAGGCGGGGGAACTGCGTGGGCCCGACGCGCACGGCGTCGGCCTGGAACAGGAGCCGCACGCCCCGCTCCCCGATGAAGCCGTAGATCTTCTTCACCAGCTCGTCGAAGCCCGGGACGGAGCGCAACGACTGCAGCGCCGCGCGGTCGGCGGGGTGCTCCCACGCGACCGGGGCGATCTGGGTGAGGATCTTCCGGGGACGCGCGGCGGGCAGGCCGGTGGATTCAGTCATATGACGCTCCTACCAGAGAAAGATAGACCCCACTACGCCGAGCGGTGGTGCGTGTTTCGTCCGTTGCTCATCCCGCCGCCGCGAGCGCCTGCTCGAGATCCCCGATCAAGTCCTCGACCTCCTCGATC
This sequence comes from Gemmatimonadales bacterium, assembly GCA_036395195.1. Classification (GTDB taxonomy): domain Bacteria; phylum Gemmatimonadota; class Gemmatimonadetes; order Gemmatimonadales; family GWC2-71-9; genus AG41. The sequence goes on along the minus strand of DASWDP010000052.1, from coordinate 3,374 downwards.
CCTACCGAGAGCCGCACCAGGCTGTCGGTGAGGCCCATCGCCCGCCGCATCTCGGGCGGCACGCTGGCGTGCGTCATGGAGGCGGGGTGCCCGACCAGGCTTTCGACGCCGCCAAGCGACTCTGCGAGGGCGAAGATCTTGGTGCCCTCGACGAACCGCCGCGCACGTTCGACAGAGCCGAGCTCGAGCGAGATCATGCCGCCGAACCCCGTCATCTGGCGGCACGCCAGCTCCTGCTGTGGGTGCGACGGCAGGCCCGGATAATACACCCGCTCCACTTTCGGATGCCGGGTGAGCCACTCGGCGATGCGCCGGCCGTTCGCGTCGTGCTGCCGCATGCGCAGCGCCAGCGTCTTGGTCCCGCGCAGCGCCAGCCAGCAGTCGAACGGGCCCGGCACCGCGCCGACCGCGTTCTGGAGGAAACCCAGCCGCTCGGCGAGGTCGTCCCGGCCGGTGACGAGCAGGCCGCCCACCATGTCGCTGTGTCCGTTCAGGTACTTGGTGGTCGAGTGCAGCACGACGTCGGCGCCGAACTCGAGCGGCCGCTGGAAGTAGGGCGTGGCGAACGTGTTGTCGACGACGAAGAGGGCCTGCGCCCGGCGCGCGGTCTCGCCCGCGGCGGCGAGGTCGCACAGCCGCATCATCGGGTTGGTCGGCGTCTCGGCGTAGATCATCCGGGTGCGCGGCGTGACCGCCGCCGCGAGCTCGCCGGCGTCGGCGGCGTCCACGAACGTGAACTCGAGACCGAGGCGCGCCCACACGTGCGTCATCTGCCGGTGCGAGCCGCCGTACAGGTTCTCGCCGCTCACGACGTGGTCGCCCTGGGACAGCAGCTTCAGCACCGCGTCGAGCGCGGCGAGCCCCGACCCGAACGCGAAGCCGTGACGGCCTCCCTCGAGCGCGGCCACGTTGCGCTCCAGTGCCTCGCGCGTGGGGTTTCGGGTGCGCGCGTACTCGTAGCCCTTGTGCCGGCCCAGCCCCTCCTGGATGTACGTGGAGGTCTGGTAGATGGGCGTCATCACCGCGCCGGCGAGGGGATCGGGGATCTTCCCGGCGTGCACCGCGCGGGTCCCGAAGCGGTTGCCCAGGTCCTCCCCCGATACCTTGGTCATGGCGGGGAACGTAAGGGTGCCTTTCGCGCCGAGCAAGCGACCTTTACGTTAAGCGCACGATGCCGCAACCGAACGCCGTGAAGTGCCTGGTCGTCGACGACGAGCCCCGGCTGCGTCGGGTCCTCGTGCGCCTGCTCGAGGGCGAGGGCTTCACCTGCGCGGAGGCGGGCTCCGGCACCGAAGCGCTCGAGACGATGCAACAGGACCCGGTGCCGCTCGTGATCTCCGACCTGCGGATGCCGCAGATGGACGGGGTCACCCTGCTGCGCGAGATCATTGCGAAATGGCCCGACACCGCCGTCATCGTGGTGACCGCGGTGGCCGAGGTGGAGAGCGCCGTCGCCTGCCTCCAGCTCGGGGCGCTCGATTACGTCGCCAAGCCGTTTCACCTCGACGAGGTGCGCGCGCGTGTGATGCAGGCGCTCGACAAGCGCCGCCTGATCCTCGAAAACCGGATGTACCACGAGCAGCTCGAGCAACGCGTCGGGGAGCAGGCGCGGCGTATCGAGGAGCTGTCGCTCGAGCGGCTCCAGGCGCTGGTGCACTTCCTCGAAGAAAAGGACCCCTACACCCGCGGCCACTCGGTGCGTGTCGCCAACTACGCGACCCGCATCGGGCGCCAGATGGGGCTCGCCCCCGGCGTGATGGACATGATCGGGCTCGGTGCCGAGCTGCACGACATCGGCAAGATCGGCGTGAGCGAGGCGGTGCTCCACAAACCGGGGAAACTCACGGAAGCCGAGTACCGCCACATCATGGAGCACCCGGTGATCGGCGCACGCATCCTGGCGCCGCTGATGCGCGACGCCCCCGCCGCCCTCGCCATCGTCCGCTCGCATCACGAGCGGCTCGACGGCAAGGGGTTCCCCGACGGCCTGAAGGGAGACGAGATCCCGCTCGAGGTGCGCGTGGTGACGGTCGCCGACTCGTTCGACGCGATGACGAGCGTGCGTCCCTACCGCCCCGCCCTGTCGGTGCAGAAGGCGCTGCAGGAGCTCGAGGACGGGCGGGGGGTACAGTTCGACGTCCAGGCGGTGGAGGCGTTCCTCACCGCCTTCCCCGACAAGGGCGCGCTCCCCGTTTCCGCCCCTGAGGTCCGACCGCTGCATCTCCCCGTCCCCCCAGCGGAGCTCCGACGCGGTTGACGCGCGTCCGACTGACCCGTCGCCCTTCCGTTCCTACGTCGCCGCCATGACCGACTCCCCCTCCCCCACCCTCATGGTCGGAGTGTCGGGAGTCCGAGGCATCGTGGGTACGGACCTGACTCCCGATGTGGTCGAGCGCTGGGCGGCGGCGTTCGGCGTCTGGATGGGCGAGGGGACGAGGGACGGGGGGCGGGGGAGAGGGGAGGAGGGGGGGCCGTCCGTCGTCGTCGGCCGGGATTCGCGCCAGTCCGGGCCCGCGTTTGCGCAGGCGGTGTGCGGGGGGCTGACGGCGGCCGGCTGCGATGTGATCGACGTCGGGCTCGTCCCCACCCCCACCGTCCAGCTCGCGGTCGAGCATCACCGGGCCGGCGGCGGCATCGCGGTCACCGCGAGTCACAACCCCATCGAGTGGAATGCGCTAAAATTCATCGGACCGGACGGGATCTTCCTGGACGGGACGGACTGGGCGCGGGTTCGGGAGCTGATGGAGAAGGGCGGGGGAAGAGGGAAGAGGGAAGAGGGAAGGGTGACCGCCGATCCCGGTGCGGTCGACCGGCACTTGGACGCCGTTCTGAAGCTGCCGGCGATCGACGTGAAACAGATCCGGGCCCGCAAGTTCAAGGTGGCGCTCGATGCCGTACGGGGGGCGGGCGGGTCGGTGATGCGAGCCCTGTTCGAGCGGCTGGGATGCGAGGTGGTGGGCATCAACCTGGAGCCGGACGGGCGGTTTCCCCGGCCGCCCGAGCCGCTGCCGGAACACCTGGGGGAGCTGAGCTCCCTGGTCCGAAAATCCGGCGCGGCGCTCGGCGTCGCCGTCGATCCCGACGTGGACCGGATGGCGATTGTGGACGAGAACGGTGCGCCGATCGGGGAGGATTATACGCTCGCGTTCGCTGTTCGCGCCGTGCTGGGGAAGGGGGAAGAGGGAAGGGGGAACGGTAAAGTCGTTGTCTGCAATCTATCAACGAGTCTGGTGGTGGAAGACGCGGCCCGGGACTGCGGCGCGGAGGTCGTGCGGACGCCCGTCGGTGAGGCGCATGTCGCCCGGGCGATCTTGCGGCTTGCGGCTGTCATCGGTGGAGAGGGGAACGGCGGGGTGATGTACCCGGCCCTCCAC
>DASWDP010000051.1:0-48509 GCA_036395195.1 Gemmatimonadales bacterium | reverse complement strand
GTCGGACCCGAGGCGGTGGCTCGGAGCTGAAGCGCCGTCGCGCCGTCCGGCCCCTCGCCGGGCAGCGTCACACCGCCCGCCACGACCGTCCGCGACCAGTCGATCGTCAGTTCCTGTGCCGCCACTGGACGGGCGGCCACGAAGAGCACTATTCCGGCGCTAGCGAGCACGCGTCTCATGTCGATCCTCCTGCTCTCGTTTATGGGCCTCAAGGAGCGTGCGAAACGTCTCGGCGTCGAGCCGGCCGTCCGCGTAAGCGGCGCGGAGCCGCTGCTCGAACGGACCCGCATCCGGTGCGGCGTCGACCAGCTTGACCTTCTCGATCAGCCGGTCCAGCCGCAGTCGGACGGTGGGGTACGAGATGTTGTACTGGGCGGCGAGATCCTTCAGCGTGCCCCCAGACAGCAGGAATCGCTTCAGGAACGCGAGATCCTCGTCGCTCAAACGGTCGATCCAGCGTGGCACCACCTCCGCCTACCTTTCACTATATTAACTACTATATGAATATTATTGATATTATAGTGAAAGTCAAGTTCACAAAAAGCAAAGCTGGGCCGCCCCCTGTGTAAGCTCGCCCAGGCTCGGGGGTTGCATGGACAACTAATGATGGGAAGGGATGTGCAGCTGGAAGGCCCTCAGGACGCCAGCTTCTCCTCGAGCACCCTCTGCGCCAGCTTCGGGTCTGCCTTGCCACGCGACGCCTTCATCACCTGGCCCACGAAGAACTGCAACAGCCTGGTCTCGCCGCTCTTGTAGCGCGATACCTCGGTCACGTAGGTGCCGAGCACCTCGCTCACCCAGCCGGCCACCATGCCCGTGTCCGCCACCTGCACCAGCCCGAGCGCTTCGGCGACGTTGCGCGGCTCCCCGCCCCGCTCCGCCACCTCGCCGAACACGCGCTTCGCCGCCTGGTGCGAGAGCGTCCCCCCCTTCACGAGCGAGATGATCTGCGCCAGGGACGACGCCGGCACCCGCAGCGCCTCCCGGTGGTCCTTGGCGTCCGCCAGCACCTCCGTGCGCACCCAGTTCGCCGCCGCCTTGGGCTCGGCCCCCGCGTGCACCACCGCCTCGTAGTAGTCCGCCACCGCGCGGTCCGCGGTGAGCACGGCGGCCTCGTCGACGCCCAGCGCGTACTGCGCGGTGAAGCGCTCCCGCTTCGTGGCCGGCAGCTCGGGCAGCGCGGCGCGCTGCTCCTCGATGAAGTCGGGATGCAGCACGAGCGGCGGCAGGTCGGGGTCCGGGAAGTAGCGGTAGTCGTGGCTCTCTTCCTTGCTGCGCTGCGGCCGCACGCTGTTCGTCTTCGCATCGTACAGCATCGTCTGCTGCTCGACCTTGCCCCCACCTTCGAGCAGCGCGATCTGGCGGTCGCGCTCCACGGTGAGCGCCTTCTCGACGTAGGCGAACGAATTGATGTTCTTCACCTCGGTCTTGGTGCCGAGCGCCGTCTCGCCCGCCCGCCGCACCGAGACGTTCGCGTCCACCCGCAGGCTGCCTTTTTCCATGTCGCAGTCGGAGGCGCCGGCGTACTCGAGCACCTGCTTCAGAGTGAGGAGATAGGCGCGTGCCTCCTGCGGCGAGCGAAAGTCGGGGCCGGTGACGATCTCGATGAGCGGGACGCCGCAGCGGTTCAGGTCGATCGCCGTCTGCTTCGGGAACCGGTCGTGTAGCGACTTGCCGGCGTCCTCCTCGACGTGCAGCCGTATGATTGCAGCCGTCGCGATTCCACGCTCCGGCGACAAGTACGACACCGACCCCTCGGTCGAAAGCGGCTGCTCGAACTGCGAGATCTGGTAGCCCTTCGGCAGGTCGGGATAGAAATAATTCTTGCGCGCGAAGATGCTACGCGGGTGCACGGTGCACTCAAGGGCCAGGGCGGCGCGCACCGCGAGCTTCAGGGCCTGCTCGTTCGGCACCGGCAGCGCGCCCGGCAGGCCGAGACACACCGGGCAGACGTTGGTGTTGGGCGGGGCTCCGAACGCCGCAGAACAGCCGCAGAACATCTTCGAGAGCGTCCGCAGCTGGACGTGCGTCTCGAGCCCGATAACCGTCTCCCAAACCGGCATCAGGCTTCCTCCGCCGCCGGGACGACCCGCTCGAGCGCGTACGCCGCCTCGATCATCTCGTCCTCGAGGAAGGCCTGGCCGATGAACTGCCCGCCGATCGGCAGGCCCTTGATGCGCCCGATCGGCAGCGAGAGCGCCGGGAGGCCCGCGAGGTTCGCGGTGACCGTGAAGATGTCGGAGAGGTACATCGCCACCGGGTCGGCGAGCTTCTCGCCCGCCTTGAACGCCGGCGTCGGCGTGGTGGGCGTGAACAGCAGATCCACGCCGCGGTCGAACGCGTTGCGGAAATCCTGCGCGATCAGCGCGCGCATCTGCTGGGCTTTGCGGTAATACGCGTCGTAGTAGCCCGACGACAGCACGTAGGTTCCGACGAGGATCCGCCGCCGCACCTCGGGGCCGAACCCCTCGCCCCGCGTGGTGCGGTACAGCGACCGCACGTCGGCCGCGCCGTCGAAGCGCGGGCCGTAGCGCGCTCCGTCGTACCGCGCCAGGTTCGACGACGCCTCGGCCGGCGCGATGATGTAGTAGGTCGCCACCGCGTACGGGGTGTGCGGCAGCGACACCTCGCGCACCGCCGCCCCCTGCTCCCGGAAGATCCGGATCGCCCGGTCGCAGGCGCGCCGCACCGCGGGGTCGAGGTCGGACGGGAAGTATTCCTTCGGGATCCCGATCACGAACCCCTGCAGCGACTCGGGCACGGTGGGCAGCCGCAGCGGGTCGCGGTCCTCGCAGGTCGCGTCCCTCGGGTCCCGCCCGCTGATCACCGACAGCACGCGGGCCGCGTCGTGGACGCTGCGGCCCAGCACCCCGATCTGATCGAGCGACGAGCCGAAGGCGACCAGCCCGTAGCGGGACACGCGCCCATAGGTCGGCTTGATGCCCACCACGCCGCAGAACGACGCTGGCTGCCGCACCGACCCGCCGGTCTCCGAGCCCAGCGCCGTCGGCACGGCGCCCGCGGCGACCAGCGCTGCCGAGCCTCCCGACGAGCCGCCGGGCACGCGCATCTTGTCGAACGGGTGCAGCGAGCGGCCGTACGCGGAATGCTCCGTGGACGAGCCCATCGCGAACTCGTCGCAGTTCGTCTTCCCGGCGACGAGCGCGCCCGCCGCCTTGAGCTTCGCCACGGCGGTCGCCTCGTAGGGCGAGCGGTAGCCCTGAAGAATCTTGGAGCCACACGTGGTCGTGAACTCGAGCGTGCAGATGTTGTCTTTCACCGCGACCGGCATCCCGTACAGCACCCCGGACGGATGTGCGGTCTGCGCCTGCGCGACGAGCGACTTGCGCAGGTCCTTCGGCGGGGTGAGGCAGGCGTTCAGGCGTTTGGCTTTGACGAGGCGGTCGGCCGCCGCCTTGGCGCTCACGAGCGCTTCGCTCGGATCGCTCACGACTCGGCGTCCTCGAACTGCCCCAGCCTCGGCACCACGAAGAAGCCGTCCCGGAACGCGGGCGCGAACTGGGCGGGCCCGAACGCGAGCGGCGCGGGCTTCACCTCGTCCGGGCGGAACCGGACGGCGTCCGGCCCCGGGACGAACGGCTTCACGCCCTCGCTCGCCGGCACGCTGTTGATCTGGGCGACGTAGTCGAGAATCCGCGACATCTGCGCCGCGAGCTCGGGCAGCGCCTCGTCGCTCACCGCCAGCTCCGCGAGCCGCGCGATCTTCAACACGTCGTCATGCGTGACGCTCATGCACTCTCCCATTCGCGCTCGAGCCCCGCATAGGCCACGAGCAACTGCTTGGTTCCGACCTCCTGGTCGTCGAACTCCACCGTCACCTTGAGGTCGCGTCCCGAGCCCGACACCGCCCGCACCACGCCGCCGCCGAACTTGCGATGCCGCACCCGCTCGCCCGCGACGTAGCGCGGGACGTCCTGCGACGCCTCGGCTTCCCACTCCACTTCGACCGGCGCGCGCGCCGCGCGGCGCGCGCGACCGCGATCCCACGAGGGCGTCGTGCTGCGCTCCTCGAGCACACTCGGCGGCACGGCCTCGAGAAAGCGTGACGGCTCCGACAGCTCCAGCCGGCCGTTGCGATACCGCGTACGCGCCCATGAGAGATACAATTTTTCGCGCGCCCGCGTGAGACCCACGTAGCACAGCCGTCGCTCCTCCTCGAGCCCCCCCGGCTCCCCCGCCGCGCGCGCCAGCGGGAACAGTCCGTCCTCGAGTCCCGCGAGCACCACCACCGGCCACTCGAGGCCCTTCGCCATGTGCACCGTCATCAGCGTCACGCCGGTCGGGTCACCCGTCCCCTGATCGGCGGAGGTCACGAGGGCCGCCTGGGTGAGATAGCGCCCGATCAGAGTCGCGCCCGTCCCCTCTCCCTCGTCCCCCGTCCCCTCGTCCTCCGCCGTCTCCGCCCACCCGGCCGCTCCGGCGATCAGCTCCTGGACGTTGTCCAGCCGCTCGATCCCCTCGGGTCCTTCCTCGGCGAGATAGCGGGCGTAGCCCACCGCCGACACCAGCTGCTCGAGCACCGTGGCGGGGTCCGCCTGCCCCCACTGCGCCCGCAGCTCGTCTACGAGGCGCGCCAGCGCGCCGAACGCCTCCCGCACGCTGGGTCGCAGGTCGGGGATCCGGTCCGCCGCGCGGGCCGCCTCGAGCAGCGGCTTCCCCCACTGGGTCGCCGCGCGCACGAGCTGCGCGAACGACGCGTCGCCGATCCCCCGGCGGGGGACGTTCACGATGCGGGCGAACGCCTCGTCGTCCGCCGGGTTCGCGATGAGCCGCAGGTAGGCGAGCACGTCCTTCACCTCGCGCCGCTCGTAGAAGCTCACGGCCCCGACGAGCCGGTAGGGGATCCCGCGGAAGCGGAACGCCTCTTCCAGGGGGCGCGACTGCGCGTTGGTGCGGTACAGGATCGCCATCCCCTCGTACGGCACGTCGGCGCCCGCCGCGCGGCGCGCCAGCTCGGCCGCAAGCCACTCGGCCTCGTCGCGCTCGTCGGCGGCGGTGAGGAACGTGACGGGGTCTCCGCCCTGCTTGGCGGTGAACAGGGTCTTGCCGAGCCGCCGCGCGTTCTCGGCGATCACCCCGTTGGCGGCGTCCAGGATCACCTGCGTGGAGCGGTAGTTCTGCTCCAGTTTGATGAGCGTCGTGCCGGGAAAATCGTGCTGGAACGACAGCATGTGCCGCACGTCGGCCCCGCGCCAGCCGTAGATCGCCTGGTCGTCGTCCCCGACGACGCAGAAGTTCTTGTGCTCTCGGGCGAGCAGCTTCACGAGCCGGTACTGGGCGGCGTTGGTGTCCTGGAACTCGTCCACCAGCACGTGGTCGAAGCGGCGCTGCCAGTAGGCGAGCCGCTCGGGATGCTCCTGGAACAGGGTGAGCGGGTACAGCAGCAAGTCGTCGAAGTCCATCGCATTGGCCTGCTTGAGGGCCGGGCCGAGCGCGGCGTAGACGTCCGCGGCGACGCGTTCGAGCGGGCTGTCGGCGCTCGCCCCCAGCTCTTCGGGGAGCACCATGCGGTTCTTCGCCCCCGAGATGATGGCGTGAATCGTGCGCGGCGGATGGGCTTTGGGCGAGAGGCCGCGTTGCTCGAGCAAGCGCTTGATGAACGACTCGGAGTCGTCCTGGTCGTAGATCGTGAAGTTGGGGCCGAAGCCGAGGTGGGCGGCCTCGCGCCGCAGCAGCCGGGCGGAGAGGGCGTGGAACGTGCCGATCCAGAGCCCTCGCGGGTCGGCGCCCAGCAGCGTGGCCACGCGGGCGCGCATCTCCCCCGCCGCCTTGTTCGTGAACGTGACCGCGAAGATGCGCGAGGGCGCGACGCCCCGTTCCTGGATCAGGTGGGCGATCCGCGCGGTGAGCACCCGGGTCTTCCCCGAGCCCGCGCCGGCGAGCACGAGGAGCGGCCCGCCGGGATGGCGGACGGCGGCCTCCTGCTGGGGATTGAGGGCGAGGGTCACGCCGGTATTCCCACCCTGAAGGGTGGGCTCGGCGCATCACTGCCCTGAAGGGCAATACCCTTTAGGGCAGCGTCGGGCCGAGCCCAGGCTTCAGCCTGGGAAATCAACGTCGGGGACACCCTGATGCCCGTCACGTCGCGCTCACGAGTGGGAATTCCAGCACGAACTCCGCCCCCTGCCCGTTCGGCCCCGGCCGGTACAGCAGGCGGCCGCCGTGCTGCTGCTCGACGATGCGGCGCGCCAGCGCGAGGCCGATCCCCCAGCCGCCCGGCTTGGTCGTCACGCCCGGCTCGAACAGCTGAGCCCGCACCTCCGCGGCCACGCCCGGGCCGTCGTCGCGCACGCGGACCCGGGCGGCGCGCGCCGCCGCCTCGACCGTGACGTCGATCCGTCCGCCGCGCCCCGAGAGCGCGTCGATCGCGTTCTTGATCACCGCCTCCAGGGCCCACTCGACGAGCACGGGATCGCCCAGCGCCGTGGGTCCGGGCCCCGTCGCCGCGAGGGTCAGCGCGACGGGGCTCGCGAGCGTGGGCAGCCGCGGCCGGAAGTAGCTCACCACCCGCTCCGCCAGCGCGCCCAGGCCGAGCGGCTCGCGGCGCGCCGGGCGTCCGATGCGCTCGAACCGCTTGGCGACCCGCTCGAGCCGCTCGGCGTCGGCCTGAAGATGGTCGGTCAGCTCGGCGGCGCCGGTATCCGGATTTTCCCGCAGGTAGGCAATCCATCCCGTGAGGCTCATCAGCGGCGTCCCGAGCTGGTGCGCCGACTCCCGCGCCATCGCAACCCACAGGCGATCCCGCGCCGCGCCCACCTGGGAGCGATAGGCCCACACCGCCAGCCCGGCGAGGCAGACGAGCACCGCGCCCTCGAGCAGGGCGAGCAGTGTGAAGCGCCGCGCCGTCGGGGGCGCCCCGAAGTGGATCGTGCCCACGCCCGGCTGGTCGAGCGGGCGGTTCTCCCGGTCGAGCGCGGCGATCCAGGCGCGCAACCGCGCGCTGTCGGTGCCCACATCCGCGGGCACGTTGTCGAGCGCCGTGATGCGGCCGGCGGTATCGGTGACGACGAGGGGGACGCCGAGCGAGCGGACCTGGCTCGCCAGGTCGAGCAGCGCGGCGGTGGCGGCGTCGGGGTGCGGATCGTTCAGCCCGGCGAACGCCCGGCCCAGCAGCCGGCTGGTCTCGCGCGCGTCGTCCCGCAGGTGCCGGGCCACCACCCACGCGTAGCCGAGCGTGATCCCGCCCAGGAGCAGCGCCAACCCGACGACGGCGGGAGGGCCCGCGCGGCGCCAAGCGGCGTTACGCGCCACCGGGGGGGCGGGGAGCGAGGCGATCGGTCCCAAGGTACGGGACGAGCGCCTGCGGCACGGTGACGGCGCCGTCGGGCCGCTGGTACGTCTCGAGCAGCGCGGCGATGGTGCGCGGCAACGCGACGCCCGACGCGTTGAGGGTGTGCACGAATTCGGGCTTCGCGCCCGGCCCTGGGCGGAAGCGGATGTTGGCGCGCCGCGCCTGGAAGTCGGTGAACGTGCTCGAGCTCGAGACCTCGAGCCACTGCCCGACGCCCGGCGCCCAGACCTCGAGATCGTAGGTCTTGGCGCTCGCGAACCCGACGTCCCCCGCCGCGAGCAGCACCACGCGGTACGGCAGCTCGAGGCGCTGCAGCACGGCCTCGGCGTGCCCGGTCATCCGCTCGTGCTCGGCCGGTGAGTCGGCGGGCCGGGCAAACCGGACCAGCTCCACCTTGTCGAACTGGTGCACGCGCAGGAGGCCGCGCGTGTCCTTCCCGGCGGCCCCCGCTTCGCGCCGGAAGCACGGCGTGTAGGCGGTGTAGGCGAGCGGCAGCTTGGCGCCGTCCACGATCTCGTCGCGATGCAGGTTCGTGACGGGGACCTCGGCGGTGGGCACGAGGAAAAGATCGTCGGGCGCCGTCTTGTACGCCTCGTCCTCGAACTTCGGGATCTGGCCCGTGCCCTGCATCGTCTCGCGCTTCACGAGGAGCGGCGGCTCGACCTCGACGTAGCCGTGGTCGCGGGTGTGCAGGTCGAGCATGAAGGTGATGAGCGCGCGCGTCAGCTTCGCGCCGAGCCCGACGAACAGCGGAAAGCCCGAGCCCGCCACCTTTGCCCCGCGCGCGAGGTCGAGGATCCCGAGGGTCTCGCCGAGCTCCCAGTGCGGCTTCCCACCCTGCGGCGCCGGGTCGCCCCAGGCGCGCACGATCGTGTTGTGGGAGGCGTCGCCGTCCGGCAGCTCGGGCAGCGGGAGGTTGGGCACGAACAGCAGCTTGGTGTCGAGCGTCGCTTCCACGTCCCGCCGCTCGGCCGTGAGCGCGTCGATGCGCTCGCCCAGCTTGCGGCGCTGCTCGCGCACGTCGGCGGGAATCGCGCCCTTTTCCTTGATGACGCGCGCGTCGGCCTTGGCGGCCTCGTTCCGCTCGGCGTTGAGCTGGTCGAGCTGGCCGGTGAGCGCGCGGCGCTTCATGTCGAGCGCCTCGAGCTCGTCCAGCAACCGGGTGAGCGTCGCATCGCCGCGGCGGGCGAGCGCGGCGCGCACCTGCCCGGGCGAGGCGCGCAGCAGCTTGAGATCGATCACGGCGCTACCGCTTCGGGAGTCCGGGCTCGAGGCCGCGGTAGCCGCAGTTCTGATCGACCAGGATCTCGAACTCGAGCCGCTGCGCCGCAGCGTTCACGGTCACCACGCGCAGCTTCGCATACAGCGACACGGTGATACCCGTGATGCAGGACGTCGGGCGGGAGCGCACCAGCAGCACCGACCCCGGCTCCACGACGAAGGCCGAGTCGTACACCCACCGGCCCATGGGGGCGATCGTGACCGAATCGAATGGGACCGTCGCGCGCTGCAGGCTGGACAGCTTTCCCAATGTCGGGGACGCCGCGTACGTCGACAGCAGGACCGCTCGACCTTGCGAGTCGAAGTCGAACGCGAAGTCGAACACCGACGACTGATTGGTCCAGACCCGCCGGGCGCCGTCGAGGACATACGCCGACGGCAGCGCCACCGAATCGTCGCTCAAGGCGAACAGCTCCACCGTCGCCACCGCGTTCTCGACGGTGGCGCCCGGCAGGCCGGTGGTGTCGCTGCACGCGGCGGCGAGCAGGGCGAGGCCGGTGAGGGCGAGAGCCGGCGCGGCAGAGCGGCGGCGGGAAGCAGAGGGCATTCGGGTGCCGGAGAAGATACCGAACCGCCGCCGAGTGGGTCAACCCACGGTCACTGCTTGACTTCGCTAGTTCCCATTCCTAGCTTGGCCGCCGTATGGCGACGATCCGGGATGTGGTCGAAGCGCTCGCCCGGCGACCCGGTGTGGACGCCGTTGTAGTCGTCGGCCGCGACGGCCTGCCGATCGACTCCCGCACGGGCAACGGCGTGGACGCCGAGAACGTCGCCGCCCTGCTGCCCTCCGTCATCAACGGGCTGGCGCAGCTGGGAGAGGCGGGAGGCCGGGGAGAGTTCGGCACGGGGGTGCTCGAGTTCGGCTCGGGCCTCGCCGTCGTCTCCGTCCTCAACGCCGACGCGCTGCTGGTCATGCTGGTGCGGCCTGCGACCAACGTGGGCGCCCTGCTCTACGACCTGCGGCGCCACCGGTCGGCGATCGCCGGTCTGCTCTGACGGGGGAGCGCGCTCCCTTGTCGCCCGGCCGGCGGCACCTTCTCGTCGTCGACGACGAGCCCCACATCGGGCTGCTGTTGCGCCCGCACCTGGAGCGGCTCGGGTACACGGTCAGCCTCGCGCGCACGCTCGCCGAGGCGCGCGCCGCGCTGAGCGACCGCGCCACGCCGCTCGACGCCCTGCTGCTCGACCTGCATCTCCCCGACGGCTCGGGACTCGACCTGCTGCGCGAGCTGCGCGGCGGCATCGCGACCCGCGGGCTGCCGGTCATGGTCCTCACGGCGGAAGGCGAGGAGCGCATCCTCCGCGAGGCCGAGGATCTGGGCGCCGCGCTCCTCACCAAGCCGTTCAGCCCGAGCAAGCTCACGACGCGTATCGCCGGCATGCTGGGCGACGCGCCGACGACCTCCGGGGACGCGCCGTGACCGTCTGGGCGGCGATCCTCGCCGGCGGGTCGGGATCCCGGTTCTGGCCGCTCTCCACCCCCGAGCGGCCGAAGCAGCTGCTGCCGCTCGTCGGCGACCGCCCGCTGCTCGCGCAGGCGGTCGAGCGGCTCGACGGGCTCGTGCCGCCCGAGCGCCTGCTCATCCTCACCGGTCCCTTCCTCGTGGATCAGGTGGCGCGCGTCGTGCCGCAGGTTCCTCGGGCGCAGATCCTCGCCGAGCCGCGCGCCGCCTCCACGGCGCCCGCGCTCGCGTGGGCCGCGCACTGGATCTCGCAGCACGACCCCGGCGCCCAGATGCTCTCGCTGCACGCCGATTGGGCCGTCGGCGACGACCGCGCGTTCCGCGCGGCGGCGCGGCACGCCCTGGGCGTCGCGCAGGAGTACGACGTGCTGGTGACGGTCGGCGTGACGCCGACCCGCAACGAGACGGGGTACGGCTACATCATCCCCGGGAAGCCGTTGGGTGGCGCCCGCACGGTGCGCCGCTTCGTGGAGAAGCCATCACCCGCGCGCGCCGCCCTGCTGCGGCGGCGGGGCGCGCTCTGGAACACGGGTCTCTTCGCCTGGGGCGTGGCGCGCTTCCTCGGCGAGGCGGGCGCCTACGCGCGCGAGCTCCGGGCCGGCTGGCCGGCGCTCGCCGCGGGCGACGTCGCCGGGTTCTTCGCCGCCGTCCGGCCCGTGGCGGTGGACGTCGCCGTGCTGGAGCGCTCCAAGCGGCTCGCCGTGGTCGCCGGGACGTTCCGCTGGGACGACATCGGCTCGTGGGACGCCCTGCTCCGCATCCGCAAGCCGGACGCGCGCGGCAACGTGGTCGTCGGCCACGTGACCGTCGCCGACGACGTCCGCCGCTCGGTGATCTGGTCGGACACCGAGCACCTCGCCGTGATCGGCCTCGAGGACATGGTGGTGGTGCGCGCCAACGGGCACACCCTAGTGATGCCGACCGGCCGCGCCGAGCATTTGAAGGAGCTGGTGCAGCGGTTGTGACGCACGCCCTCTATCTGCTCGACCCGGAGCCCGCCCCCGGGTGGGCGCCGTTCGCAGGCGTCCGGCCCCTGTGCGAGCTGCGGGCCGGGGCGCACCTGGTGCGCGAGCGCTGGGAGGCCTTCGTCGGCGTCGAGGCCACGGAGATCCTGACGCTCCCCCACCTCGCCGGGTTCGCCGAGGCCGGCGTGCCGCCCGTCGCGCCGCGCCACCCCGTTACCGGACCGGCGATCATCGCATCTTCCACCTTTGCGCCCCGGGGACTCGCCCCCGCGTGGCCGGACGGCGCCTTCCGGCTGACCTGTCAGGGGGTCACGGTGGGCTGGGGGATCGGGGGGGGACCGGGAGCCACGTGGGACGGTCCGCAGCCGCACGCCGTGGCGGTCGACGTGGCCGGAGTCGTGCTGCACGGGGTATACGACCTGATCGCGGCGCTCGAGCCGCTGCTGCGCGAGGACGTGCATGGGGTGCTCGGGGAGAGCGATCCGGTCCCCGCCGGAAGCATCGTGCTGGGCGATCCCGCGTGGCTCGCGCTGCACGACGCGGCCATCGAGCCGGGCGTGGTGTTCGACGTCCGCAACGGCCCGGTGGTGCTCGAGAGCGGCGTCGAAGTACGCGCGGGCACGCGGGTCGAGGGTCCGCTCTGGGCCGGCGCGAACGCGCACCTCCTGGGCGGCCCGATCCGCGTGTCGGCGATCGGCCCGCGCGCGAACGTCCGCGGCGAGGTGTCGAACTGCGTGTTCCTCGGGTACGCCAACAAAGCGCACGACGGGTTCGTCGGCCACTCGGTGATCGGCCGCTGGGTGAACCTCGGCGCGGGCACGATCACGTCGAACCTGAAGAACACGTATGGTCCCGTGCGGCTCGACGTCGCGGGCGTGACGGTCGAGACGGGGATGCCGTTCCTCGGCAGCCTGGTCGGCGACCACGCGAAGACGGCGATCGGAACGCTGCTCGGCACCGGGACCGTGATCGGCGCGGGCGCGAACGTGTTCGACGCCGTGCGGCCGCCGAAGTTCGTCCCCCCGTTCGCCTGGGGCGCGGATGGCGCCGCGCGGGTGAGCCGCGACGGGTTTCTGCGTGTCGCCGGGCGGGTCTTGCCGCGCCGCGACGTGACGCTGGACGAGGCGACGCGTGCTGCGCTCGGCCGTATCTATGACTGGGCTACGCGCTGAGTTGCGTGGCCGGCGGTTGCCCCAGGGCAGCCGTTTGTGCACATTCACCAGTTCCCTCTAGAAGTCAGTGTGATGGCGCAAACCGGGCAGTACCGGCGGGTCGGGAAGTTCGAGCTGCACGAGCTCATCGACGAGGGAGCGATGGGCGCGGTGTGGAAAGCGTACGACTCGGTCATCCGCCGCTACGTCGCCCTGAAGCTCCTCTCGGGCAACGTGGGCCGGTCGGCCGACGCACGCGCCCGCTTCCTGCGCGAGGCGCGGGCTGCCGGCGCGCTGCAGCATCCCAACATCATCACGATCTACGACCTCGGCGAAGCGGACGGGCTGCTCTTCATCGCGATGGAGCTGCTGGACGGCCATGACCTCAGCGAGCTGATCGCGCTGAGCGAGCCGCTGGCGCTGGAGCGCAAGCTCGACATCGTGATCGAGGTCCTCCAGGGGCTCTCGTACGCGCACGAGCGCGGTGTGATCCACCGCGACATCAAGCCGTCGAACGTGCGCATCGGATCGGACGGCTCGGTGAAGATCCTGGACTTCGGGATCGCCCGGCTCCAGTCGGGGGATGTCACGGGGTCGGGCGCGATCGTGGGCACGCCCACCTACATGGCGCCGGAGCAGATCACCAACGGCGCGATCACCCCCGCCACCGACGTGTTCGCGGTCGGCTGCCTCCTGTACGAGCTGCTCGCCTACCGCAAGCCGTTCGAGGGTGAGACGGTGCACGGCGTGCTGTATCAGGTGCTGACCACCGACCCGAAGCCGCTGCGCGCGATGGCGCCCTCGATTCCCGCCTCGCTCGAGCGCGTGGTGGCGAAGGCGATGAACAAGGTCCCCGAGGACCGTTACGAGACCGCCCGCGAGATGCAGGCCGCGCTGTTCAGCATCCGGGCGGCCTTGTCGGGCGCCGGGGAGACCACCGAGCGGCTGGGTCCGCGCTGGACGCCGATCCCGCCCGCCGTGCTGCGGTTGGTCACGCACGCGCCGGTCAAGTGGCGGGCGGCGGCGCTCACGGCCCTGATGGCGACGGCGCTCGTGCTGCTCTACGTGTCCCGCTCGCCGTCGCCCGTCGCGGCTCCGTCGCCCGGGACCGATCTCCTCACCGCCACGCTCGACCAGCTCATCGGCTATCCCCTGCCCCCCGACCTCAACGCCGCGCTCACGGCGCAGCGCGATTCCGCGCTGGCCGCGCGCGAGCGGGCGCGCCGCGCCGGCGCGATGAGGAACAACGTCGCCTCGCTCATCCTCGCCGAGACGGTGCTCCAGACGGCGGAGCGGGCGATCCGCTCGGGCGACCCCGCGCGTGCGGCGAGCGGCTACGTGAGCGCCGTGTCCGAGTACGGGAAGACGCAGAGCGAAGCCGACGCGCTGCGGCGCGACGCCGAGCAGGCGATCTCCCGTGCGACGCCGGTCGTGCACGCCCTGGCTACACGGCCCGAGGCGGGGCGTGCCGCCACGTCGCTGGCGCGCGCCGACTCGCTGTACAGGGCGATGGACTACGTGGTCGCCCGGCTCGCCGCGCTGGACGCCGAGCAGGTGGGGGTGGCCGCCGGCGTCGCCCCGCCCTCCCCGCAACCGACCGACGCCCGGGCCGCCATCGCGGTGCTGCTCCAGGACCTCGAGCGCGCCGTCTCGAGCGAACGGGTGGGCAACCTGCGCATGCTCATGCCGGGGATGGCCGACCAGGACGTCACGGCGTGGGAGAATTTCTTCCGGCGCTACACCCGGCTCACCGCCCGCTACGCGGTGGAGCAGCTGAGCGCCCGCGGCGACACGGGGCACGCCACGGTCCGCACGATTTACACCTACGTGCCGGCGGGAGGGGGCGGCGCCCAGGGGGAAACCCGGTCACGCCAGGCGATCCGCTTCACCAAAACGCCCACCGGCTGGCGGATCGCGAACATCCGCGACCTGAAATAACTAGACGTCTAGGTTTAGTCCCAGGCGCGCTCGGTCGGGAGGGGCGGCGGGGGAATGGCGACCGAGTCGGCGCGCGCCGTCGCGGGCCCGACCCGGCGCAGCGTCGCCGGCTTCTCGAGATCCCCGCCCGAGAGGGTGAGCTTGTCGCTCTCGAGCTTCATCCCGTACACCTGCCAGACGCCGTCGCCCAGCGTCAGCCACAGGCTGTCGCCCACCACGCGCCAGCGGGCCACCTGATCCCCGAACTGCGCGGAGCTGTCGCTCCGCACCATGATGTTGCGGATCTCGTCCTCGGCCTTGGCCTGCCACTTCCCTTCCAAGCGGGGACGGTGCGGCGCCCCACCGGTCTGCGCGGCGAGCGCCGGCGCGACGGCGAGCGAGCAGACGAGCATGATGAGCCACATTGTCACGAAGATACCCCAGAAAACGCAGGAGGGGGTAGAGACCTCCTACCCCCTCCGACCTGTTCACCGCTGTGCGTCTGGGCGTCTAGCCGTTAGTACATCCCGCCCATGCCGCCGCCCGGCATCGGCGGCGCCTTCTCCTTCTCCTTCTTCTCCACGACGACGCACTCGGTCGTGAGGAGCAGCGCGGCGATGGAGGCCGCGTTCTGGAGCGCGGTACGCGTGACCTTGGTCGGGTCGATCACGCCCGCCGCCACGAGATCCTCGAACGCGTCGGTCTGGGCGTTGTAGCCGAAGTTCTTGTCCTTCGACTCCTTCACCCGGCCGACCACGATCGACGCCTCGGCGCCTGCGTTCTGGGCGATCATCCGCATGGGCTCTTCCAGCGAGCGGCGCACGATTTCGACGCCGACCTTCTCGTCGTCATCGGTCGCCTTCACCTTGTCGAGCATCTTCTGGCACCAGAGCAGCGACACACCGCCACCCGGCACGATGCCCTCCTCGACCGCGGCGCGCGTCGCGTGCAGCGCATCTTCCACGCGCGCCTTCTTCTCCTTCATGGCGGTCTCGGTGGCCGCGCCCACGTTGATCACGGCGACGCCGCCCGCCAACTTCGCGAGCCGCTCCTGCAGCTTCTCCTTGTCGTAGTCCGACGTGGACTTCTCGATCGCCGCCTTGATCTCCTTGATGCGGCCCTGGATCGCCTCGGACTTGCCCTTGCCGCCGACGATCGTGGTGTTGTCCTTGTCGATCACGATGCGCTTCGCCTGGCCGAGATCGTTGAGCGTCGCGTTCTCGAGCTTCAGGCCCATCTCTTCCGAGATCACCTGCGGCGCGCCGGTGAGCACCGCGATGTCGACCAGCATCTCCTTGCGGCGGTCACCGAAGCCCGGCGCCTTCACGCCGCACACCTTCAGCGTGCCGCGGAGCTTGTTGACGACCAGCGTCGCCAGCGCTTCGCCCTCCACGTCCTCGGCGATCAGCAGCAGCGGCCGGCCGGCCTGCGCCACCTTCTCGAGGACCGGGAGCAGGTCCTTCATCGAGGACACCTTCTTGTCGTGGATCAGGACGTAGGCATCCTCCAGCACCGCCTCCATCTTCTCGGGATCGGTGATGAAGTAGGGCGAGAGATAGCCACGGTCGAACTGCATCCCTTCGACGGTCTCGAGTGTGGTCTCGAGGCCTTTCGCCTCCTCGACCGTGATCACGCCGTCCTTGCCGACCTTCTCCATCGCCTGGGCGATCAGATCGCCGATCTCCTTATCGTTGTTCGCGGAGATGGCGCCGACCTGCGCGATCTCCTTGCGGCCGGCGGTGGGCACCGAGATCTTCTTCAGCTCCTCGACCACCACCTCGACCGCCCGGTCGATCCCGCGCTTCAGCGACATCGGATTCGAGCCGGCCGTGACCGACTTGAGCCCCTCGCGGAAGATCGCCTGAGCGAGCACCGTGGCCGTGGTCGTGCCGTCGCCCGCGAGATCCGACGTCTTGGTCGCCACTTCCTTCACCATCTGGGCGCCCATGTTCTCGATCGGATCCTCGAGCTCGATCTCCTTGGCGACGGTGACGCCGTCCTTGGTGACCGTCGGATTCCCGAACTTCTTGTCGATGACGACGTTCCGGCCCTTCGGGCCGAGCGTGACCTTCACCGCCTCGGCCAGCTGGTCCACGCCCCGCTTCAAGCGGGCGCGAGCCTCGACATTGAACTCCAGTTGCTTCGCAGCCATTGTGTCCTTCCTCCCTCAGCCTCAGCCAAGCTTGGCGATGACGTCGGATTCCTTGATGAGGATGAGTTCCTCACCCTCGAGCTCCACCTGCGTGCCGCTGTACTTCCCGTAGACCACGCGGTCCCCCACCTTCAGCTCCATCGGGACCAGCTCTCCTTTCTCGCGCCGGCCGGGGCCGACGGCGACCACCTCACCCTGGATCGGCTTCTCCTTCGCCGTGTCCGGGATGTACAGCCCGCCCTTCATCGTCTCCGTTTCCTCCGTCGGCCGGATGGCCACGCGGTCGGCGAGCGGAAAGAGCTTGAGCTTCGTCTTGGATGCCGTTGCAGTTGCCATGGTGCGCTGCCTCCACCTCGGTACCTGGTGCTAAGTGCTTGTTTCTCAACGTGATTAGCACTCTCATACAATGAGTGCCAAAATGAGCTGCCGGGAATCTCTCCGCTCGCCCCTGCACTGTCAAGAGGGGGGGAGAGGCCGTCGCAGGGAGGGCTTTGCCGCGAGGGAATCGACGATCGCCCGGGCCCGGGCCGCCGGGGTCGGGCCCAGGGAGTCGAGGGGAGCCGATACCGCAGCCACGATCGCCCCCGTGCGTGTGTCGGCAAGCCGGACGTGCACCCAGGCCAGCGCCGGGGTCTCGGTTTCGCGGAACGTGAAGGCGAGCAGGTATGCGGTGGGCCGGCTTCCCCCCCTCATGTGGGTCCGCACGGTGAACCCCCGGCTCCGCAACCCGTCGGCGATCTGCCGTTCGAGCGAATCCTTCCGGGTGATCAGAATCACGTAGCCGCGCAGCGCGTCGGGGGACTCGTAGCGCGAGGCAGGGGCGCAGGCGCTGAAAACCGTCACAAGCGACACGACGCCAAGACGCCCAGGGTTCACGGAATGATCCTCCGCGCCCCCACCCACCGATCCAGCCAGTAACCACCCTCCGGATCGGCCGGGTCGAACCGCGACAGCTTGACCCCCCGGCTCGAGCTGTGGATGAACTTCAGCTCGCCGACGTACATCCCGACATGCGACACACCCGATCCCGGTCGCGCCGAGAAGAGCAGGATGTCCCCGGGACGCAGCGCGTCGACCACGGGCGTCACCTCCGCGCCCGCGCGAGCCTGGTCGCGGCTCATGCGCGGCAGGCGGACGCCGTGCTGCCCGTACGCGTACTGGATCAGCCCCGAGCAGTCGAACCCGTTGTCGGCGGTACCGCCCCAGGTGTAAGGCGTGCCGAGGGACTCGATGGCAGTCTGCACGACGTCTCCCGCATTCCCCGTGAAGGTCGTGGGCGGCGCCGGCGGGGGAAGCTCCGGGGTACCTCCGTATCCACCCTTCCCTCTTCCCTCTTCCCCCTTCCCCAAGCCTATCGAGATCCCGGCCGCAAGACTGACCCCCCGGCGCGCGTCGCCGGCGGGGCGCCAGAACCCCCGCGGCCCGCGGTCTTCCAGCCGGTAGCGAACCTCCGTGCCGAGCGCGAACCACGAGAAGGGACGCCACTCGACCCCGCCGCCGACGCTCCACTGCGCGGCGAGCTCCTGGGTGGAGGTATCGGTGGAGAGCCCGAGGGCGAGGCCGGCGAGCGCATAGGGACCGAACGTCGCCCGGCCGCGCCACGCCTGCATTTCGTAGCCCACACCGTAGAACGCGCGGCGCCGGCCGAGCGAGTCGTGCACGAGCAGCGTGGCGCCGAACCCGTGCGTGAACGGGCCGGCCCGCCCCGGGCGCGAGCTGGTGCGGAACTCGTACACGTCGGCGCGATTGCCGTTGTACCAGCGGCCGAGGTGGAGCTCCATGCCACGGCCCTGGGCAGCGAGCGTCGCCGGCAAGAGCAGCAGCGGCGCGAGCCGCCCTCCCCAGCGTTCAGTCGGCCGCGGCAATCGCGCTCTCCTCCTCGGAAGCGCGCGGCGCCATGAGGTGGGACACGAGATGCGGCAGCCGGCGCATGAAGCGGACCCACACGGCGAGGGCGACGAATCCGAAGAGGACCGCCCCGCTCCCCGCGACCAGCAACATCGTCAGCGGGCGCGCAAAGCGCATCGCCAGGAGGGCCCCGAGCCACATTCCGGCGTACGACGCACCCCACGCCAGGATCGGCGTCAGAAGCCATCCCACGACGACCAGCAGGTGGGCGAGCCAGCGGGGCACCGTCGCCCCCTCCCGCCGCTAGCCCTTCCGGGCGAGCGCGACGACGGCGAGCACCGCGAGGACGAGGGTGTAGGCGACTCCCGTCACGAACGGGAGCACGAAGCCGAGCCCCGCGAGCCGGGCGATCGTCACGAGGACCAGCGCGCCGACCACCGCCGGCAGCGCGCGGCGCGCGAGCGTCGCCTCGCCCCCTCGCGCCGTAATGATGCCGCCGATCCACGCGAGAAGGGTGCCGAGCATCCACCAGATCGGCAGGTACCACCACGTACTCCCGCCGCCGATCGCGTCCCAGGTCCAGGGATACGCCTGGAAGGGCCGGAGCACCACGATGTCGATCGCCATGAACACCACGGTGCCGACGAGGCCCATCGCCGCGGCTCCGGCGATCCCCTCGACCTGGCGGGCGGCGGCCCACTGTGCCGGCAGGAAGCTCGCCGCCACCCCCGCGGCGAGGACGATCAGCGCCTCGATCCCGCCCCGCACTCCGCCGGTGGCGGGCACGAACCGGGACACGGCGAGAAACAGCACCACCGCCACCGCCGTCAGGACGCCGAGCTTGGCGCCTCCCAGGGTGACGGTGCGGAAGTCCGAACGATCCGATGCCGCGGGTGCCGCCGTGGCCGACATGCTGTCACAGCTCCTGGGTCGAGAGGGTTGTCACCGCCAAATCTAAGTCCGCGGTCTCAGCGGGCAAACACCAACAGCACCACGAGATCGGTGAGCGCCCACGCCGCGAGCGCCCGGTACATCCCCCGCTGGTGGCCCGCCGGAGGCAACGCGTCCCGCCGCCGATACCAGGGCACGAGCACGGCGAGCCACGCGAGGAGCGGGACGACGAGCAGCCATGCCCGCACCGGCAACAGCACTGCCGCCCAGCCGAACAGCGCGAACGCCAGCACGATGCACGCGATCGCGACCGCGAGGCTCGCCCGCATCCCCAGGAGGAGCGCGAGGGTGCGGTCGCCGCGGCGGCGGTCCTCCTCCAGTTGATACAGCTGAGTGAGCGGATAGAGCCCCGCGAAGAGGGGGCAGAAGGCCAGGAGGACGAGGGCGTGCCCGGCGTCGAGCGGCCGCCCGGTCGCGGCCCACGCCGCGAACGGAGTGAGCGTTCCGAAGCCCCACATGTTGATGAGCCAATCGACGCCCGCCACGGCTTTGAACCGGAACGGCGGCACCGAGTAGAGCAACGAAAGCGCGAAGCAGATGCCGTAATCGATCCGGAACGCCGCCGGCAGCGCGAACGCGAGCAGCTGGCCGCCCGCGAGCAGCGCGCCGCTGAAGGCGAGGAGGTGACGCGGCAGCGGTGGCGGTGCGTTCAGATAGCCGATGTCACCCTCGTCCTTGTCGAACACGGAGTTGATCGCGAGCGTGCCGCCGTTCAGGAACACGACCCAGATCACCAGCGCACCCAGCGCCGGCAGCAACCGCTCCCCGCGCGCCGCTCCGCCGAGGCCCACGGCGAGCACGTACCCGAGCAGCGTGTGCCCCGCCATGATTGGCCACTCGGCGGGGCGCGTGTGGAGGATGTAGGAGAACAGCTCGCCGGGGAGCAGCCGGTAGCCCCAGCGGCGCCAGCGATTGAGGGTGCGCGCCCCGGCTACCACTTGAGGCCGAGCGCCGCGGCGGCGAAACGCAGGCCGGTGAGGGTCAGGTCGGGATGCACCGACTCGATCTCGTGGGCGAGCGGCGCGACGAGGCTCGCGAGACCCCCGGTGGCGATCACCTGGGGGGTCTTCCCGTTCGGCCACTCGGCCTTGATGCGGCGCACGATGCCGTTCACCGCGTCGGCGGTGCCGAGCAGCACGCCCGCGCGGATCGCTTCGTCGGTGCGACGGCCGATGGTGCGGTGGGGCGGCGTGAGATCGGTGGCCGGCAGCTTGGCGGTGCCCCGGATCAACGCGTCCGAGGCCGTCCGGATGCCGGGCATGATCACGCCGCCCAGGAAGCGGCCGTCGCCGGTGATGCAGTCGAACGTGGTCGCGGTGCCGAAGTCCACCACGATCGTGTCGCGGTGAAAGAGCTGCGCGGCGGCGAGGGTGTTGAGGATGCGGTCCGCCCCGACCTGCAGCGGTTCGTCCACCTCGAGCCTGATCGGGAGGGTCGAGCGGCCGTCCACGACCACCGGCGACACCGTGGTGGCCTGCTGCACGGCTTCACACAGGCCTTGCGTCATCGGCGGCACCACCGATGCGACCACCGCGGCCCGGACCTCCTGCGTGGAGCGTCCCGCCTGGGCGAGGTACGCCGTGAGCGTGGCCGCCCACTCGTCGGGCGTGCGCGACGGCGTGGTCGTGAGGCGCCAGTGGGACTCCAGGCTGTCGCCGCGGAAGAGCCCGACCTTCGTCTCGGTGTTGTTGATGTTGATGGCGAGGAGCATGGGGCAAGAAGATGGTAGAAGACGGTAGAGGACGGTAGAGGGCGAAGGTCTCAGCGCCCTCGGTCGCCCAGTGACCTGTACAGTCGCCACGTCAGGAACCCCGCTCGCTGTCGCAGATCCTCCAACGCGTCCCAATCCGGGCTCGACAGCATCGCGAGTTCTCTTGCGACGCGAAAGGTGTACCCGAGCTCCGCCAGCGAACCGATCGTGATGTCGAGAAACCGACGATACTCTCGCGCGCCGTGCTTGGATGATCCCTCGACGATGTTCGCGGCGGCCGAAAACGCAGCTCGCCGTGCCTGAGACGTCAGGCCGTAGAGTTCTTCCCTCGGGAACGACTTCGTTGCTCGGTAGGTCTCGAGCACGAGCTTGTGACACTCCTGCCATGCTCTGAGTTGCTCATAGGGTGCCATACGGACCCAACCTACCGCCGGCATGGCGGGCCGTCGGACCGTATCGTTGCCGGCGGTGACAAAATGAGGCGGCGGGAGCGATCCTCTCGCCGTCCTCTACCGTCCTCTACCGCCCTCTACCGTCCTCTACCGTCTTCTACCGTCCCCTCTCACGCCAGCTCGACGCGCCCCTCGCGCACGGCGACGGTCCCCCCGCCGGCGTCCACGAGCAGGGCGCCGTCGGGACCGACCCCCCGGACGCGCCCCGCGGCGGGCGCACGCAGCTCGCGCCCGCGCAACCAGTCCCGCGCGGCGAAGGCGGCGCGCTCGTCGACCGAGAGCGCGGGCTCGCTCGCGGAGAGGCGGGCGAGGGCGGGGACGAGGCGGTCGAGCAGGTCGATCCGGCGGACCGCCGGGAGCCATTCATGCAGCGCCACCGCCCGCCGCGCGACGTCGGCGGGGATCGCGTTGCACACGTTCACCCCGACGCCGACGGCGAGCCACTGGAGCGCCACGCCCTGCCAGCGCCCCTCGCACAGGATGCCGGCGAGCTTGCGGTCGCCCAGCAGCACGTCGTTCGGCCACTTGAGGCGGGTCTCGGCGCGGCCGAGCAGGGCGTCCACCGCGTCGGCGAGCGCCAGGCCGGCGCGGATCGACACGGCGCCGAGCTCCGCGCGCGCCGGCCTGAGCAGCATGGCGAGCCACACGCCGCCCGCGGGCGAATGCCACGTGCGCCCGTCGCGCCCGCGCCCCGCCGTCTGCTCCTCCGCGATCAGCGTCGTGCCGGCGGGGACACCCGCCGCTCCGAGGTGGTGCGCCGCGTCGAGCGTCGAGCCGAGCCGCGCGACCAGCTCGCACCGCGGCACGCCCCAGCGCGGGGCCAGGTCGCCCGCGGGCACGCCGTCGAGCGTCAGGCCGGCCACAGGGCGTACGCGAGCGTCAGCACGCCCACGATCCAGCAGTACGGCGCGAACACGTGGAAGCGGCCGCGCCGGAGCAGCGCCACCAGCCACTTGATGGACCAGATACCGCCGACGAACGCCACCACGAAGCTCACCGCCCAGGGCAAGGCGCCCACGGCCGCGACGTTGAGCACCACCTGGCGTCCCTCGAGCACGGCGGCGCCGGCGATCACGGGAACGGCCATCAGGAAGCTGAAGTCCGCTGCCGCCGCGGGCGTGAGCCCTGCCCACAGGGCCGCAGCGATGGTCGCGCCCGATCGGGAGATGGCGGGAAGGATGGCGAACGCCTGGGCGAACCCGATGCCGACCGCGGCGCCCGGCGCGGGAAAGGTCCGCTCGCCGCGCGACCCACGGGTCGCCCACAGAATGACGCCCGTGATCACGAACTGGATGCCGACCCAGACCAGTGAATGGAACTGCTCCTCGATCTGGCGGTGAAACAGGACGCCGATCAAGCCGGCGGGGATCGTCGCGAGGATGAGCAACGCCGCGTAGCGCACGCTCGGGCCGTCGCCGCGCAACGCGCCGCGGGCGATTTCCCACAGCCGGGCTCCGTAAACCACCAGCACCGACCCGAGCGTGGCCACGTGCAGGGACACCTCCACGGTCACGTCCGTGAAATGGATGCCGGTGAGCGCCTCCACGAGCACGAGATGCCCGGAGCTCGAGATCGGGAGGAACTCCGTGACCCCCTGCACCAGTCCCAGGATGATTCCCTGCCACAACGTCATGCGACCCGCCCCGCCACGAGCGCCACGATCCCGACGAGCATCGCTCCTTTGAGGAGTACGGTATTGCCCGGTGTTCGTCCCACGAGCAGCCGGGTCGCGACGAGCAGCACCGCGAGCTGGGCGAACAGGGCGACCACGAAATAGGGCCACGCGTAGTGCGCCCTCGCCGGCAGCGCGAGCGAGAGCGGCACGAACAGACCGGCCAGCGCCGCCGCCACGAGCGCCGCGCGCCGGGGGCCGAAGACGATCGGCAGCGTGCGGCGCCCCAGCGCGCGGTCGCCTGGCTCGTCGTCCAGGTCCTTCACGATCTCCCGCACCAGGTGCATCCACGCCGCGAGCGTCCACGGCACGACGCCGGCCGCGGGGCGCCCCACGGCGATCGCGCCGTACATGAGCGGCAGCCCGGCGACGAGCGCGACGGCGAGGTTGCCCGCCAGACCGCGCCGCTTGAGGACCGGTGAATACGCGATCATCACGGCGAGCGCGGCGGCACCTACGAGCACCGCCGTCCCGCCGACCAGCATCGCCGCCGCGAGGCCCCCGAGCGCACCCCCCACGACGCACAGGTGCGCCGTGCCGCGCGCGATCCGTCCCGCCGCCGCAAGCGGGCGCTCGCCCCCGGGCCGGTTCACCCGGTCAGCCGCGGCGTCCCATAGATCGTTGAGGGTGTTCCCCGCCGCCGCGAAGCCGGCGGCCGCGAGCGCCGCAAAGCCGAGCAGCTTGGGGGGGGGCAGCGCGACGGTCTCGAGGGCGATCCACCCTCCGGCGAGCACGCCGGCCGCGGCGATGAGCAGGTTGTGGGCGCGGACGAGCCGCAGCACGTCACGCACGCAGGACGTCCTGATAGAGCGCTTCGTAGCGGGGCACGATCCGCTCGGCCGAGAACTCGCTGGCGCGCGCCGCCGCGCCCGCCCGAAGTCGCGCGTGCAGAGCGGGATCCTTGAGCACCGTCACGGCCCGCTCGGCGAACTCGTCCACGGCACCGACCGGGGCCAGATATCCCGTCTCGCCGTCCACGACCACCTCCGGCAGCCCGCCGACCCGGCTGGCGAGCACGGGCACGCCGCACGCCATCGCCTCGAGCGCGCCCAGCCCGAACGACTCGTTCTGCGACGGCAGCAGGAACAGATCGCTGCCCCGCAGCAGATCCGGCACGCGATCCACCTTGCCCGGGAACCGGACGTCGGCGCGCAGGCCCAGGCGGTCCACCTCCTCCTCGGCGATATCGCGATCGGGGCCGTCGCCGGCGAGCACCAGCGTCGCGGGGAGCGCCCGCCGCACCGCGGCGAAGATCCGGACCACGTCCACGATCCGTTTCACCGGCCGGAAGTTGGACACGTGAATGAGAATCTTGTGGCCGGCGGGCGCCAGCGCGCGGCGGCACGTGCCCCCCCCGTCCGTCGCGGGAGAGAAGTCGGCCGCCGACACGAAGTTCGGGATCACCTGCACGTCACAGCCCACGCACCCGAACGCCCGGTAGGTCTCCTCCTTGAGGAACTCGGAGACGGCCGTCACGGCGTCCGAATGCTCGATCGAGAACTTGGTGATCGTGAAGTAGGAGGGGTCCTGCCCCACGAGCGTGATGTCGGTACCGTGGAGGGTAGTCACGACCTTCAGGTCGCGCTGCTCCTTGAGCATCTGCTTCGCGAGCCACGCGGTCGCCGCGTGCGGAATCGCGTAGTGCGCGTGCATCAGCTCGAGCCCTTCGCGCAGCGCCACCTCGTGCTGCTTCACGGCGAGCGCGAGGGCGTAGGGCGAGTGCTCGAACAGAGGGTAATCGGCCGGCACGACCTCGTGGAACGTCACCCGCTCGGCGTATCCCCCGCGCAGCCGGAACGGGCTCGCGTACGAGATGATGTGGACCTCGTGGCCGCGCCGCGCCAGCTCGAGCCCCAGCTCGGTCGCGACCGCGCCGGAGCCGCCGTAGGTCGGATAGCACGTAATTCCAATTCTCATGTCAGCGAACGGGACGGGGGACGGGGGACGGGGGACGGGTGATCGCATGCCAGCGTTCCACGATCCGTTGGGCGAGCACGTTGGGTTCGTCCGTCGCATCGAGCATCCACACCGACCCGTCCCCCGTCCCCCGTCCCTCGTCCCGCAGTTGATGTCGAAACCACGTCTGCTGCCGCTTCGCGTACTGCCGGGTCGCCGCGACGATCGCGTCCCGCAGGCCCGCCTCGGGAATCCGCCCTTCGAGCAGCGCCACCACCTCGCGGTAGCCGACGCCGTCGAGCCCGGGCGCGCCCGGCGATACGCCGGCGGCGAGCACGCGCCGCACCTCGTCCACCAGCCCCGCGGCGAGCATGCGATCCACCCGCTCGGCGATCCGCCGGTGCAACGCGTCCCGCGGCAGTGTGAGATGAATGTACCACGGGCGCATGACCCCCGTCTCGCGCGCGTGCTCCTGCCACCAGCTGAGGGCGCGCCCGGTGAGCAATGCGACCTCGATCGCGCGGGCGGCGCGCTGCCGGCCGCCACCGGCGAACCGCCGGTCGAGTCGCGCCGCCCAGTGCGCCAGCTCGGCGGCGGAGAGCCGCGCGCTCCAGCGGCGCAGCCGGTCGCGCCGGGCCGCGTCGAGCGGCGGCTCGCGAAACAGCCCCTCGGCCAACGCCCGCACGTAGAAACCGGTGCCGCCCACGATGACCGGCTGCCGCCCCGCGGCGCGGATCGCGCCGAGCCACTCCGCGGCGTCGCGCGCGAACCGCCCCGCGCTGTAGCGCTCCCCCGGATCGATCAGATCGAGCCCCACGTGCGGGACGCGCGCCCGCAGCTCGGCATCCGGCTTCGCTGTCCCGATGTCGAGTGGCCGGTACACCTGGCGCGCGTCCGCCGAGATGACGGTGACCGCTGCACGCCCGGCCCACGCGGCCGCGACCGCCGTCTTCCCGACGGCGGTGGGACCGACGATTACCGGGACCAGCGGTCGGTGCGGCACCGTCAAAGTTCAGCTTCTCCCAAATCTCCGTTCGAGCTCATCCTTGGGCAGTTGAACGATGGTCGGGCGCCCGTGCACGTCGTGGGCGGGAAGCGTGGCGGTCAGCAGGCGCGCCATGAGCTCGCGCATCTCCTCGGGCTCGAGGCGCTGCCCCGCCTTGATGGCGGCACGACACGCGAACGTGGCGCCGAAGCGCTCCAGCCGGCTCGCGAGCGCTCCCCCCGCGCCCCCCGCGCCCCCTGCGCCCCCGTCGAACCGGCCGCCGGCGAGATCCGCCACCAGCTCCTGCAGGCAGCGGCCGGCGTCGAAGCGCGGGTGCGGGTTGGGCACCGTGTGTACGACGACGGTGCGGCCGGAGAACGGCTCCACCTCGTAGCCGACGCGGCGCAGCAGCTCGCGGTGCGCCTCGATCACCTCGAGCTCCGGCGCGGTGAACTCGAGCGTCAACGGGAGCAGCAGCCGCTGCGCAGGCGCGCCGTCGCCCGAGAGCTGGCGCATCACCCGCTCATACAGCACGCGCTCGTGCGCCGAGTGCTGATCCACGATGGCGACGCCGGAGTCGGTTTGGAAGACGATATAGGTATCGAACACTTGAAGCAGAGGCGGGGCTCGGGGCTCGGGGCTCGTGGCTCGGGGGTCGCCGGCGAACATCTCGAGCGGCACAGCGGAGCCGCCCGCGACATTCCAAGCCCCGAGCCCCGAGCCCCCAGCCCCGAGCCCCAGCGGCGCAGCCGCCTCGAGGGGCCCGAGCGCCCGTCGCACCGCCTCTTCGACCACCTTCTCCACGAAGAACTTGTCACGGAACCGGACCTCGAGCTTCGCCGGGTGGACGTTCACGTCCACGGCGTCGCCGGGGAGGTCGAGGAACAGGATGAGCGAAGGCCGGTCGCCCGGCGCGATGGTGGACCGGTAGCCGGCCTCCGCCGCCCGCAGGATGAACGGATCGCGGATCGGCCGCCCGCGCACGAACACGTACCCCTTGCGCCCCGCGGGCTTCGCCTGCGCGGGGCGCTGCGCGAAGCCGTGCACCTCGAGCGGCCCCTCTCGGTGCGCCACCGGCAGGAGGGTCTCGGCGAGCCCGCGGCCCCATAGAGCGTGCACGCGGTCGATGGAGCGCGCCGCCGGCTGGACCTCGATCAGCGCGCGCTCGTCGCTCGTGAGCGTGAAGGCGACGTCCGGGCGCGTGAGCGCCAGCACGGTGAGCGCTTCGACCACGGCTCGCGTCTCGGTCGTCTGGGCGCGCAGGAACTTGCGGCGGGCGGGCGTATTGAAGAACAGCGCGCGCACGGTCACCGTCGTCCCGCGCGTCCGCACGGCGTCCTCGGCGGCCTCGCGCCGCCCTCCGACGAGGCGGAGCCGCGTGCCGCTCGCGCCGTCGGCCGACGTCTCGAGCTCGAAGCGCGACACCGACGCGATGGCGGGCAGCGCTTCGCCGCGGAAGCCGAACGTCCCCACCCCGATCAGGTCCGCGGCCTCGCGGATCTTGCTCGTCGCATGGCGCGACAGCGCGAGCTCGGCGTCGGCGCGGCTCATCCCGTCGCCGTCGTCGCTCACGCGGATCAGGCTCTTGCCACCGTCCTCGATCTCGACCCGCACCGCCCGGGCGCCCGCGTCGAGCGCGTTCTCGACCAGCTCCTTCACGACCGATGCCGGGCGCTCGACCACCTCGCCGGCCGCGATCTGGTCGGCGACCCGCGGCGGCAGGACGGCGACGCGGCCCCCGCGGCCCCCCCCCGTCACAACCGCACCACTTCGGAGGCGAGCACCCAGCCGTGCACGCCGTCCGCGCGGCGCACCTCGAGCCAGGCGCCCCCCCCGTAGCGCCGCGCCACGAGGAGCGCCGCACCCGGCTCGACCGTGGACACGGGACTCGCCCCGCCGTACGGGGCGACGCGCACCTGCGTCCCGGGATTGATCACGACCGCCACGGGCCGCGCCCGCCGCGCCGCGGCGAGCCCGCCGAGCCCCGCCGCCAGGAGGGTGAGGACCGCGAGGCCGATCACGACGGTGCGCCGCCGCCGTGCGATGACCGCGCCCCAGAGGACCAACCAGCAGGCTGCCGCCGCGAGCGCCCATTCGTGGGGCGTCGCGCGCCCCGCTGCGAGCAGCGGCTCGGTCGCGGCGTCGGGCGCCGGGAGGAGGGCGCGGGCGCGCCGCAACAGCGGGTCCCGCGGCGCGAGTCGCGCGGCCACGGCCCAGGCGGCGGTCGCCTTGCCGTCCGCGGCCGCGCGGTACAGCGTGGCGCCGAGGTTGTACCAGTGCGCGGGCACGCCCGGCTCCGCGGCGGCCCGCGCGGCGAACGAATCGGCGGCGGCGCGCAGCGCGCCCGCGTCGTACAGCGCCTCGGCGCTCGGCCCCTGCGCGGCGCCCGCGTGCGCCGCCGCGAGCGCCACCAGCGCGAGCAGCGCCGCGACACGACGCCGCCCCCCGGACGGCTCTGCACCGAGCACCTGCAGCACCTGTTCGAGCTCCGCCGCCAGCTCCACCGCATCCCCCAGCCCGTCGGGCCCGTAGCGCGCCGCGCGCAGCCGGTCGCGCAGCCGCATCACGTGATCGGCCACCGCGTTCTCGACGCCCGACGCGCGCAGCGCCCGCGCCAGGCCGTCCCCGTCGCGCGCCTGCGCGTCGGGAACATGGTTCGCGAGCACGCTGTGGAACGCGCGCTCGAGCCGGCCGAGCCGCGTGAGCGGCGCCGCCGCCGCGAGCGCGTCGGGCGCGAGCCGCGGCGCGCCGCGGCGGCGCGACAGCCACGCGACGAGCGGCGGCCCGACGAGCAACGCGAGCCAGCCCCACGGGATCAGGTCGCGCGCCAGCGCGTCGCTCCACACCGCGATCGCGGGTCGGGCGAGCGGCGGCAGCGCGCGCGCCGCGCGCGGCTCGATCCCCGGCGCCACGGCGAGCGCGCGGGGAGCGGTGGCCGCTGCGGCGTACCGGCCGGCGGCGATGTCGTAGTAGGGGTAGCGCACGTCCGGCAGCAGGAACGAGCCCGCCGAGTCCGGCACGACCAGGTAGTGGAACGTCTTGGTACCGCCGATCCGGCCGTCGCGCGGGGTGACCCGCATCCCCGTCTCGCCGGCGTAGGCGCGGAACCCGGCCGGCCACCGGATCGCGGGCTCGGGCCAGAGGGCCACGTTCCCCACACCGGACACCGTCGCCATCACGTCGATCGGCTCCCCCACGCGGCTGTCGGCCGGATCGATCGTCAACGCGAGGTCGAGTCCCTGAGCGACCACGTGCTGGTCCCCGACGGGCCGTCCGGCCTCTGGGAGAGGCAGTACGGTGACCGGCAGCGAATCGCTCCGCAGCGAAAAGCGCTCCTCGCGACTGAAGAAGGAGAAACTGGCCGGAACCGCATACTGAACCGTGGCCGGGGGAATCACGATGCGCCCGGGCGCGAGCGGGAACACCGCCTGGTGCGCCACGAACAGATCGAGCCACTGCCCCCGCACGAGCCGCGACGCCGCCACCTCGCTCGGCGCCGCACCCGGATACGCCCACACGCCCTCGGGCGTTTGCAGAGTGAGAACCGGCGCCCGGCGCAGCCGCCCGCGCAACTCCCGCGGGAACCACGCCGCTGCGATCACGTCGAACTGCTGCCCGACCAGCCCCGAGTCGCCCGGAACAATCACGGTGAGCGCGACGCGGTCGCTCCGCGAGGGTGCCGGGGACGGCGCGGCGTCGATGAGGCTGCGCGCGATCGGGGAGAGCGTCGTCGCCAGGCCGACGGCGGCGCTGTCAACGCTCACGGTGATCGGCGCCGTCCCGACCTCGCGGCGGCCCTGGCGTACCCGCACCGGGCCGACCACGAGCGTGCCGGGACGCTGCGCCCGCAGCTGCAGCTCGCGGGTGGTGGTGCGCACGGGGCCGCCCAGGCCCTCGATCGTCACCTCGGTCACCTCGCGCGAGCCCACGATCGCGAACCCGGTGAGCGCCGGCAGCACCACTGAGACCGGCTCGGCCGAGCGCGTGCGGGCGCGCACGGTCAGCAACAGCTGCTCACCCGCCGTCAGGCGCACGCGGTCCACGCGCGCCGTCACGTCGAGCGCGGCCCCGTCCACTCCTTGGGGGCCCTGCAGCGCGACGAGCAGCCAGAGAGCCGTGATCACCAGTCCTTCACCCCCGGCTCGGCGGCGCGTCGCAGGTGGCCGGTGCGGTCGCGCCGCGTGTTCAGCTCCTCCTGGCCGAGCGACCGGAGGATCTCGTCCGCCTGAGCCTGGCTGAGTCCTCCGGCCTGCCCCCCATCGCCCCGGGCGCCACCACCCCCCTGACCACCACCGCCCCCGCCGCCTCCCCCGCCGCCGCCCGAGGGTGGTGCGTTCTGCCGGGTGCTCGACCCGCCGCCGCGCCGCCGGACCGCGAGCTCGAGGTTCCATTTGGCGGCGACGTTGCCCGGCTGCAGCAACAGCGCCTCGCGGTAGGCGCGCTCGGCGTCCGTGAGGTGGGCGTCGCGGTTCGCGCTGTCCGCGTCGGCGAGGCGCAGCCCCAGCAGTCCGAGGTTGTAGAGGGCGCGGAACCGCAGCTCGGGGTCGAGCGAGGCGCCGGCGTGCGTCAGGGCCGCCTGCGCCGTTTCGGCGTCCGAGTCGGCGAGGGCCGCGGTCCCGGCGTTGTACCAAGCGGTATCGTCGTGGCGGCGCCTGGCAAGCTCCGTCATGTAGGCCTCGCGCGCCCGCGCGAGCTGCCGCGCATCCCACGCCTTCTCCGCGGGCGTGCGCGGGCGGGAGGGCGGGGGGGACGAGGGGGGGGGCGGCTGCTGCGCCACCGCCCGCGGCGGAGTGAGGCAGATCAGCGCGAGCCCGATGAGCGCCGCGGTGCGCCGGGTGGCGGCCTGCACCACGAGCAGCAGGGCGGCGAGCATGAGCGGCACCCAGGCGCGGGCGCGCCCGCGCTCGGCGCGGCTCTCGCTCGCGCGGGCGCGCTTGTACGACGCGACGAGGTCGCGCACCGCGCCCGCCTGATCGGGGAGGTCGGCGGCGACGAGCGTCCCCTGCGCCGCGTCCGCGACGGCGCCCAGCACGTCGTCACGCCGCGCCGTCTCGATCACCGCGCCTTCGTCGCTTCGCTGCCAGCCGACCAGCGTCCGGCGATCGTCGCGCACGGGGATGCGCGCGGGCGCCCGGCCGCCTTCGGCGACGAGAATCAGGTGGACGCCGGCCGCCCGGAGACGCTCCGCCTGGGCGACGATCCCGGCGAGGGTGTCGTGCGCTTCGCCGTCGGTGAACACGACCAGCACGCGGTCGGCCAGGTCGGAGCCGGCGCGCAGCAGCTCCGCGCCCTGGCGCAGCGCCGGCGCGAGGGCGGTCCCCCCTTCGGAGGCGACGTCGGGATCGAGCGCGTCGAGGTAGAGCGTGAGCGCGGAGCCGTCGATCGAGAGCGGCGCCAGGATATAGCTCGAGCCGGCGAAGGCGACCAGGCCGATCCGGTCGCCGTCCAGGTCCTGCAGGAGCCGCCGCGCCTCGCGCAGCGCGCGCCCCAGGCGGCTCGGGCGCGCGTCCTCGGCGAGCATCGAGCGTGAGATGTCCACGGCGATCACGAGCGAGAGCCCGCGGGTCTCCGTCACGATCCGCTCTTCACCCCACCGCGGGCCGGCCAGCGCCACGACGCCGAGGAACGCGGACACCGAGAGCGCGGTGGGCCCGAGGCGTCCCGCGGCGAGCGCGCGGCGCACCGTCTCTTCCGACCACAGAGCCGCGCGCCGGATGCGCGCGCGCCGGGCCCACGCCGCCGCGAACCACATCGCGCCGCCGACCAGCGGCGCCAGCGCCAGCACCACCGGGGCGTCGAAGGTCATCAGGGCACCCGGATCGCGAGCGTCGCCGAGAGGACGACCTCGAGCGCCAGGGCCAGGAGTCCCAGCGCCAGCGGGACCCGGTACGCTTCCTCGTAGCGCCGGTACACGACCTGCTCCACGGTCGTCTTCTCCAGCCGGTTGATTTCCTCGAACACGTGCCGCAGCGACTCCGTGTCGGTGGCGCGGTAGTAGCGCCCCCCGGTCATCGAAGCGATCTCGGTCATGAGCGGCTCGTCGATCTCGACCGGCATCATCTGATAGCGGAGACCCTCGAGCCCCTGGCCCGTCGGCACGGGAGCCTCTCCCCGGATGCCGACCCCGATCACGTAGATCCGGATGCCGAGCGCCGCCGCCGCCTGCGCCGCCGTTCGCGGGTCCACGGTGCCGCGGTTGTTGACGCCGTCGGTGATCAGCACCATCACCTTGCTCTTCCCCGGAGCGCGCCGCAGCCGGTTCGCCGCGGTGCCGATGCCCGTACCGATGGCGGTCCCGTCCTCGAGGATGCCGATCTTCAGATCGCGCAGCGCCTGGTCGAGCACGGCGTAGTCGTTGGTGAGGGGCACGAGCGTCAGCGCCTGGGCCGCGAACGCGACCAGGCCGATCCGGTCGGACGCGCGCGCCTGCACGAAGTCGAGCGCCGTCCGCTTCGCCACGTCGATCCGGTTCGCCGGCGCGAAGTCCTCGGCCAGCATGCTGCTCGACAGATCAATGGCGAGCACGATCGAGATTCCTTCGCTGCGCGTCTCGGTGCGCGCCGCCCCGACCCGGGGACCGGCGGCGGCGACGATCCACGCCCCGAGGCACAGGCTCCGGAGGCTCACGGGCAGCCGGGCGACCCACAGCCGCGCCGCCACCCCGCTCGCGGGCCGGACGTCGCTCATGCGCGTGCCGCGGAGCCCGCCCAGGCGCTTGTTGCGGAGCCACCACCAGAGCGGGAGCGCGGCGAGGACGAGCAGCAGGATCGGCCGCGCGAAGCTCACGGGGCGAGTTCCTGGGCGAGCCCGCGGGCCATCGCGGCGAGGCCAGCCACGTCGGTGCCGTGGGCGGAGGCGAACGCCACGCGGTCGAGCTGCTCGAGCAGGTCCCGCAGCTCGCGCACCGGCGCGTCGGGCCGGACCCGCGCGACGACGGCGAGGCACTCCTGCGTGCTGAGCGCAGGGTGCGCCTCGGGGACCGCGCGGGCGAGTGCCGCGCGCAGGTGCCACGTCGCCCGCGCGGCCACCGCCTTCGGCTCCCCGGCGGCCAGCCAGCGGGCGTCCGGGACCTCATGTTCCACTGGAACGTGAACCGGGGCGACGACCTCGCGTGGCGGACGCCGTCGCAACACGATCCCGGCCGCGAGCACGCCGGCGGATACGGCGACGGCGGCGAGCGGCAGGAGTGGATTGCGGCGCTCGGGGCGCAGGGGGCCGATGAGCCCCCGCGGCGCCGCCCGACGCAGCGTATCCGGAAGGACGCTCGCGACGGTGAAGCTCGCCGTGCCACCGCCCGTCGAGTCGGCCCGGCCGTCGGGACCGAGCCGCCAGATCGGCGGCAGCGCGATGGTCTCGGCCCCGGGGGCCCACGCGACCACGGGGTAGCGCACCACCCACCCTCCTGGAACCCGGAGCACCGCGGGGTCGCCGAGCGCCTCGACTTGCTCGGTGGCCTCGAGCTTCCCCGCCCGCACCCGCCATCCCCCCGGTACGCTAATCAAACGCTGGAGCCAAATCGTATCTCCGACCGTCGGACGAGCCGGAGTGGCAACCCAGTCACCGCCCTGCCCCGTTGCCAGACGCCAGGACGCCAAGACGCCAACGATAACACCGAGGACCGTCCTGGCCGCACCTCGTACAACGTAGCGTCGTAGCGTCCTACAACGGGGGTTCATCGTTTCAGCCGTCGCGCGCGTTCGGCGAACGCCCGCCGCAAAGGCACGCCGTAGGGGACGCTCGTCTGGAGTGCCACGCGGTCCACGCCTGCCTGGATCAGCCTGCGGCCGCGCTCGCGCAGCTGCCGCTCCGCCGCGACCCGCACGCGCGTGCGGGTCGGGCCGTGGCTCGTGTCGAGGAGCACCCGCTGGCCGGTCTCGGCGTCCTCCATGTCCACCCAGCCGGCGTCGGGCAGCTCGAGCTCGCGCGGATCGTCGATCGTGATGGCGACCACGTCGTGGCCGGCCGCGAGTTGCGCCAGGGGATCTTCCCAGCCGTCCCCCCGGAAGTCCGAGAGCACGACGAGGATGGAGCGGTGGCGCAGCAGCTTCGCGGCGTAGCGCAGCGCCTCGCCCAGGTTCGTACCCTGCCCCCGCGGCGTGAACGCGACCAGGTCGCGGATCACGCGCAGCGCGTGCGGCCGTCCCTTCGCGGGACGCACCACGTACTCGACCTTGTCCGCGAACATGAGCGCGCCCACGCGGTCGTTGTGGCGCGCCGCCGCCAGCGCGAGCACCGCGGCCACCTCCACGGCCAGCCCCGCCTTGGTGTAGGGACGGCCGAACTGGCACGACCCGGACTGGTCCACCACGAGGAGCAGCGTGATCTCCCGCTCCTCGTGGAATGTCTTCACGAAAGGGTGGCCCATCCGCGCCGAGACGTTCCAGTCGATGGCGCGGAAGTCGTCCCCCTGCTGGTACGCGCGCACCTCCGCGAACTCGATGCCCTGCCCGCGGAAGACCGAGCGGTATTCGCCCGTAAAGAGGGAGTTGACGAGGGAGCGAGCGCGGAGCTCGATCCCCTTGACCTGTCGCAGGATTTCGGGGGTGACGGCCCGCCGGCGGATGCGGACCGGGGGTGTGCCGCCACGCCGACGCTCTTGTCCTTCGTACGTCACGGCACGCCCACGGCCTCCAGGATCCTGGCGATCACGCGGTCGGCGTCCATGTCCTCGGCTTCCGCCTCGAACGTGAGCAGCACGCGGTGCCGCAGCACGTCGAACGCCATCGCCTTCACGTCTTCCGGCACGACGTAGGCGCGGCCGCGCAGGTAGGCGTGCGCGCGCGCCGCCTGGGCCAGGTAGATCGATGCGCGCGGGCTCGCGCCGAATGCGATCAGGGGCTTGAGCTCCGGCAGACCGATGGCCTGCGGCTCGCGGGTGCCCCGCACGACGTCCACGATGTAATCGACGACCTTCTGGTCCATGAACAGCTCGGCGATCGCGCTCCGCGCGGCCAGGATGTCGTCCGCCTCGGCGATGCGCTCCACCTCGATCGGGCGTCCCGACGCCATGCGCGCCACGATCTCCTTCTCGGCGTCGCGCGTCGGGTAGCCCACCCGCACCTTGAGCATGAAGCGGTCGAGCTGCGCCTCGGGCAGCGGGTACGTCCCCTCCTGCTCGATCGGGTTCTGGGTCGCGAGCACCAGGAACGGCTCTCCCAGGAAGAACGTCTCGCCGCCGATCGTCACCTGCTTCTCCTGCATCGCCTCCAGCAGCGCGGACTGCACCTTCGCGGGCGCGCGGTTGATCTCGTCCGCCAGCACGAGGTTCGCGAACAGCGGCCCCTTCTTGGCGTAGAACTCCTGCGACCGCTGGTCGAACACCATGGTGCCGATCACGTCCGCGGGCAGCAGATCGGGAGTGAACTGGATCCGCGAGAAGGCGATCCGCAGGCATTCCGCCACGCTGCGCACCGCGAGCGTCTTCGCGAGCCCCGGCACGCCTTCGAGCAGGACGTGTCCACCCGTGAGCAGGCCCACGAGCAGGCGCTCGACCATCAGCTCCTGTCCGACCACGCGCTTCGCCACCTCGCGCGCGATCGACTGCGCCAGGGCTGCATCGCTTGCCTTCACCGCGCGTGTCGTCATTTCAGCGCCGCCTCCGCCGCCTTTCGCACCGCCGGCTCCTTGTCCCTGCTGTAGAGTTCCAACAGCCCCCGCGCCTCGGGCCGCGCGATGTGGCGCAGCCCGTCCACCGCGGCCGCCCGCACCGTCGTGTTCCGGCGGCGGCTCATCCGACCTCCCGGCTCGGCGTAACGCGCCAGCACCTCCAGCGCTTCCGTCGCCCCGAGCCGCCCGATGGCCCGCAACAACTCCGCCTGTACCCCTTCGTCCGGCTCCTGGTCCAGCCGCCGGATGAGGACGGTGGACGACGCGGGGTCGCCCCCGGCGGCGACCGCGCGGGCCGCCGCCAGCCGGACCATCACGCTTTCGTCCTTCAAGGCGGGCATCACCGGCCGTGAGATCTCCCGCCCCCCGGCCTCGGCGAGACCGAGCAGGGCGGCCTCCCGCACGAACTCGGAGCGGTGCCGGATCAGCGGCACGAGCAGCGCCGCCGCCTGCGGGCTCCCGGTGAGCCCGATCAGCTCCGCCGCCGCCGCCACCAGCTGCGGGTCCTTGTCCGCGAGCCGGCTCTGGAGCGGCTCGAGCGCCCGATCGGCCGCCTTGCGCACCGCCGCGCGGTACGGCGCGCGGGAGTCGAGCCGCGTGGCGATGAACGCGTCCAGAAGCAGCGGCATCGACAGCGCGGCGAGCGCCCCGACCGCCGCGACGAGCGCTTCACGCTCCTCCGGTGGCACGCGCGCCTCACCCATCCGCTGGACCATCCGCTCGACCAGGGTGCGGTCGGAGAGCGCGAGGGCCGCCTTGTCGATCGCTGCCAGCAGATCCGCATCCTGCGCCGCCAGGAGCAGGCGGTCGAGCGCGGCGATCGCATCCGCCACCGTGGCCGCGTCGCGCTGCTGCAGCAGGGCGGGCGCCAGAGCGGCCAGCTTGTCCACCGCCGAGCGCTGCTCCTCCGGCGTCGCCGCCGCTTTGAGCCCGGTGACAGCGCGCTTCGCCTCGACCTCGGGCGGCAGCACGTCGGACCGGAACACGGTGCTGGGCCGCTTCCCCGCGAGACCGGCGTCGGCTGCGGGCGCCGCGGGCCGCGGCGGCGCTGCGGCCCCTCCCCCGGCGGCCGGCGGCGCGTCGGGCGGCGCCGGCGTGCGCAACCGCTCGAGCCGCGCCGTCGTGCGGCGGGCCAGCGCGAGCGTCACCCGCCCCAGCGTCGGGTCGTCGGGCAGGATCGTGCCCATGGCGACCTTAAAGAGGGCGAGGACGTGGTCGGCGGTCATGCCGGGATTCAGCGTCATGGCACGCACGCCCCGCGCGTACAGCAACCCGGCGAGCTCCGCGATCTGCGTGTTGCGCGGCAGCATATGCTGACCCTGCCAGTGCAGGCCGGTGGCGCCGATCTTCCATTCGACGGTGCCGAGCGCTGCGAGCAACGGCAGCGCCTCGCCGATCTGGCGCAGCGCTTCCAGCACCGCCGGGTGGCTCGGCGGATAGAGGCGCATCAGCCGGAACGTCGTGCCGATGGCGCCGAGCGCGCGGTCGATTCCTGCGGTATCCGCTGCCATGAGGTCAGCGCTTGATCCGCTCCCCCCGGTCTTCGTATCGGAAGACCCACGTGGCGAACCGGGCCGGCTCGATCGGATCGTCGGCGCCGATGGCCGTCCAGTCCACGTCGCTCCCCGACTCCGCCGCGCGGCTGCGACGTCGCTCGGCCTGGGCCACCATTTCCTGGGCCCGCTTGACCCACATCCCGAACTGCTCCGGCCGCAGGTCCACCCAGCCGCGCGGCGCCGCGGCCCGGGGGTCATACCCGTCCCCGGAGGGGGGTACGACGACCAGACTGCCGCGGTACAACCGCTCGCCGTCCGGCGCCAGGATCGGGATTCCCACCGACACAATATGGCTCCGCAGCGCCGCGTCGCGGGTCACGAGCGCGTGGGCCTCCGCGGCGAGCTGCTTCGCCTTGGACTGGGCGAGCTGCCGTACGCTCGGGCACAGCAGCGCGCACAGGTGCGCCTCCCACAGCAGCTTGGTGAGCCGGGGCGGCCCGAGCATCTCGTACGCGACGCTGCGGCTCTGGGTCTGGTGCTCGAGGGTGCGGAGGTGCTCGAGCGCGTGCGCCCGCAGCAGCGCCGCCCGATAGGTCGGGCCGGCGGTGGCGGCGTCGAGCGCGGCCACCACGTCGCGCCCGGTGGCCCGGCCCTCGAGCTCCATCAGCACGTACTCCGCGACCTCTTCCGGTGTGATGAACTCCATCTGGCCGAGCGCCGTCACCGTCTCGAATTCATCGCGCGAGAACAGCCCGTTTTCGCCCACGTCGATGAACACCCCTTCGAGCGCCTTGCCGAGCTCGCACCACGGGCGCGCGTCGGGGCGGAACGCCTCCGCCAGCGGCACCGGGGAAGGGCAATCGACGAGCGGAATCGGCTTCCCCTTGCGGCGGATCGGTCCGAACCCGATCTCGCGCCAGGCGATCGTCGCCGTCGGCTTGATCTCCACCGTCGCGGGCGCGCCGGGGGTGCGACCCATGAGAAACAGCAGCAGCGACTGCGCCCCCGCCACTGCGGATTTCGCGAGCAGGGTGCGGCTCGGTCGCTCCTCGGAGTGCGTGTAGGGAATGTTGAAGCCCATCCCGCCCGTGCCGCTCGTCCCGATCTTGACGTACGCCTTCGTCTCGGCGCGCCGCAGCGCCTCGTGGAGGATCTGCACGTGCCGGATGAGCCGCGGCGTCGTCAGCACGAGCACGTGCCGCTCCACCGCCGCCCGGTCGAGCTTCCCCTCCGCCGCGAGCTCCAGGAGCTGCTGCGCGCTGTGCACGATGTCCTCATAGGCGAAGGCGGTCGCGGTGTTGATGCTGTCCACGACCGCCTCGGGGCGGTACTTCATCAAGAGCTGGCACAGGAAGCTGCGGTCCAGGATGTCGTCGGTCAGGTCCCCGAGGAGGTCGTGCAGCAGCAGCGCGCGGTGCTCGGGCTGGTTGACGATCGCGCCGTGCTCGAGCCGCGCCAGGTCGGCGGGGATGAAGACGTCGCCCCACTCGACGTCGATCGCCGTGCGGCCGCGGTAGGGCTCGAGCGTGCGGGCCGTGGCCTTCACCTCGTCCTCGAACAGCGCCACGAGCACGATCCGGCGCGGGGCGGCCGCGAGCAACCGGCGGGCCACGGCGCGCCCGACCAGCCCGCTGCCGCCCAGGATCATCGCCGTCCGATCACGCAGTTCCATGCAGTCGCTCGATGGCCCCGATCTCGGCAGGAGAAAGCCGCCGGTATTTCCCAGCGGCGAGCCGCCCCAGGCGCACCGGCCCGTACGCGACGCGGTGCAGCCACTCAACCTTGAGCCCCAGCGCCTCCGCAAGCCGCCGCACGATCCGATGGCGTCCTTCGGCGAGGGTGAGCTCGATCTCCACGCCGCCGTCCACCGGCCGCGCGCGGGAGCTCACCACCCGCACCGGACGGCCGTCGATCACCGGCGGGCGGGCCAGCGCCGCGCGCACCGCCGCGGCGTCGAGCCCGTGCGCCCGCAGCCAATAGGTGCGCGACACCGCGAAGCGTGGGTGCATGAGGTGATGGGCGCCCGCCCCGTCCGTGGTGAGCAGCAGCAGGCCGGACGTCATCACATCCAGCCGTCCAACGTACGTGAGCCCGGGGACCTTGGGGAGGAGGTCGTACACCGTGCGCCGCCCCTCGGGATCGCCCCGGCTCACGACGTAACCGACCGGCTTGTTGAGCGCGAGCCACGTCACGGGCGCTGGGCGCACGGCCCGGCCGTCCACCGTGACGCGCTGCCGCGCCGGATCCACGCTCGAGCCGAGCGCGGCGACGGCGCCGTCCACGCGTACCCGGCCCGCGCGGATCAGCTCCTCGGCCTTGCGGCGCGACGTCACGCCCGCGCGCGCCAGGGCGCGCTGCAGGCGCATCAGCGTCATTCTGGTTCGGCGGGCGCGGGCGGCCGGAGCGCCACCGACAGCTCGTCCAGCCGCGGCAGCTCGTCCAGGTCCTTCAGCCCGAGGATCTCCAGGAACTGCGGCGTGGTGCCGTAGAGCAGCGGCCGGCCGAGCCCCTCGCCCCGGGTGACCACTTCGATCAACCCGCGCTCGAGCAGCTTGTCGATCACGGCGCCCGAATCGACCCCCCGGATCTCGTCCACCTCGATCCGCCCCACCGGCTGCCGGTAGGCGATGATGGCCAGCGTCTCGAGCGCGGCCGGGCTGAGCCGGCGCGGGCGCAACGCGAACTGCGCGCGCTCGACCGCCTCCGCATACTCGCGCCGCGTGAGGAACTGCCATCCCTGCGCGATCTCCACCAGCTCCACGCCGTGGTCCTCCGCCGCGTAGGCCGCGCGGATCTCCTCGAGCCCCGCGCGCACCGCCGGCTCTCCCGCCTGCGCGTCGAGCGTCAGGAGCTCGCCGACGGGGAGCGGGCGCGACGCCGCGAACAGCGCGGC
The DNA here is from genome assembly GCA_036395195.1 of Gemmatimonadales bacterium. GTDB lineage: Bacteria > Gemmatimonadota > Gemmatimonadetes > Gemmatimonadales > GWC2-71-9 > AG41. The sequence continues at coordinate 8,758 of DASWDP010000051.1, read as the reverse complement.
CTCAAGCAGCTTCGCGAGGGGGCTCACGGCGGATCACGATGGGGGTGAACGGCCCGTCCTGCCGCAGCGTCAGCGACCCGCGCTTCGCCAGCTCGAGCAAGGCGATGAAGGCGGACAGCACGTCCACGATGCTGGGACGCGCGCCCACGACGTCGAGCCACCCGAACGTGGCGCGCTCGGCGAGCAACGCCTGGATCCGCGCCGTCGCGCCCTCCACGTCGAGCGGCCGCGGCACCACGCGGTGCAGCATCGGCTCGGGAATCAGCGCGATCACCCGCTCCGCGGCCGCCAGGAGGTCGTTGAGCTCGATCACCAACGGGGCGGGCGGCGCGGACGGCGGCTCGGGCGCGAAGCCGCGGCCGAACTGCTCGGCCCGCCGCGCGGCGGCCTGCGCCAGCCAGTCCACCAGCTCGCGAATCTGCTGGTACTCGAGCAGGCGGCGCACCAGCGCCGCGCGGGGATCCTCCCACTCGTCGTCTCCCAGGCGGCGCGGCAGGAGCAGCTGCGCCTTGACGCGCAACAGCCGGGCGGCCATCTCGAGGTAGTCGGCCGCCTGGTTCAGCCCGAGCTCGTTGATGACCGCGAGGAACTGATCGGCGATCTTCGCGATCGGGAGGTCGGTGATGTCGACCTCGTCCTCGCGAATCAGGTGCAGCAGCAGGTCCAAGGGGCCCGAGAACTGCTCGAGCTCGACGACGAAGCCGGCCGGACCTTCGACCACCGGGTTCACGGATGCGCTCACGTGGGATACGCCCCGGAAGAGACGGCGAACCCACGCACCAGCGCCCAGCCGACGCCCATGAGATGGTAGGCCGGCCAGAGCAACACCTGGAGCGCGCCGGGGAAAACCCACACGAGCAACATGACGGGGAAGAATCCAAAGGCTTGCAGCTGGCGGTACTTCAGCCCAGCTCCCGGCGGGAGCAGGTAGTAGAACACGTGACTGCCGTCCAGCGGCGGCACGGGAATCAGATTGAAGAACGCGAGCACGACGTTCAGCCACATGCCCCACCACAGCATGCGCTGCACGATCTCGAACGTCCCGCTGAGCGACGGCGCCGCGCTGCCCACGACCCCCACCAGGGCGTACAGCAGCGTGCACACGACGAACAACCCGAGGTTGACCGTGATCCCTGCGAGGGAGACGATGATGTCCCCCCGGCGGAACTGGCGGTACTTTCGCGGGTTGACGGGCACCGGCTTGGCGGCTCCGAACGGGGGCGCCCCGATCCTCCACAGCAGGAACGGGACGATGACCGTCATCCACGGGTCGATGTGCTTGAGGGGATTGAGCGTCAGCCGCCCGAGCATGTAGGCGGTGTCGTCGCCCTGCCGGTACGCGGCCTCGGCGTGGGCGTATTCGTGGGCCACCATCGAAAACAGGAGCACCGGGGCCCAGACGAGAAATTCGAACGAGATAGCTCGGCTCGGGGGTCGGTGACCGCCTAAGATAACGACCCGGCGGGGCCCCGGTCAACGGCGTAGCGCCTTGACCGACCTGCACTTACCCTCTATCTTCCGCGCCTCACGAGGAGACCATCGGTGCCGCGAATCAAGTCCGCCAAAAAAGCTATGCGCCAAGGCCGCGCGCGCCACGAGCGCAACCGCGCCCAGCGTTCCGCACTGCGCACCGCGCTGAAGCGCGTGCGTTCCGCCACCACGTCCGACCAGGCCGCGCAGGCGTACCGCGCCGCCGCCCAACTGCTCGATCGCGCCGCGCGCAAGGGTTTGATCCACGACAACAACGCGGCGCGGCACAAGTCTCGTTTGGCGGCGGCGGTCAGGAAACTGGCCAAATAACGAGTAGGGGCGCAGCATGCTGCGCCCCTACATCGTCCCATTGGTCGCGCGCCGTCTTACACCGCCGCCAATTCTGCTCCGCACTGCTCGCAGTACCACTCCGTCGCCAGGTTCATCGTCCCGCAGGCCCTGCACTTGAGCGTTTTCGCGGCTTCCTCGTCCCCATTCTCGCCCGGCACCTCGGGCACGATGGGCGTGGGTGCCGGGGTCGCCGCTCGGGCAGTGCTCGGCACGCGGGGCAGGTCGGTCGTGGGGGCCACCGGCTGGAACTGAGCGCCGCTCGCCCGGCGCGGCGAAGGCGCCTCGCCCTTCTCGTCCTCGGTGACGGACTTGAGGAACGCGAGCTCGTCCTGGTGGCCGGCCGCCTGCTGCGGCCTCAGCGTGGAAGGAGGGACGACCTTCATCCCCGGCTTCGCCAGCACGAGGGCATCCAGCTCTTCGAGCTTCTCGATGTCGCCCTCCACCGCTTGCAGCTCCTCGCGCACGGACACGAGCTCGGCGAGCACGTCCTTGTGCACCTGGCTCCACTGCCCCTCGTCATACTCACCGACGGCATGACGCAGCTCCGTCTCGGTCAGCTTCTCCGCGACGAGCGCTTCCTTCTTCTGCAGCTCGCTCCGGAGGTGCTTCTTCTCGTCGACGGCGCGGCGGGCGCTCTCGGCGTGGGCCTTGAGCTCCTCGGTCACGGCCGCGAGCCGGGCCTCGTAGTCGGCCCGCACGCGCACGCGAACGCCCTCGGGCGTGGCGTCCGCGGCGCTGTTCAGCCGCGCGATCCACGCCTCATACTGCCGCCGCTCCTCCAGCAGCCGCTGGATGACCGCCGTGCTCTTCGAAGACCCTTTAGGCATCCCGCTCCCGTGCTGTGGCCTTGAGGCGGGTGACGGCGTCCGCCGGAAGCGCTGTCACCCGGCCGAGGAGGCGCGCCGTGACGAGGATGCGCGCCGCGTGCTCGAGACTCTCCATCCGGATCCAGGCCGCATCGAGCGTTTCCCCCACCGTCACCGCGCCGTGGTTGGCGAGCAGCCAGGCGGCGTGGCCTGCAAGATAGGGCTCGATCCGGTCCCCCAGCTCCGGGCTCCCCGGCGTCCCATAAGGTACGACCGGCACCCGGCCACACTGCAAGATAAGCTCTGGCAGCACAAGTGTATCCAGCCCCTCACCCGCGACGGCGAACCCCGTCGCCGCCGGCGGGTGGGCGTGCACCACCGCGCCCACGTCAGGCCGGCGGACCAGGATCCGCAGGTGTAAGTCCAATTCACTCGTGGGGTTGCGACGGCCGCGCCGCTTCCGGCCCGACAGGTCCACCTCCACCATGTCGGACGGCGCGACGAGCGCCTTGATCAGGCCGCTCGGCGTCACGAGGACGCGGTCGCGCCCGAGGCGCACGGCGAGATTGCCATCCTGCCCCGCGATCAGACCCCGCTCCGCGAGCTGCCGGCAGCACAACGCCATCCGGCGGGCCGCCTCGCGCGCGTTCATCGGCCTCCCCGGCCTCCCCCGCCCCCGCACCCCTCCGCGGGCGCCTCGGCTCCGTGGACGATCTTGCCGCCGACCAGCATGAGCACGGCCCGCCCCGTGAGGGCGCGGCCTGCGAACGGCGTGTTCCGGCTCTTCGAGAAAAACGCCGTCGGCTCGACGGTCCAGCGCGCGGCGACGTCGAGCACCGCCACGTCGGCGGGCGCGCCGGGCTTCAGCGTCCCCCCCGGAAGCCGGAACACCGCGGCCGGAACCGTGCTCATCCGGCGCAGCAGCTCGGGCAGCGACAGCACGCCGCCCAGCACCAGCTCGGTGTGCGCCACGCCGAACGCTGTCTCCAGTCCCACGATCCCGAACGGGGCGTCGTCGAAGGCCGCCTCCTTCGCGTCGTACGCGTGCGGCGCGTGATCGGAGGCGATGCAGTCGATCACGCCGTCCGCGAGCGCCGTCCGCAGCGCCGTGACGTCCGCTGCTTCCCGCAGCGGCGGGTTCATCTTTGCGTGCGTGTCGTACCCCTCGCACGCCCGGTCGGTCAGGGTCAGGTGGTGCGGCGTCACTTCGGCGGTGACGCGGACGCCGTGCTCCTTGGCGCGGCGGATCAGCTCCACCGACCCGCGCGTGGAGACGTGACACAGGTGCACGTGGCCGCCCGTGAGCTCGGCCAGGAGGATGTCGCGGCCGACCATGATCTCCTCGGCCGCCGCGGGCATGCCCTTCAGACCGAGCCGGGCGGAGACGAGCCCCTCGTGCATCACGCCGCCCGCGGCCAGCGTCGGCTCCTCGCAGTGGTCCGCGACGGGGATCTCGAAGGTGCGCGCGTACTCGAGCGCGGTGCGCATGAGGTGGCTCGACACGACGGGCCGGCCGTCGTCCGACACCGCCACCGCGCCCGCGCCCACCATCTCGCCGAACTCGGAGAGCCGCTCGCCCCTCTCGCCCACCGAGATCGCCCCGATCGGATATACGCGGGCGAGCCCTGCGCGCACCGACTGGCGCACGATGAACCCGACCGCCGCCTGGTTGTCGGTGACGGGGTCGGTGTTGGGCATGGCGCACACGGCGGTGAATCCCCCCGCGGCGGCGGCGCGCGCCCCGGTCGCGATCGTCTCCACGTCCTCGTTCCCGGGCTCGCGCAGGTGGACGTGCACGTCCACGAGCCCTGGCGCCACGACCTGGCCGCCCACGTCGCGCACCTCGGCGCCGTCGGGGGGGGGGCCCAGCCCACGGCCGACCGCGGCGATCTTGCCGTCCTGAATGAGGACGTCCGCCGTCTGGTCGAAATCGCGGCTCGGGTCGATCACCCGCCCGCCCGTGAGGAGCAGCGGCCGCGTCACTCGGCGCCTCCGGGTCCCTTCGCCGCGTCGGCCAGCTCGGGCCGCCCGCCGGCGAGCAGGTACAGCACCGCCATCCGCACCGCCACGCCGTTCGTCACCTGCTCGAGGATCACGCTGTACGGCCCGTCGGCCACCCGCGAATCGATCTCGACGCCCCGGTTCATCGGGCCCGGGTGCATGATCGTCAGCTCGCGCGGCGTCTTCTCCAGCCGCTCCGGCGTCACGCCGAACACGCGGTAGTACTCCCGCAGGCTCGGGATGAAGCCCTTCTCCATGCGCTCGAGCTGCAACCGCAGGACGTTCAGCACGTCCGCCCACTCGATCGCTTCCTCGATGCGGCGGAACCGGCACACCCCCAGCTGCTCGATGCCGCGCGGCAGCAGGGTGTCGGGCCCGCACACCCCCACCTCGGCGCCGAGCTTCGTGAGGCCCCAGATGTTCGAGCGGGCGACGCGCGAGTGCAGCACGTCGCCCACGAGGCAGACCTTGAGCCCTTCGATGCGGCCGTGCTTGTCGCGGATGGTGAGCAGGTCGAGGAGCGCCTGCGTGGGGTGCTCGTGCTGGCCGTCGCCCGCGTTGATCACGTTGGAACGGATGCGGTCGCCCAGGAACCCGGCCGCCCCGGACGAGGGGTGGCGGATCACCACCATGTCGATCCGCATCGCCTCGAGGTTCCGGGCGGTATCGACGAGGGTCTCCCCCTTCTGCACCGAGCTGCCGCTCGCCGCCACGTTCACGGTGTCGGCCGAGAGGCGCTTTTCGGCGAACTCGAAGGAGATGCGCGTACGGGTGGAGGCTTCGAAGAACAGGTTGACGATCGTTTTGCCGCGCAGCGCGGGGACCTTCTTGATGGGGCGCTCGGACACTTCCTTGAACGGCTCTGCGGTGTCGAGGATCAGGCGGATCTGGTCCGCGGAGAGGTGCTCGAGTCCGATCAGATCCTTCCCGAGGGCGGTGCTCATGATCCGTGCGCTCTCGCCAGATTCACCTCATCCTTCCCGTCCAGCTCTTCCAGGAGCACGTCGACCCGCTCGTTCGAGTTGACTTTCACCTGCTTCCCCACGACGTCCGGTTGGATCGGCAGCTCGCGGCCGCCGCGGTCCACCAGGACGCAGAGCGAGATGCGCTTGGGCCGGCCGAAGTCCGCGAGCTCGTCCAGGGCGGCGCGCACCGTGCGGCCCGTGTAGAGCACGTCGTCCACGATCACCACGTGCTTGCCGGAGAGGTCGCCCGGAATGCGGGTCTCGCCGATCACCGGCTTGGGACCGATCGTCTCGAGGTCGTCGCGGTACAGGGTGATGTCGAGGGCGCCGCGGGGGACCAGCACCCCTTCTTCCTTCTCGATGAGCCGGGCGATCCGTTCGGCGAGCTCGACGCCGCGCCGCTGGATGCCGATGAGGACGAGATCGCCGGTGCCGTGGGCCAGCTCCAGCACTTCGACCGCCATACGCTGAAGCGCCCGCGACAAGGCGCGGGCGTCCAGGATGGTGGTCCGTTCGGGCCGGCTCATCTCAGGCGTGGAAGTTAACTAGCGGAACACCGGGGTCAACGGCGGATCACCTTTGAGCACCGCCTGCACGTTCGCGAGCGCGATCGCCGCCATCTGGCGCCGGGTCTCGAGCGTGGCGCTCCCGATGTGCGGCAGCAGGACCGTCCGCGGGGCCGCGAGGAGCCGGGGGTGGATCGCGGGCTCCTCGAGGTAGACGTCGAGCCCCGCCGCGCCGAGCCGGCCCTCCTCGAGCGCCGCAGCGAGCGCCTCCTCGCGGATCAGGTCGCCGCGCGCCGTGTTCACGAGGATGGCCGTCGGCTTCATCCGCCGCAGGGTGTCGGCGTTGATGATGCCCTTGGTCTCGGGGACCGACGGCACGTGCAGCGACAGCACGTCGCTCTCCTGCAGCAGGCGGGACAGCTCGACCCGCGCGGCGCCGGTCTCCCGCTCGAAGTCGGGCCGCGGATTGCGCGCGCTGTACAGGACCCGCATCCCGAACGGCTTTGCCCGGCGGCCCACCGCCTGCCCGATCCGGCCCGCCCCGAGCAGGCCGAGCGTCCGGCCTCGCAGCTCCACCCCGAGCAGCAGCTCGGGATGCCACCCCGTCCACCGGCCGCTCCGCACCAGCTCGGTGCCTTCCACGACGCGGCGGGCGCAGGCGAGGATCAGCGCCCACGCCAGGTCGGCGGTCGCGTCCGTGAGCACGTCCGGGGTGTTCGTGACGGTGATGCCGCGCAGCTCGGCGGCCACGACGTCCACGTTGTCGTGACCGACGGCGCAGTTCGCGACGACCTTGAGCCTGGGGAGGTACTTGAACTCGGTGCCGCCCACCCAGCGGGAGAGGAGCGGCACGATCGCGACGTAGTCGCCCCTGGGGGTGGGCTGCGTCGCGCCGATCCAGGTGACGTCGAGGCCGGCCAGCTGCTCGGGCTCGAGGAGGTTCTGCAATTCGGCGGCGACGAGGACGGAGTGCCCCACTACCTCCTCATCTGCGCCCGGCGAATCGAATCATCCACGGCGAGCGCGCGCTCGGGGCTCCATTTGTGGTACAGCTGGAGGCACGCGCCGGCTTGCATCTGCCGCTGGCGGGTACACGCGAGCACCTGCTCCCGGTGCTTCTTGCTGTCGTGGCGCCACAGCGAGTCTTCCGCGCCCTTGGCCCGGGCGTCCGCCCAGCCATACCCGATGAGGCAGCTGGCGATCTCTCCGGACGGATCGACGGCGCACTGCTTCACCTCCTTCACGTGCCTCGCGGCATCCGCGCGCCACCCCGAATCCGCCGCCGTTTGCGCGATGCTGTCCTGCTGCTGCTGGAACTTGGTCGCCACGGCGAGCGCCTCCGCCTGCTTCCACTTGTACTGCAGCACGAGACACTGCGCGGCGCCCTTCGCGTCCATGGTGATGGCGCTGCAGGACCGCACTTCCTCGGCCTTCCTCGCGGCGGACTTGCACGCCAACGCGGCGATCGGCACGAGCACGACCAGCGATGACTTCATCCAACGCATCGGGACCCTCCGGCGTGGAAGACGACTGGGTCGGGCAGGCGCACGGACAGGGTGGGATTCGAACCCACGGTACCCTTGCGGGCACACCGGTTTTCGAGACCGGCCGTTTCAACCGCTCACGCACCTGTCCTTACGTCGAGACGCTTGGACGCCGAGACGCCGCGTGGATACGAGGATGAGTCGCGGGGTGAGGAGAGGCCTCTTCCCTCGGCCCTCACATCCACTCGGCGTCTCGGCGCCTCGGCGCCTTTGTTACGTAGCGGATAGGGTGGGATTCGAACCCACGAAACGGTTACCCGTTTACACGCTCTCCAGGCGTGTGCCTTCAGCCGCTCGGCCACCTATCCAAACGACGAGACGCCTAGACGCCGAGGCGCACAGACGCGTAGTAAATAAACAAGGCTCCGCGGTTTCGCTACGGGCAGGCTCCCGAATGAACCCTGCCTCCCCGTTCATGCGTATCATTCGGCAGCCCTCAACTGGAGGATCCGTGAACACGCTGCCGACGAAACGCGAGCCCCCCGAACCCACCGAGGTCGAAGACACGCCAACGTGGCGCGAGCTGGCGGAACGGTTCCGCGACATCGTGAAGGACGTGCTGCGGGAAGGCAAGGAGATCGAGCGCGACCTCGAACCGAGGCTCCTCCCCGCCCTGAAGCGGATGAAGGCCGAACTGGAGAAGCTGATTGCGAAGCTCGAAGAGCGGGCTAAAGGGGCTCGAAGCGCGCGCTGAAATGGCGGAGCCAGGGCGCCTGCTCCACCATGCGGTACCCGCGCAGCCGATCCTTGCGCCGCGCCACCTCGCCGATCACCTCGGCGACGTAGTCGATGTGGCTCTGCGTGTAGGTGCGGCGCGGCACGGCCAGCCGCACCAGCTCCATCGCGGCCGGCGTTTCGCCGCCGTCCGGCCGCCGCTTGCCGAACATCACCGAGCCGATCTCGACGCCGCGCACGCCGCCGACCCGGTAGAGCTCCACCGCCAGCGCCTGCGCGGGGTATTGCGCGGGCGCGATGTGTGGCAGCAGGGCCTTCGCATCGAGGTACACGGCGTGCCCGCCCGGCGGCTGCACCACCGGAACGCCCGCCGCCACGGCCTTCTCGGCCAGGTACGCCGTGGAGCGGAGCCGGTACTTGAGGTAGTCGTCGTCCAGCAC
>DASWDP010000050.1:0-34678 GCA_036395195.1 Gemmatimonadales bacterium | reverse complement strand
CGTGGGGCTCACGAACACGGCGGCCCTCGTGATGCTGGGGGGGCTCGCGACTGCCTTCGGGTTCCTGCTCTACTTGCCGCTCGTGGACACGCTGTACCTGCGGAAGTTCACGCGGCAGGGGGTGGCGCTCGGATTGGCGCTCGGCATCGTCGCGGTGTACGTGACGTTCGCCGTGGCCAAGATCAAGTATGCATTCAACCTCCACAGCGCCGGGTGGGGCGGGCTCGTGGCGTTCACCACCGCTGCCATCGTGAGCGCGTTCACGCGGCGCCGGGAGCAGGCGCGGACGGATATCGCGAGCGTTCGCCAGGACATGACGCGCTGGCTGGATGACGTCGACGCGCCTAGCGCCGAGCAGAAAAAGTGGCGCCGCGCGCTGTGGTGGATCGTGCCGATCTGGTTCATTTTTGCCATCGGCCCGGGGATGGTGCTGGGCAACAACTTCATCTCGTTCGCCAGCCTGCCGCCCGTGTGGGCCTGGCAGGTCGTCTGGTGGGTGCTCGGCTTCGTGATGATGTGGGCCCTCGCCTTCAAGGCAGGCCTCGCCCAGCCGTCGCAGACGCAGATCGACCGCGCCAACAGAGAGGTGCGCCCGGTCGTCGCCGAGGTGGGCTTGGGCCGGCAGATGGCCGGCGCACCCGCTCCGGCACCGGGGCGGACGCGATAAGAGTCGAGCAATGAGAAAGGAGACGGCATGAAGCCCGAGGACCGCATGCTCATCGCGAGCTTGATCGGCATCGTGGTGTGGCTCATAATCCTGGGAACGGTGCTATAGGGAGCGGATGACGTGCCCGCAGTACTCGAGGAAGCACCCAAGGCGAGGCGCGTCCTGCGAGCGGCGGCCAACCGCGGCGGCGGCGGCGGCGGTGGCGGCGCCGGCGATGGGCGCTATGACGGCGGGGGATCGAGTCCCCGCCGTGACTGGCCCGTCGTTGCGGCGGTTGTCGTGACCGTGCTGCTGGCGGTGGTCCTGACGCTGCTGGGGATGTACACCCAGATCCAGGCGAACCTGGCCGGCGCGCAACTCCCGGGCGCCTAAGCCGGGCGCGGCACCGGCGGGGTGGTCGCCATGGCCAGCAAAGCGGAACTCGAGGAGGCCGTTGCGGAGGCCACCCGGACCGCCGCTCGCTCGGCGGTGATGGGTGCGGTCGGCTTCGGCCTCGCCCTCGTCATGTTCGCCGTGATCGCGGGCGGGAAGTCGCCGCTCGGCGAGGGATTCTGGCTGGAGAAGTTACTCCTCGCCGGAGGCTTGGCCGGCGGCGTGATCTTCACGGTGGTCGGGCTCCGAGCTTCTCGCGCCGCCGACCGGTTGCGGAAGCTGCTCCGAGAGGGGGAGCGCGACGACGCGCCCCCCACCTCCCGACGCTAGGCCTTCTTCGCGATCATCCCGGCGCCCATCTCCGAGATGTAGCCCAGCACGGCGCCCGCGACGAGCGCGACCGCCACCATCAGGTTGGTCTTGATGTCGGTTCCGGCCCCGCTCGCCGCCGTTACCGCCGCCCCGCAGAACCCGCCGGGGATGAAAGACAGCGCCGCCACCTTCGATTGCATCACGATGAGGAAGGCGACGACGCCGATGACGACCCAAGCGAGGCTCTGCAGACCCGCTGCGTTGATCACCAGGTTCGCTAGCAGGACCCAGATCACGCCGGACACGTTCGAGGCGATCGCTTTTTGCAGGCCTTGGGTCTTGCCCCCGGCGGCGAAGAAGCAGGCCCAGGCCACGATGCCTGCCGGAACGGCGATTGCGACGCCGATCATGCCGCCCACCTTGACCCACAGGGCGATCAGCACTCCGATGCTCACCGCCAGCGCCATCAGCATGTTCATATGTTGCGGCCTCCTCTAGTAGAAGACGAAAGCGACAACGGCTCCCGCGCCCGCCCGAAAGGGCGGCGGAGGAGCCGTTCCAGCGCACTGCGCGGACCAGCGTATCGTGGCATCCAGCCTCTTCCCGGCGACTGCACGGGTCAAACGAGAAGATTCCGGTGCACCGTGATGTCGGCCCCACGGTAGGGGCGCCCCCCCGAACTGTCAAGCAGGTGGACGCCGAGGCTGCGCGTAACGCGCTGGCGCCCAAGCGGTTTGGGCCACCCACCCGGCGGAGTGGGCGGCGTTCACCCGAACGCGTCTAGCGCCCGAGCCCATTGGGCGATATGCTCAGACCATGCTATGTGAATTCTTTCACATGGGCCTCCCGTGACGACCACCACGGTGCCCACCGAATTCGCCTACCGCGACAAGAAGCTCGGGGACACCGAGGCGGTCGCCGTCGCGACGGCGCCCGACGTGTTCCACCCGACCTCCACCACCGTGCTGCTCCTGCGGGCGGCGCGCCGCGTGCTCGCCCAGCGCCCACCGCCCCGCGCCGTGCTCGATCTGGGCTGCGGCTGCGGCATCGTGGGCGTCGTGCTCGCGAAGCTCCTCCCGCCGACCGCCCACGTGTGCGCCTCCGACCTGAGCGCCGCCGCGGTGCGGCTTGCGCGCCACAATGCGGAGCGCAGCGGCGTGGCGCTCGACTGCCGGCGGGGGAGCCTGTTCGAGCCCTGGGGGGGCGAGCGCTTCGACATGATCGTGGACGACGTCGCGGGCGTCGCCGAGCCGATCGCGCGGGCGTCGGGGTGGTATCCCCCCGCGGTGCCGAGCGACGCCGGGCGCGACGGCACGCGCTGGATTCTGGACGTGCTCGAGCGCGCGCCGGACTTCCTCGCGCCCGGCGGCCGGCTTGTCTTCCCGGTGCTCACGCTGTCGCGCGAGGCGCGGATCCTCGAGCGCGCCCAGGCCCGCTTCGGGTCCGTCGAGCAAGTGGAGGAACAGTGGTATCCGTTCGGGGAGGAGCTGCTCGCGCATTTCCCCGAGGTCGAGGCGCTCGCCGCCGCCGGGAGCGTCCGGATCGAGAAGCAGGGCAGTCGCTGGTGCTGGGCGACGCGGATCTACGTGGCTACCGCGGAGGGCCGTGGGCGTACTTGAGCGCGGCCTCGGTGCGGTTCTTGACGCCGAGCTTCGAGAAGAGATGCTGCACATGGAACTTCACGGTGTTGTCGGACAGCCCCAGGCGCTCGGCGATCTGGGGATTGGTGAGCCCGCCCGCGACGAGCGCCCACACCTCGCGCTCCCGCGGCGTCAGGTCGCCGGGGACGCCCGCCGCGCGGCCTTCGATCCAGCGGCGCGCCGCCTGGGGGAACACGAGCTGGCCTCCGTGCACCTGCCGGATCGCGGTGAGGGTCTGCTGCGGTGATTCCGTCTTGAGCGCCAGGCCGTCGGCGCCGGCGTCGAGCGCCGACCGGAGCGATTCTCCGTCGTTGTAGGCGGTCAGCACCAGCACCTTGGGCGGAGCCGGGAGCTCCCGCAGCGCGGCGATCACCTCCGTCCCCTTGATGTTCGTGAGCTCCAGGTCCAGCACCACGACGTCCGGCTTGTGGTGCTGGACGAGCTTCACCACCTCGGTGCCGTCGGTGGTCCACGAGATGACCTTGATGTCGGCGTCCCCGTCGAGCAGCGCACGCAGGCCTTCGAGCACGATCGCGTGATCGTCGGCGAGCAGCACCCGGATCATCGGCCGGGACTCATTCGGCGGGGAGCGTGACGGTCAGCGCGGTTCCCCGCCCGGGCGCGCTGTCGAGCGCGAAAGTGCCGCCCAGCATTTCGACGCGGTCGAGAATGCCCCGCAAGCCGAAGTGCCCGCCCTCGACGCCGACGTCCTCCTCGCTCGCGAGCACGCGCTTGGGGTCGAAGCCGCGGCCGTCGTCCGACACGGTGAGGGCGATGGAGCCGCCCTGGCGGGCGACGATCACCCGCTGGCGCGACGCGCCGGAGTGGCGATGGCCGTTCGCCAGGCCTTCCTGCACGATCCGGTAGATCGCGATCTTGGTGGGGAGCGCGCAGTCTCCCAGGTCGTCGGGCAGCTGCAGCTCGACGCTCTGATCGCTGAGGGTCTCGTGCTGCACGGCGAGGCCCTCGATGATCTCGCCCAGCGCGCGGCGCTCGAAGCCGGGCGGCCGGAACGCCCCGATGAAGTTGCGGATCTCCCCCAGCGCGCGCTCGAGCAGCCGCACCGCCTGCTGGGCCCGCTGGTGGGCCTGCGGGTCGGCGGCGAGCGCGCGCTCCAGGACCTGGAGCTGCGACAGGGCGGCGAAGATGTCCTGCACCGGCCCGTCGTGCATGTCGAGCACGATGCGTTGGAGCTCGCGCTCGCTCGTCGCGAGGAGGCGCCGGGAGGCGGCGCGGGTGTCAGCGTCCCGCTGATCCATCGCGCTCCACGGCGCGCGCCGGCCTCATGCGGTCCGGGTCCTGATCTGTCCGGCCAGCCACTCGGCGGCGTACCCGAGACCCGCTCCGATCGCGAGGACGATGGCCACCCGAATCCCGCCTTGCACCGTGCGGGCCCCCATGCCCAGCGCGACCCCCGCGCCGGCGAACGCGCCGGCGGTGAAGGACAGGAGCGGGACCCGCGTCTGAAACACCATCCCGAACGCCGCGGCGCCGAGCACCAGTGCGTCCACGACGTCCTGCCGTCCCAGCGCGCGGGAGACTGCGACGTACAGCAGCATCCACACCACGCCGGAGACCATGCCCGCCAACGACTTCTGGAGCCCGGGCATCCCGCCGCCGGCGGCCAGGAAGCACCCCAGGCCGACGAGTACCGGCCACAAGGACAGCGGCAGGTTCTGCATGTGGGAGATCGCCGTCCAAACAGCCACTACCACTGCCAGACTCAACCCGCGGGCGGTCATCGTGTTCATCGGCCTGCCTCCTTACGGTTTGAGGATGCGGTAGGCTTCCATCGCGTAGTACTCGGCCAACCCGAGGCGGTCGGCGTGCGCCGCCGTCTCGAGGTTCCGCGCCTCGACGCGCTGCCAGAACTCGCGATCGTCGTGGGCACCCGGGAACGGCGCGGTGTCCTTCTGCGACTGGTGCTTGAAGATCGCGAATATCTTGGCCCGCAGCTCGTCCTGGGAGAGGGGCACCAGCACGTCGGCCTCGGTGATGGACCACTCCTGCCAGGCGCCGCGGTACAGCCACACCTCCGGTCTCGGACCGCCGTAGTCCTCGAGCGCGCGCTCGACGGCCGCCTGGCACATCCGGTGGGTGCCGTGGGGATCGGACAGGTCCCCGGCCACGAACGCGAGATCGGGACGCACGTCCTCGAGCAGCGCCCGCACGAGCGCCACGTCCTCCGGGCCGATCGGCCGCTTGCGCACCTCGCCGGTGCGGTAGAACGGCAGGTTCAGGAAGCGGGCGGCGCTCCGGGGCAGCCCCAGCGCTTCGAGCGCCGCGATGGCCTCCGACTCGCGGATCATGCGCTTCACGTCCTGCACCAGCGGGAGATCCACGTCGCCGGGCGCCTTGCCCTCGAAGCTCGCTTCCACGGCCTCCCGCACGCGGCGCAGCGCGGCCCGGTCGAGCCCCAACGGCTCCGCGGCGCGCTCCACGAAATCGAGATGGCGGCGCACGTCGTGGTCGAACACCGCGATGTTGCCGCTGGTCATGTAGGCGACGACGATCGCGTTCTCGTTCTCCCACAGTTTGCGCAGGATCCCGCCCATCGAGATCACGTCGTCGTCCGGATGCGGCGAAAAGACGAGCACCCGCTGGCGCGACGGCAGCTTCGAGCGGCCCCGGATCTTGCCCTTCAGCCGGTTGAACACGGCGCCGTTGATCGGGCCCGCTGCGCCGTGCTTCGCGAGCAGCGGGCTCAAGTGATGCTCGGTGTAGTCGCGCGCGGTGAGCTTGAGGATCGCCTTCCCCGTCTGCTCGGCGAGCCAGACGACCGCGCGCTCGGTCGGCGCGGGCGTCCACTCCTGATTCTCGAGCAGCCACGGCGTCTTGATCCGGGTGAGCTCCGCCGCGGCGGCGAGATCCAGATACACCGTCGCGTTCGGGTGGTCCTGCAGGTAGGTGGCCGCCACGTCCTGCGAGACCTCGCCTTCCACGGCGCGCCGGACGATCTCGGCCTTGTGCTCGCCGGTGGCGATGAGGGCGATCTCTCGGGCCTCGAGGATCGTCGCCACGCCCAGGGTGATCGCCTCGCGGGGCACGTTGTCCTCTCCGAAGAAATCGGCCGCCGCGTCCTTCCGCGTGACGGTGTCGAGCGTGACGAGGCGCGCGCGCGAGGCGGGCGGCGATCCAGGCTCGTTGAAGCCGATGTGCCCGCTCTTGCCGACGCCCAGGAGCTGGAAGTCGATCCCGCCGGCGTCCGCGATGGCCCGCTCGTACGCCGCGCAGTGCGCCGCCAGCGCCTCGCGGGGGACGCGGCCGTTGGGGACGTGTGCGTGCTCAGGCCGGATGTTCACGTGGGCGAAGAGGTTCTCCCACATGTAGCGCCGGTAGCTGTGGGGGCTGTCCGGCGGCATCGGGTAGTACTCGTCGAGGTTGAAGGTGACGACCCGGGAGAAGTCCACCTCGCCCGCCTGATGGCGGCGGATCAGCTCGCGGTAGATCCCGAGCGGGGTGCTGCCCGTGGCGAGACCGAGCACGCAGCAGCCGCGGGCCGCCGTCTCGCGGGCGACGACCTCGACGAGGCGGTCGGCCAGCAGCCGGGCGATGTGGTCGTGGTCGGAGACCACGACCGTGCGGATGCGCTCGCGGCCGCGCGGGCCCTCGATCGGGCCGCGCGCCGTCCGGAGCGCGGGCTCGGCGTCCCGGCCGTTCACCTGGCGGTCCTGCTCTCCATGGGGCAACATAGCTGAAGAATACGTCCGGCCGCCGCGCCGGCAAAGTGACAGCCGGGGAGACCGAGGAAGGGGGGCTTCGGGGAGCCGCATGGGCCGCCGCATCGTGGTGTGGTGTGTCGTGGTCGCGCTCGCGGCGCGTGGGGCGCGGGCGCAGCAGCCGTTCGAGCGGCTGTTCTATTACGTGGATGCCGAGAACAGCTACACCAGCCTGGTGCAGCACATCGACCAGATCGCGGTCCTGGGGCCGCAGGTCTACACGGTGGACAGCCTGGGTATCGTCTGGGGCAGCCTCGATCGGCGCGTGGTGGACCTCGCCCGGCGGCACGGCGTCAAAGTCATGCCCCTCGTCGTGAACGAGGGCTTCAACCAGCCCGCATTGCGGCGGCTGCTCGCCGACACCGCCGCCCGGGCGCGCGCCGTGCGCGCACTCGTCCAGCTGTGCCGCGACAACCGCTTCTGGGGGATCCAGTTCGACATCGAAAACGTCAACCTCGACGACCGCGACCGGCTCACCGCGTGGTACACGGCGGCGGCGGGCGCCCTCCATGCTGCGGGCTGCAAGATCAGCATCGCGGTGGTGCATCGGCCCGAGGACTTCGCCGGCCCCCTCGGCTACCACCGGTTTCTCTACGAGAGCTGGCGTGAAGGCTACGATCTCGCGGCGCTCGCCAAGGTCGGTGACTTCGTCTCGCTGATGTCGTACGCCCAGCACACGCGCCGCACGCCGCCGGGGCCCCAGGCGGGGCTCCCGTGGATGCGCGAGGTCGTCGACTACTTTCTCAAATTCATGCCGCCCGAAAAGCTGTCACTGGGCATCCCGCTGTGGGGCGAGCATTGGTTCACGCGCTACGACAACACGATTCCGGAGCGGGCGCGCTCCTGGTCCGAGACCGTGACGTGGACCTGGGGCTCGGGGCTCGCCGAGCGGAACGGGGCGAAGCTTCAGTGGGACTCCGCCCAGGCCGTGACCTGGGGCAACTACGAGAATGGGGGGACGTTCGAGTGGCTGTTCCTGGAGGACGAGCGCAGTTTCCGCGCGAAGCTCGCGCTCGCACGGGAGAAGAAGCTGCGCGGCTTCTCGGCCTGGGTGCTCGGCCCAGAGGACGAGCGGATCTGGGAGGTGCTCCGGGCCGAGAAGGGCCGCGATTAGCCACGCGTCTTCAGCACCCCGGCGAGGGGTCTGCCAGACATTCCTGCCGCGGAATGGGCAGCCAGGGAACGGTCGGCGTCGTGGTGACCCCCGCGCCAAGCCGCCGTGTGTCCTCCCACCGCAATCCCTGCTCGAACAGCTCGTAGCGGCGCTCGTACGCGATCTGCGCGACCAGCTTGTCGGGCGTGTCGAGCTGCGTAGCCGGATCGAGCGCGGGCAACGCCGCCACCGGCTCGTCGACAGGCGAGCTCGTCTGGGTCCTGACCGCGTTCACGTAGAAGGCGGCTGAATCGAGTACGCCGAGCTGCGTGAACGCCTCAGCCTTTATCAGCTTCATCTCGTCGGGTAGGTAGACCGGGTACGCCTCGGTCGGGGTGCTGAACTTCTTGAGCGGCAGCAGCAAGGAGTCGGGGTTCCCCTTGAAAGACGTCGCGAGCGTGTCCACCCAGTACCCAACGCGTCGGTCGCCGGGCTCGGCTGAGGTCCTAAAGCTCTTCAGCGCCGCCACGTAGCCGGTCGCCGCAGAGCTCCACAGGTCGTAGATGGGATTGCGCGCCGGCGCGGTGTACGCGAAGACCGAGAGCACGTTCGCTCTCACGGAGTCGGCGGCGTCGATGGCCTGCTGATATTGGCCCGCGAGGAGGTAATACCGCGCGCGCATTGCGTCGATCGTGTTGACGACGTTGAACCCGGATCCAAGCACCCGAGCATTGAACTCTGTGAGACCCACGGCCGTCGTGAAGTCGGTGCGGGCGGACTCGAGCAGATCGAGGATGGTGTCGAGCACCGCCGACCGAGGCTGCGGCACGCCGCCAGTGGGCCCCACCGTAATCGGCGCCTGCTCGTACTGGAGGATGATCATTCCCAGGGCCATCGCCTTGTACAGCTTGGCCAGGGCGAGAATGCCTGCCTGGAGACCTGACCCAAGACCGACCTGCGGTGCATGGACCAGAAGGTCGTTCGCCGATTTGATCGTGCGATACGCGTCGGCCCACGGGGCAAGCACCACCGCGAAGGAGTTGTCGAAACCCTGTCCCGTGAGCAGCGACTGGTACGAAATCAGTGACCTGGTGGTCGTCCCCCACTCGTCGGTCACGAGAGCCGGGGGCACGACGAAATCTCCGACGCTCGCGGCGTACTGGCCCTGCATGCCGACTGCGAGCGCCACGATGCCGTCGACCGTATTCAAGACGACGTCTTCCGGAGGCGCGTTCGGGTTGGCGAGGTTCAAGTCACAGGCCGCGACGGCGAGGAGAATGGCGACGCACCGCTTCATCTCGGCCTCCTCAGAAGGTGAAGTTGACGCCGACCGTGACGCTGCGAGGGATCGGCGTGTTCGCGAAGTCCACCCCGCGCGATACGGTGCTCGCTGAGAACAGGTTCACCTCGGGGTCGAGGCCGCGGTAGCTCGTCCACGTGTGGAGGTTCCGGGCCGCGATCCGCACGTCCATCGCCGCGGCTCCGAAACGCTTCACGAACGGCTGATCGAAGTGGATGTTGAGCGCGATCTCCCGGAGCTTTACGAAACTGCCGTCCTCGATGTACTCCTCGTAAATCAGGCTGCGTCCCAGCGGATTGCGGCTGAAGGTCCTGAACACCGTGTCCCCGGCGATCTCGCGCTCGACCACCTTGTCCACCCCGAAGAGCTCCGTGATCCGTCGCGTGAAGTTCGCCACCTTGTTGCCGAAGCGACCGTCCAGCAGGATGCTGAGCTGCACCCGCCGCCCGAAATCGAAGGTGTTGCTCAGGGAGGCGACGAGCTTCGGATCAGGACTCCCCATCACCTTGTTCCGGCCTATGGTCGTGCCGTTCGGGAGCGTGTCGACAGCCCGTAGGGGCAGCAGGAGCGTCTCCGTCTTCCCGAGCGTTGTGACCACCGTGGGCGCGTACATGATGCTGCCGTCCGGGTTGCGCACGTAGTAGCCGCCCCAGAACACGCCTATGGGCTGCCCCTCGATCACCGCATTGAGGTAGTCGAACAGGAGCGTGTCCGCGCTCGTCACGAGTTTCTCGACGCGGTTCGAGTTGTGGCCGAGCGACAGTCGCGTGCGCCAGTCAAACGAGGGCCGGCTCACGTTCACGGTGGTGAGTGCCGCCTCCCACCCGCGGTTGCGCAGCACGCCAACGTTCTGCAGCTGCGCCAACTGCCCGCTCGAAGGCGCCAGCGGCACATTGAGCACGAGGTCCGACGTGCGTTGGTGATAGTACGTGAGCTCGAGCTGCGCCTGGTCCTGAAACAGCCCGGCGTCCACGCCGCCCTCGATCTCGCGCTGCCGCTCTGGCCGGAGGTTCGGATTCCCGCGGCTGGTGCTCCCGATCAGGCCCGCCCGTCCGGCGAAGGCGACGTTGAGGTAGTTGTTGAATTGCCCGTAGAGGCTCGGTGGTTGGCCGCCGGTCTCCCCGTAAGCGATGCGGAGCCGCAGCGAGCTGATGCGCCGGCCGATGGCACCGTCCTTAAAGAACGGCTCGTCCGACACGAGCCACGAGCCGCTGATCCGCGGGTAGAGTTGCCAGCGCTCGTCGGGGCCGAAGGCCGATGCCGCCTCGAGGTTCAGGCCGCCATTCACGAACAGCCGGTCCCGCAAGCTGACTCGCTCCTCGAGGAAGCCGCCGACGGTGCGTAGCTCGGATAGGGTCTGCGACGCGGACGGCGTGGCCCCGCCCACCACGCCCAGCCCCGGGGGCAGGTCGGTGGCCGCCGCGCGCACGACGTCGGACCGCTGGTCCGTGTAGCGGTACCCCAGCGTGGTGGTGAGTCCCCATACGGATGAGAGACCCGCTGTGTGCGTCACCGTGAGATCGTTGTTGACCTCCCGCGAATGCTTGACCGGGTTCTGGATCTGGCCCGTGAAGGTCAGGCTCGTCGACGCCGGCGGGAGAAGATAGGTATCCTCCTGCCGATAATCGTCGAGTCCGATGAAATAGCGGACCGTCACCGCCTGGGTCGGGGAAAACGTCGCCTGCGCGCTGCCAATGAAGCGCGTGACATCCTCGGGCGCTTTGACATTGTGGAGCACATAGAGCGGATTCGCTCCGAGGATGGGGTTGTAGGGGTAGTGGCCCAGCGTCGGGCTGAAGAAGGGGTCGAAGCTCGTCGTCGTGAAAACGAGGCTCGTCAATGCACCTTGGGTTTGCTCGCCTTCGGGAAGGTAGTTGCTGTGGCTCTGAATGAAGCGGCCGTCGACCGCCAGCTCGAGGCTGGGTCGCACTTGCTGGGTGAGACGCGCGGAGAGCGCCGTGCGGCGTCGGTCGGTCGAGCGCACGATCCCCTCTGCGGTAGCGTAGTTGCCGGACAAATAGTAGCTGGTCCCACCACCGCCCCCGGACAGCGCAATGTGACTCGTGCTCGTCACCGCGGTCCGCCAGACCGAGTCTTGGAGGTCATAGCGCTGGACAGGCTGGCCTAAGGCTGTGGCAGCGTTGATGAGCACGTCGTTGTAGCCCGCCGTTGGCGCCATGTTGAAGGCGAAGCGCTTCGGTGTCTCGCCGAGCTCGAAATCAGTGCCCGCCTGAATGCGCGTGGGACCGGTGCGCCCGCGCTTGGTGAAGATCTGGATGACGCCGCTGTTAGCCCGCGACCCATAGAGCGCAGCAGCGGCGGCACCCTTCAGCACCTCGATCCGGTCGATGTCTTCCGGGGCGATGTCGGAGAGGCGGTTCGAGAGCGCCGCGTTGCCGCGGCCCGCGTTGGCGCCGAGCGAGACGAGCGCGTCGGAGCTGTTGTCCACGATCACCCCGTCCACCACCCACAGCGGGTCGGCGTTGCCGAGAATGGTGCTCGTGCCGCGCAACCGCACGCTGATCCCACCGCCCGGGACGCCCGTGTTCTGGGAGATCAGCGCTCCGGTCACCTTTCCCTGCAGCGCCTGGTCCACGGCGCCCGCACCGGGGGCTGCATTCACCGCCTCGCCGGCGACGCTCTCGATCGTGTTGCCGAGCACCCTCCGCTCGGCCGGGGCGCCGGTGCCGGTGACGACGATCGCGTCGAGCGCCACCGCGGCGGCCCGGAGCGCCACGTCGACCGTGATGGTATCGCCGGCGGCCACGTCGACCTCCTGGCGCGCCATCGCGTAGCCCACGCGGCGCGCCACGAGGACGTGGTGACCCGCAGGCACGGCGGGGAAAAGGTACTGTCCGGCTGGCAGCGTGACCGTGCCGAGGGTCGTGCGCTCGACCGTCAACCGCGCGTCGGCGACCGGCTGGCCGCTCGCCGCGTCCGTGACGCGACCCCGTAGGACGCCCGTGTCTTGACCCTGGAGCACGGTACGGCCGACAAACGAGAGGAGCACGCCGAGCGTGCGCAGGAATGACGGCATTGCGCTTCCCCCGGAGGAGGCCGAAAACGAAGCCGCGCGGTTCAGCAGGGGGCTATGCTGAACCGCGCGAAAAAGCGTGTCAAGATAGGATTAGACCTTAGCCTCCCCGCGTCCCCGCCTACTGGACCGTCACGGTCCCGAACATCCCCGATGTGAAGTTGGACGAGTGGTTCGTGCAGCGGTACCGATACAGGGCCGCCGCCGTGAACGCGCGGCCGAAAGTGTGGCCAGCGGTGCTGTTGTTGCCCGACCCTGGGGCCAAGTCTTGAAACGTGACGTTGTGCGTCACGCCTCCTGCCCAGGTCCACGTCACCGTGTCACCGACGCCGACGGTCACCGCCGCCGGGCTGAAGAAGTTGTTGCCCACGGTGACGCCCACGGTCACCGGCTGCCGCGCGGTCGCCGTGAACACCAGCGGCGAGCCCGCGAGCCCGGTCGCGGTGGCGGTGTCCGTCTGCGTGCCGACCGCCGGCCCGAGCGTGCGCGTGGTGCTCGCCACGCCGTTCGTCCCCGTGTTGGTCGCCGTAAGGCTCACGGAGCCGCCGCCGTCCCCGGCCACCCAGGAGACCGCCACGCCGGACACCACGTTGCCGTGCCCGTCGTGCACGATGACGCTGTGCGGCGTCGCCAGCGCCGTGTTGACCACCCCCGTCTGGCCGTCGCCGCCGCTCTTCGCGATCTCGGTCGCGACGCCGGCGAGCGCCGTGGAGGTGAACGTCACGGGCGAGCCCATCGACCCGGTCGCCGTGGCGCGCACCGATTGCGCCCCCGCAGCTGCACCGAGGGTGTGGTTGACGACCGCGATGCCGCTCGCGTTGCTCGTGCTGGTCGGAGCCGACACCGCGCCCCCACCCGCGGTCACCGTCCAGTTCACGCTCACCCCCTCCACGGGCGCGCCGGTCTCGTCATGGAGCAGCACGCGGTAGGGATTCGGCAACGTTGCGAGCACCGTGTCCGTCTGCCCGTCGCCCGAGGCCGTGGGGGCCTTGTCGATCGTGCGCGTGGGTGGGGGTGACGTGCCGCCCCCCCCGCCCCCCCCGCCCCCACAGGCGAGACCGAGTGACGCCGCTGCGAGGATGAAGAGGCGAGACCGACAGGCTAGGGGCATACCGCACCTCCAGATCGGGGACGGACCAAGCGACCGACAGGGAATACACCCTCGGCGCCGGACCGTTGCTTGACGGGCCGGAGGGGATGCCGCATATGTTGTACGCGCCCCCCACAGTCAACGGATGCACCGTCGCGCTCGGCGGCCGCTGCACGGCCTGCCGCCGCAGCGGGCGGGTGCGTCCGCAGGAGCCTCGGTGGCCCGACCGGAGACGTACGTCGACGGCAGGCGGGAGATTCTGCGGCAGGCGAGCGTCGCGCTTGGCGGGCGCCCCGTGACGGTGTGGGAGGTCTCGGCGCGCGCCGAGCTCGAGCCGCAGGCGTCGAGCGACCCCGCGCCGACGCACCACGCTACCAAGCTGAACGTGGACGGGACCTTGCGACGCTGGAACATCCCCATCGTGCAAGGCAGCCGCTGGGTCGGCTACCAGGGCGTGGCCGATGACGCCTGGGTGATCGCGCCGGTGCGGCTGCGCCCGCCCGCGCCGCCGCCGGACGGCAGGGAGCGCCGCAGCCGCGAGCGCCTCACCCTCGAGCTCGCCGGGCTGTGCCTCGGCCTGCTCGACCGGCGCGAGGCGCCCGACGGGGGGCCGGCGCCGACTCGACGAGCCGATCCGCTCCAGGACATCACGACCCTGCCGGGGATCATCGCCCACGAGCTGGCGAACCCGCTCACCGCGGCCCGCGCCGGGCTGCAGCTGGCGATGGAGGCGGTGGGGCGGTGGACCGAGGTCGCCGCGGCGCGGCGGTTGGAACTGCTGGACGAGCTCGGCCAGGTGATCGAGGACATCGACCGGTCGGTCACCTTCCTGCGGGCCATCAAAGATCGGGCTCGCGGCGCCCTCGCGCGTTCCGAGCGGTTCGACGCCGTGCGGGTGGTGCGCTCCTGCTGCACGCTCGAGAGCCGGGTCTTGAAAGAAAAGCGGATCCCCCTGGAGTTCGACTCCGCGCTCGAGACGGTCTACCTGAGGGGCGATCCCAACGCGCTGTACGACCTGCTCGTGAACCTGATCCGGAACGCGGCCGACGCCAGCGCCGCCCGGCCCACCCCGATCCGGGTCACCCTGGTGCAGCAGGGGAACTCGGTGCGTCTCACCGTGCACGACGAAGGCTCGGGCATCCGCCCGCAGGACCTGGAGCGGATCTTCGAGCCGGGGTTCACGACCAAGGAATTCGGTGAGGGGAGCGGGATGGGGCTCGTCGTGGTGCAGAGCGTGGTGCGCAACATGTTCGGCGGCAGCATCGCGGTCGACTCGACGGTCGGAGGGGGGACGACCATGGCGGTGAGCTTCCCGCTCCCGCCGCAGCGGTCCCTGGACCTGCAAGCCGAGGCCGAACGCGCCTCCTAACGATTCGCCCGCGTCGTGCGTAGCGAAAGGCAACAATCTTCTCTGGTGAGGGACTCCCCGTGAAGCGGATTCGCGCATTCGCAGCCGCCGCCGTGCTGGCGACGCTCATCACTCGTCCGGCGCCCGGCCAGGGCCTGCTCGTCGACACGGCGGGTGCGGGCGCGCTCATCGACCAGGCCCTGAACCACTCGGAGGTGATGCAGAACCTCCAGCACCTGACCGACGTCATCGGGCCGCGGCTCACCGGCTCTCCGGCCGCCCGGGCGGCGAACGACTGGACGATGCAGCGCTTCAAGGAGTACGGCCTGGAGGCGCGCCTCGAGCCGTGGACGTTCGGCGGGACCTGGACGCGCGGGCCGATGTGGGCCCGGATGACCGCGCCCCGCACCCACGCGGTGAGTGCGGCGAGCTGGGCCTGGGCGCCGGGCACCGGCGGCCGAGCCGTGCGCGGCGCGGTCGTGCGGATCGACGCGACCACGCCCGACAGCTTCGCCCTGTACCGCCGCAAGGTGCGCGGCGCGTGGGTGATGCTCCGCCCGCCCGCCTTCGTGTGGAACAACGACGGGCCGCCGATGACCGCCGCGGACTCGCAGCGCCAGCGCGACTTCTTCCGCACCGCGTTCGGCCCGTTCCGGGACGCGGATTCGGTCACCCGCGCCCGGATGCAGCAGTTCGGCAACGACGTGCCCTTCCTGCTGCGGCGGGCGGGCGCGCTGGGCATCGTGCTCGACGCCGGCAAGGAACACGCGCTGCTCAACATGAGCGGCTCGCCCAACCGCGTCCTGCCGTTGCCCCAGATCGTCGTGGCGCACCAGGATTACGCCATGTTCGACCGGCTCCTGGCCGAGGGGATCCAGCCCCACCTCGAGGCGAGCATCCAGAACGCGCTGACCACCGACTCGGTCCTCCAGTGGAACACCGTGGCCGAGATCCGCGGCGCGGAACACCCCGGGCAGGTGGTGATCGTCGGGGCGCATCTCGACTCCTGGGACCTGGGCACCGGGAGCACGGACAACGGGACCGGCGCGATGTGCACGCTCGAGGCGGCCCACATCATCGTGCGCTCGGGGCTCAAGCCCAGGCGCACGATCCGGTTCATCCTGTTCACGGGAGAGGAGCAGGGGCTGATCGGCTCGCGCAAGTACGCGGAGGCGCACGCCGGGGAGGCCGACTCGATCCAGGCCGTGCTCGTGCTCGACAACGGGACGGGGGCGATCACGGGACAGGCGCTCCAGGGCCGCACCGACCTCGAGGGGCTGTGGCGCGCCGTGTTGGCGCCGGTGGCGCGTCTGGGGGCGGACTCCGTCGTGAACCGCAACAAAGGCGGGACGGATCACCTTTCGTTCCTGCCGTACGGCGTCCCCGGGTTCAACTTCAACCAGCTCGAGCGCGGCTACAACCACACACACCATTCGCAGTCGGACACGTACGACATGGCGCTCGCCGCGGACCTGATGCAGGCGTCCGCGGTCATGGCGGTCTCGGCATACGAGCTCGCGAACCTGCCCGAGATGCTGCCGCGTGGCCAGCCGTCGGCGCCGACGCCGGTGCAGGCGGTGAAGATCTCGGACAGCTTGCTGGTGAGAGGAACGCGGTAGCGTAGTCCGTCATCCGTGGTTCGTTGGGAGGTCCGGACGACGGATGACGGACAACGGATTAAATTGCGGCATATGAACTCCATCCCCAAGATCCCCGCGCCGGTCAACGAGCCGGTGCTGAGCTATGCCCCCGCGACCCCCGAGCGCGGCGAGCTCAAGAAGGCCCTCAAGGACCTCTCCGCCCGCCAGATCGAGGTCCCGCTCGTCATCGGCGGCAAGGAAGTGCGCACCGGCAGGACCGTGGACGCGGTGATGCCGCATTGTCACCGGCATGTGCTCGCCAAAGTGCATCAGGCCGGGCCGGGGGACGTGCAGGCGGCGATCGCGGCGGCGCGCGCGGCGTGGCGCGAGTGGTCGGCGTGGAGCTTGGAGGGCCGCGCCGCGGTGTTCCTCAAGGCGGCGGACCTGCTCGCGACCCGCTACCGCCCGGTCGTCAACGCCGCCACGATGCTCGGGCAATCGAAAACGGCGCACCAGGCCGAGATCGACGCGGCGTGCGAGTTGATCGATTTCTTCCGCTTCAACGTGCACTACGCCGAGCGCCTCTACGCCGAGCAGCCCCTCTCCACCCCCGGCGTGTGGAACTCCATGGAGTACCGCCCCCTCGAGGGCTTCGTGTACGCGATCACGCCCTTCAACTTCACCTCGATCGGCGGCAACCTGCCCACGTCGCCCGCGATCATGGGGAACACGGTGGTCTGGAAGCCCGCGTCCGCGTCGGTGCTGTCGAACTACTTCCTCATGAAGCTGCTCGAAGAAGCGGGGCTGCCCCCGGGCGTGATCAACTTCGTCCCCGGCCCGGCCACGCAGGTGTCCGACACGATGCTCGCCGACCGGGCGCTGGCGGGAATCCACTTCACCGGCTCGACCGAGGTGTTCCAGTCGCTCTGGAAGCGCGTCGGGGAGAATCTGACGGGCTATGCGGGCTATCCCCGTCTGGTCGGCGAGACCGGCGGCAAGGACTTCATCCTCGCGCACGCGAGCGCCGACGTCGACGCGCTCGCGACCGGGATCGTGCGCGGCGCGTACGAGTACCAGGGGCAGAAATGCAGCGCCGCCTCCCGCGCCTACGTGCCCGACAGCCTGTGGCCCCGCGTGCGCGAGCGGGTGCTGGAGATGCTCGCCGACGTGAAAGTGGGCGATCCCGCGGACTTCCGGAACTTCATGGGCGCGGTGATCGACCGGAAGGCGTTCGACAAGATCGCGGGGTACATCGAGGCGGCGCGGCGGGCGCCGGGCGTGAAGGTCCTGTTCGGCGGCGGGGCGAACGACGCGGACGGCTACTTCATCGAGCCGACCCTCATCCAGACGGAGGATCCCGCGTACCGCACGATGTGCGAGGAGATCTTCGGCCCGGTCCTCTCGCTCCACGTGTACCCCGAGGCCCGCTGGGCCGAGACCCTGCGGCTCGTGGACGACACGTCGCCGTACGCGCTCACGGGGGCGATCTTCGCGCAGGACCGGCACGCCGTGGAAGAGGCGAAGGACGCGCTGCGCTACGCCGCGGGCAACTTCTACGTGAACGACAAGCCGACCGGCGCCGTCGTGGGCCAGCAGCCCTTCGGGGGCGCCCGCGCCAGCGGCACCAACGACAAGGCGGGCAGTCTCCTCAACCTGATCCGCTGGGTGAGTCCGCGCGCCGTGAAGGAGACCTTCGTCCCGCCCCGGAGCTTCACCTACCCGTTCATGGCAGAATCGTGAGCCGCGGGGGCGCCCGCCCGCCCATCCTCGTGCTGGTGATGGGCGGCGTGTTCGCGCTCCTCGTGGCCGCGCTGCTCATCGGCTCCCTCACCAAGCCGGAGCTCCCGCCCTACGCGCCCACGGAGCCGCATCCCGTGGAGGTGGGGGACTCGCTCGTCGGACCCGCGACGTACACCCTCGACGCCTCCGCCA
Source organism: Gemmatimonadales bacterium (assembly GCA_036395195.1). Taxonomy (GTDB): domain Bacteria; phylum Gemmatimonadota; class Gemmatimonadetes; order Gemmatimonadales; family GWC2-71-9; genus AG41. Next base: position 16,591 of record DASWDP010000050.1, on the reverse strand, counting down.
CCGACCGCTGGCGCCACTTCGCCTTCGCCCGCAACGCCGCGGTGGACTCGGGGCCGTGGGACATCGCGTTCCGCCGGTTTCACCTGATCGTCGCGCCGGGAGGCGGCGTGATCGACTTGGGCGCGGTGCCGTTCGATTCGGTGCGCGAGCTCCCGGTCGCGGGCTACCTCCCCAACGCCACCGGACCGGACACGACCAATCCCGCCGTCGGGAAGTGGTACGACTACAGCATGCTGAGCCACCTGCTCACGTCGAAGCGTCACGTTTACGGCGTGCGCACCCCCGCCGGGAAGTACGCGAAGCTCGAGCTCGTCGCCTACTACTGCAAGGGCGCCGGCACCGCCTGCATCACCTTCCGGTACGCCTACCAGGGGAACGGCACGCCACGCGTCGGACTCTGAGGGAGGAAAGAGGAAAAAGGAGAGCCCCCGGTCCGGGCGACCGGGGGCTCGGGCTGTCGGCTGCCGTGTTCGGCTTACTTGGGCGGGAGGATCTTGAACATCCCCGTCCCGCACACCGGGCACACGCCTTTCAGGGCGGGACGGCCGTTCGCCATCTTCACCTGCTGGGCGTTCGAGATTTTGCGCTTCGCCTTGCACTTCACGCAGTACCCTTCATCCGCGGCCATCGGGCTTTTTCCACCCTTTGCCATTGCGTTCCTCCGTTCGGGGGCAGGGGGGCGGGGGGCAGGGGGCAGGGGGCCCCCGCCCCCGCCTCCACCCCGCCAAGAACGGTCACAACATAATACCCCCTGCTTACGCCGTGGGAGCGGGGCTCCCTGGCGGCGTGTCCGAGAAGCCGATCCGCTTGTGAGTTCCGTCACAAAACGGTTTCGTAGCGGACCCTCCACAGCGGCACAGGACAACGACTTCCGCCGGTCGCCCATCCTTCCTCGGGGGCACCGGCAGCTCCCGGCCCTCGGGCGTCACGATCCGGACCGGACCCTGGACGATGAGTGGGCCGTTCGACTTCGGGGTGATGGTGACGAGGTCGGCCATGCTCGAATTATAGCGGCCGGGGCGCCTCGGCGGGCGGTGCATCCGGAGGAACGGGGGAGGGAAGGGGAGGGTATCTTGAAGCCACGTAGATGCGTACGCCGGCTTCCCTGTCGCTCCCGTTCTCTCTCCTCGGGCTCGCTTGCGTCTCCGAGCACGGGCCGCTCACCAACCGGATGGCGCAGTCCGCGACGGCATACCTGGCGCGCGCCGCGCGGCAGCCCGTGAGCTGGCAGCCCTGGGGGCGCGAAGCGTTCGCGCTCGCGGCCCGGCTCGATCGTCCCATCCTTCTTTACGTGGGGGCGGACGACTGTCGCTCGTGCGCCGTGATGGATCGCGAGGTGTACGGCGACCCCACGCTCGGCGCGCTGATCGATTCCCTGTTCGTCCCCATCCGCCTCGACCGCGACGAGCGGCCCGACGTAGCGGGCCGCTACGAAACCGCCGTGCGGCTCCTCGCCGGCCTGCGAGGCTATCCGATCACGGTGTTTCTCACCCCGGACGGCGCCGCGTTCTTCGGCGGCACGTACTTCCCCCTCGACGATCCGCTGACGGGACGCGGTCTGAAGCAGCTCCTCCCGGAGGTGGCGAAGAGCTACCGTGAGCAGCGCGCCTCCATCGTGCAGCGCGGCGCCCTGGTGCGGCAGCTCTCGCTGGGCCGGGCGGGGCTTCCGCACGGTGTCTTGAAGCCGGGGGCGATCCAGCGCGAGATCGACGCGGTGCGCGCGGGGCTCCAGGCCGCGGTCCGCACCGGCGGCGGGCTCGGCGGCTTCCTCCAGGCCCAGGCCGCCGGCCTGCTGCTCGCGACCTACGCCCGCACCGGCGACTCGAGCTACCTCGGTCCGGCGCGGGCGGTGCTCGACTACATGGTCGATTCGGCCGAAGCCGCGCTGGCGGAGAGCGCGCGCGACGACCCCCCGGGGCTGGTGCGCGCCGCCCTGCTGCGCGACCTCGCGGCGGCGTGGGCGGTGAGCGGCGACCCGCGCTACCGGGACGAGGCGCGGGACCTCGTGCGGCGGCTCGCGAGCGGCATCGCCGGCATCGGCGATCGAACCGTGTTCGCCGACCGGGAGGCGTACGTCCTGGGCGCGATCCTGGACGCGGCACCCGCGGTGGGCGAGTCCACGGCCGCGGCGCGCGCCCGGGCGGCGCTCGACACGCTGCTCAAGCGTGCCTACGCGCGGGGCCGCGGTGTGCGGCACGTGGCCCGGGGAGGGGCCGGCGGCCCGGTGCGCGCCCTGTTGCAGGATCAGGTGCAGGTGGCCGGCGCCTGCCTCGCCGCGTACGGAGGCAGCGGCGACGAGCGCTACCTCGCGGTCGCGCGGGACCTCGCGGCGGTGGTGGAGCAGGAGTTCGCGGATTCCGGAGCGGGTGGCTACTTCGACGGCGCCGCGACCGACGCCAGCGCGCCGGCGCTCGCCGAGCGCGCGAAGCCGGTGCTCGACGACCTGCTCCCGGGCGCGAACGCGTGGGCGGCGCGCGTGCTGTTGCGGCTCGCCGATGCCACGGGGGACGCGCGGTATCGGCGGCTCGCCGAGGCGACGCTCGAGGCGTTCGCCGGCGCGGTGGCGGGGGAGGAGATGCGCGCGTCCACGTACCTCGCCGTCGCGCAGGACGCCCTGGCGCCGCGCTGACCCCCCCGGTTCCCCCCCGAAACAGTCCCGCCGGCCTTGCGCGTGCCGCGTGACGCCCTGATCTCCATGCAGGTCATATGGATGTGACGGGGGCTCCCCCCGACGCCGAGGTGGTGGCCCGCGTACTCGGCGGCGATCCCGAGGCCTTCGGCGTCGTGATTCGCCGCTACGAGGCGGGCCTCGTGCGGTTCGCTACGCGGATGCTCGGCAGTCGCGACGCCGCCGCCGACGCCGTGGCGGAGAGCTTCGTGCGGGCGTACCGGCACCTCGCGAGCTGTCGCGACCCGTCCCGGCTGCGCATGTGGCTCTACCGGATCCTCGCGAATCGGTGCAAGAGCCACCTGTCCCGCCGGCCGTTCGCCGACGTCGCGCTCGACGACGCGCCTGCCGTGGCGGATCCGGCGGACAACGAGGTCGCGCTGGAGCGCGCGGAGCAGCTCGCGCTCCTGGAGCGGGCCCTCGGGCAGCTGTCGTCCGAGAAGCGCGAGGCGTTCGTGCTGAAGCACGTGGAGGGGTTGAGCTACGAGGAGATGGCCGCGGTGACGGGCGAGCGCATTCCGACGCTGAAGATGCGCGTGCATCGCGCCCGGGAGGCGTTGCTGAAGGCATTGGAGGACTACGCATGAATCCGATCGATCCGAGGATCCATCAGGCGCTCGACGGCGACCTCGCCCGCGAGGCCCTGCCGCCCGACGCGCGGCATGTGGTGGAGCGACTCGAAGCCGCCGCGGAGCTGCTCGCCGCGGCCGTGCCGGCCGCGAGTCTCGAGTCCCGGGTCATGGCGGCGGTCCGCCGGCCCGCCCCCTCCCCGTCACGCGTGCGGCGGCTCGTGCGCTGGCTCGGGAGGCCGCGCACGGTCACTGTCCGGATCCGCCCGGCGTGGAGCCTCGCCCTCGCCACGGTCGCGCTCCTGCTCGCGCTGTTCCCGGTCGGAGACGAGGGCGGGGGTCCGGTGCTGGGCGAGCATGAGGGCGTCGCGCAGTTCGTGGGACAGTTCCCCGGCGCTCAGTCGGTGCACGTCGTCGGATCCTTCAACGATTGGCGCACCGGCACGATCACCCTCCAGGATCGCGACCATGACGGCGTGTGGCGCGGCACGGTGGTGCTGCCCGCCGGGACCTACGAGTACATGTTCGTCGTCGACGGCGAGCGGTGGGTCCCGGACCACCTGGCGGAGCGGCTGGTCGCGGACGACTTCGGCCGGGAGAATTCGATCGTGATCGTGCGGCCGGCATGGCGCTGAGGCTCGCGCTGCTCCTCGCGTTGGTGGCCGCGCCCCTCCCCCTCGCGGCCCAGTCGGCGCGCGGCCGGCTCGAAGGCCGCGTGCCGGCGGAGGCGATCCCGAGCGTCGATTCCCTGGTACAGGCGGCCGCGCGCGAGAGCCTGCCCACGGAGCCGCTGGTGCAGAAGGCGCTCGAGGGCGGCGCCAAGCACGTGGCGGCGCCGCGCATCGTCGCCGCGGTGCAGGCGGGCCTGGGCCAGCTGCGTGACGCCCGCGACCTCCTGGTCCGGGCCGGGGACGAGCCCCCGGTGACGCCGACCGAGGTCACGACGGTGCTGTGGGCGATGCGGCGCGGCCTGCCCGCGGGGGTCGTCGAGCGGATCGTCGCCGCCCTGCCGCGCCCGCCCCGGGCTGCGGCGGTGCACGCGGTGGCCGACCTCGTGGCGCATCGCTTCGATGCCGACTCGAGCGCGGACCTGATCGTCGACGCGATCCACCACGGACTCCACGGGGAGCGGCTGCTCGACGTGTCCACCGCGGCGCTGCACGAGCAGCAGCGCGGCCGGACGCGCGCCGAGGCCCTCGCGCTGGTGCGGCAGCAGCTGCCGAACGTCCCGCCGGCGCCCAAGCCGCCGCGCGCGGCCGTGGTGGGAGCGCGTCGTCCGAGCGTGTCGCAGCAGCCCTGACGTCGCACCCGTCCCGGCAGTTACAGGATGCAACCTGGTCGCGGCGCCGACCGCGCCCGCCGGGCGCGTGTGACGTTGCGTGGAGGGATGGGGTCTAGACCGTGAAGCGGACCACGGTGGTCCGCACCATCCCTCCGGAGGTATTGAAGACATGATTCGTCGCACGCTCCTCGCGCTGACGCTCCTCGCCGCACCCGCGGTCCTGGTCGCGCAGCAGCCGTCCCCGATGCAGGGTCAGGCGCCGGCGGCCGACACCTCGAAGGCCAAGCCGGCCAAGAAGACGACCAAGAAGCACAGCGCGAAGAAGCCGGCGGCCAAGCCGGCGGCCAAGGACACAGCCAAGGCGAAGCCGTAAGCGGCTACGAGGTGTAGTCGGCGTTGATCCGGATGTAGTCCGGCGTCAGGTCGCAGGTCCACACCACCGCCTCCGCACGGCCGAGTCCAAGGTCGATGCGGAGGCGAATGGTTTTCTGCTGGAAAATGGCGCGGGCGCGCGCCGGGTCGGGGTGGGCGGTGGCGCCCCCCACGGCGAGCGTGAGCCACTCGCCGTCGGCGGCGGCCTCGAGTGTGAGGCGGTCCACCGCGAGCGCCACGCCCGCTGCGCCCGCGGCCGCGAGGATGCGCCCCCAGTTGGGGTCGGCGCCGTAAATCGCGGTTTTGACGAGCGTGGAGCGGGCGATCGCGCGCCCCACCTCGCGGGCGGACACCTCGCTCACCGCCCCCATCACGTGGATCTCGACCAGCTTGGAGGCACCCTCACCGTCCGCGACGATGGCCAAGGCGAGGGTGCGCGCGACGGCCAGCACCGCGTCCTCGAACAGCTTCGCCAGCGCTCCGTCGCGCGCGGGGTCGATCCCCGAGGCGCCGTTCGCGAGGAGCAGCGCCGTATCGTTCGTGCTGGTGTCACCGTCGACCGAGATGGCGTTGAAGGTGCGGTCCACCACGCGCCGGAACAGCGGTTGCAGGGAGGCCGGCTCCCCGGCGGCGTCGGTGGTGAGCACGGCCAGCAGTGTCGCCATGTCGGGGTGGATCATGCCGGCGCCCTTGGCGATGCCGCCCACCGTGACCATTCCGGCGGGCGTCTCGAACCGCACGGCGCAGTGCTTGGGCCGGGTGTCCGTCGTCATGATGGCGCGGGCGGCGTCGACGCCGCCTTCGGGGGAGAGCCGGCCGGCCGCGGCGCGCAGCCCGTCCGCGATCTGGGGCCCCGGGAGCGGCAGCCCGATCACGCCGGTAGAGAGGACGAGCGCGGTACGGGGCGGGAGGCTCGCCGCCTGCTCGGCCGCCTGGGCCATGGCGCGCGCCGCCGCGAGCCCCTCGGCGCCGGTGCAGGCGTTGGCGACCCGGGCGTTCATCGCCACGGCGCGCATCCGGCCGGGGCGCTCGGAGAGCAGATCCGCGTCGTAGACCACGGGCGCGGCGCGGAGCACGTTCTTGGTGAACACGCCGGCCGTGGCGCAGCTCGTGGCGCTCACGAGCAGCGCGACGTCCGGCGCGCCGTCGGCCTTCAAGCCGGCGTGCGCGGCCGCGGCGGCGAAGCCGCGCGGCGACGTGACGGAGCCTTCGGGGATCTCCGCGAGAGCGGCGGGCATCGGGGCTCAAGATAGCCCGCCGCCGTCGCTTGTGAAACCGCCTGCGGTTTCTTATCATAGCACAACCTTCCCGGGAGGCCCGTTCGATGTCGGAACCGTTCCTCAGCTCCGACGACTACGACGAACGCGCGCATCAGCTCTACAACGAAGGACAATACGACGAAGCGGTCGAGACCCTGCGGGAGGGCCTCGGCCTTTACCCGCACGCGGTCGAGTTGCACGTGGGGATGGGGTACGCGCGCCTCGCCCGCGAGGAGTACCTGTGGGGGCGCCGGGCGTTCGAGGAGGCCGTGGGCCTCGACCCGGAGCACGAGGACGCGCTGGCGGGACTGGGTGAAGTCCTCCTGAAGTTCGGCGACCGGGCCGGCGCCGTGGCGTGCTTCGAGCGCATCCTCGGGCTCGGCTTCCGCGACGACCACGACCTGATGCTCCAGGTCGGGCGCGCCTTGTTCCGCGAGGGCGTGCTCGACCAGGCCCGGCGGTTCTTCGAGGTGGCGATCACGGGGCATCCCGACTCGGCCGAAGCGGCCGCCTGCGTCGGCTACGCGGCACACCGCCTCGCCGACGAGGGCGGCGCCCTCTACTGGCTGCGGCGCGCCCTCGAGCTCGATCCCGAGCACGCCGAGGCGCGGATCTACCTCGCCAACCTGCTGTACGACCGCGGCGAGTACGAAGCCGCGCTGTTCCACCTGGAGCGCACCGGGCCGGGCGACCATTTCGACGGCCTCGCGATCTGGCGGCTGATCGAGCTCAAGCGGAGTGTGTACCGCCTGCCCGACGACGACCCCGAGCTCGTGCCCTGGCACCGGCGCGTGGACGAGCTGGCGGCGGACGCGGCGCCGGACGACCTGCTGCTCGCGGAGATCGAAGCGATGGGGCCGGACGGCCAGATACGCGATCCCCGCCAGCTGGAGCTGTTCGGGACGCTGCTCACGGAGCTGCAGGGGATGAAGGCGCGCTCGGGCGGAGGCTTGGCCGAGATCCACCGCGTGAGCACGCTGAACGGAGCGACCTACGTGGGCACCTGGGAGGAGATCGTTCGCCAGATGAAGGACGACGCCGCGGAGTGGGCGCGCGGCTCGCTCGAGCAGTACATGGCGGCGGCGGCGCACCGCGGACGCAAGGAGACCGGTGTCGCCATTCCCGCGACCGATCCGGAGAGCTTCATCCGGGGCAGCGCGGACGCGGGGCTGCTTAGGATACTGCACTAGGGGCCGGGTACTCGGGGCTCGGGGCTAGGGAGTGTCGCCCCGAGGCCCCAGCCCCGAGTCCCGAGCCCCCAGTCAGCTCCCGTGCTTCAACTTCACTGCAATCGACAGCGGCCCGTCGCCCAACGCCACGAGCGTGATCGCGCCGGCGAAGAGCAGGCCCTCGAGCTCGAAGTTCCCGCCCCGGGGGAGCTGCACCGCGAGGATCGCCACCAGCATCTCGATCGCCATGCACGCCGCCCAGATGCGGGTGAAGATGCCGAGCGCGACGCAGATCGCGCCGATCGTCTCCACGATGATGAGGATGACCGCGAAGAACGAGGCGAACGGGAAGCCGATGCCGTGGAGGAATCCGGCGACGGCCGGGATGCCGTTGTGGAATTTCACCAGACCGTGCTGGAAGAACACGAAGCCCACTGCGAGGCGCATGAAGAAGGCCGCGTAGGGGGTGAGTTGGTTCATGAGCCCTCCGGATGGATGGCGTGGGTGACGGGGCCGCGGCGGCGAGCGTCGGTCCGGACCTCGCGGGCGCCGAGTCGCTTCATGATGACCTCGAGCCCGCGCTGCGGGAGCGCGCCGCTCACGCCCGCCACGTCGGCGAAGCAGAGCCCCGCCTCGGGCAGTCCGTGCATCGCGACGTGGCCGCCGTGGCACACCAGCGCGGCGGACACGCCCCGCGGGCCCGTCTTCACGACGGGTGGGCTCGCCGGGTTCAGACCGGCGGCGTTGGCGGCCGCGAGCAGCAGGCCCGCGAGCCCCTGGGCGTCGGTGAGTCGGTTCGCCGGGACGCCCCCCAGGTCGGCGAATACGTGCTCGAAGGTCACTGCGAGCAGATCGCGTTGCGCTGGACCAGCGGCGCGACGAACGTGCCGCGGATCGTCAGCGCGCCGAGCGGGTCGAAGTAGAGATCGCTGCGCTGCGCCGTGAACTCGTAGCGGCCGCTGATCGCTGCACCACCGCCGGGCAATGACGCGTACTGCGTGATGACGAGCTTCCCGGCACGCACGTTTCCTTCCGTGACGTGGGAGAACGCTTGGATGCCAGACGGCCAGATGCTCTGCCACAGCGCCCAAGGGCGCGGCGGGTTGTTGAACGGGCCCGCCGTGCAGGTCGTGACCTCTTGGGGGTTGAGTGAGTCGATATCGAACGTGCCCCGGCTGAGCACGGGGTTCGGCAGGGTGAGGTACATCTTCTCGTCGAAGCTCGTGTTGTAGAGCGAGTCCGTCAGTCGGAATGCCAGACCGCCCGGCCTGTTGTAGTTCATCGCGCGGGCGAAACCGCTGTTGTGACGGATAGCGGTGCCGACGATAGTGGTGAAGAAGCCGCCGCTGCCGATGGTGTCGGGCGGCGACATCACGACTACCGCCCCGCTGTCGGAGAGGGTGTCGATGCTCCCTGCCGTTGTGACGTGCGCGCGGTACTTCACGGGGCCGCCCGTGCTGATCGCCCAGACCTTGCCGGTTGCCGTCGTGATCGTGTCAATCGCCGGGCTGGGCGACTCGTCGAACCATACGGTGTCCTGGGCCAGCGGGTCCTTCTTCTGGATTGCGACGGGGATGGTGAAAGTGTCGTTGGGCATCAGGTACACGGTGTCCATCAGCAGCGTCATGTCGAGGGTCCGCGAGACGATGACCAGAGCGGGGCTGCTGTCGCCGGCGGCATGAGCTATCACCAGCGCTGCACCCTTCCCGACGCCAGCGATTTCCCCGGTCACTGCATTGATCGTCGCCACCGTGTCCGGCCGGATCGTCCAGGTGACGGGACCGGGGTCGCGCTGGTTGCCGCCCGCGTCGATCAAGAACACACTCCGGGCCGGGCGCGTCTCTCCCACGAACATGGAGTCCAGGATCGGCGCCACGACCAGCAGCTCCTGGTGGGGGTTCGAAACGTCGTAGCATCCGGCCGCGACGGCAGCTGCAGCGACGGTCAACGCGAACGCGTGTCGTCTCATAGGCGTGCCTTAGTGTAAGAAGGCCCTGCCGAAGGTGGCCAGGGCGGTGCGGTCTCTTTGTGAAACACCGTCGCAGGAAACGTGGTCTCCGCTCGGCTAGAACATGGACATCGCGAGGAACGAGCGCAGGTTGTCGTTCGTCACGCGCAGCCGCGCCGACAGCAGCCGCACCACCGACCAGAGCACCTTGAAGGCGATGTCGCGGTTGAAGTCGAGCAGCAGCTCGAAGTCGGACCGCGAGATGGTGAGCAGCGTGCAGCCCGTGTTGGCGATCGCGTCGGTCGAGCGCTCGGAGCGGTCGAAGATGGCCATCTCCCCGAAGCAGGCGCCGGGCTTCAGGACCGCGAGGGCCTCCTCACCCGATCCGGGAATGGTGCGGGAGATGCGGACCTCGCCGTCCAGGATGAGGAACAGCCGGTTGCCGGGCTCGCCTTCCTTGAACACATGCTGTCCCACGGCGAACTTCTGCTCTCGGCACACCTCGGCGACGCGGGCCAGCTCGCCGTCGTCGAGGTCTTGGAAGATCGCGGCCTGCTTGAGCAGATTGAGGTCCACGCGACGAAGCTACGACGCACGTCTGGGAGGGGCAAGTGAAACCGTGGGTGACGTGGGCCGATCTGCTTACGGCGCTTCGGGTTCCCCTGGCGGTGGCGTTTCCGTTCGTGCACCGGCCGGCGTGGCAGCTCGCGATCGTCGGCGCGGCGGCGGCGTCGGATTTCTTCGACGGGATGCTGGCGCGGCGCTTCGGCGGCTCGCGCGCGGGCGCCGTGCTCGACCCGGTCGCCGACAAGTTGTTCATGGCGTCGGCGTTCCTCACGGTCGCGCGCTCGGGCGTGCTGCATCCGGTCGAGATCGTCGCGGTGCTGACGCGGGACATTGTCGCCGCCCTGGGGTACGCCGGGTCGTGGCTGCTGCGGCGGCCGCTCGCCCTGCCGGCTCGGGCGGGCGGGAAGGCGGTGACGGTGCTGCAGCTGCTCACGCTGGCGGCGTGCATCACGGCGTGGCCGCTGGCGCGCCACGTCGCGTGGGCGACGGCGGCGGTCGGGCTGTACGCGATCTGGGACTACGCCCGCGCCGCGGCCCGGGCGGGCGGGGCGGGCGGGGCGGGCGGACAACGATGACACGGGGAGCGGGCATGCAGCGCGTGCAGTGGGCGGCGGTGCTCCTCGTCCTGGCCGCGGCGGCGCCGCTCGGGGCGCAGGAGTTCCATCCGCCCCCGGTGCGGCGGACGAACGACGGGGGCACGCGCCTCGGGTTGTTCGGGTTCGGCGTCCGCGGCGGCATCGACCTCGCCGGGAAGACGCAGCTCGTGTTCGGCGCCACCCTCGACGCCGGCAACCTGGGCACCAACCGCTTCCGCCTCCGGCCATCGGCCGAGATCGGCGTGTTCAACGGCTGGAACAGCTATGCCGGGAGCTTCGAGGCGTTGTACCGCTTCACGGGTGACGAGCAGGTCGTGACGCCATATGCGGGCGGGGGACTCAGCGTGGCCGGCCACGACAGCTGCGGCGGCGATCCGCAGTGTCCCGATCTCTGGGCGAACATCGTCGTGGGGCTCGAGCTGCATTACCGCTCCACCTTCAACTGGTTGCTCGAATACCACGCCATGGACGCCTTCCGGCACAACCGGTTCTACGTGGGACTCACGACCCGGCGGGGGAACTGACGTGCCAGGGGGGGGAAGCGTGCGGGAAATCACCATGCGGTGGGGGGGGCGCGACCGGCTGCTGTTCGAAGGGGGCGCGCCGGGAAAACCGGCGATTCTGGTGGACGGCGACAGCGCCGCGGCGACGTCGCCGGTCGAGCTGTTGCTCCTCGCCGCCGCGACCTGCTCGGCGTCGGACGTCGTGGTCATCCTCCGCAAGCAGCGGGTGGCGCTGCGCGCCCTCGAGGTCCACGTGCGCGGCACGCGGCGCGACGAGGAGCCACGGCGCTATACCGCGCTCCACTTCCTGTTTACCGTCTCGGGGGACGGGGGGGGCGCCGACGAAGCGAAGGCGCGCCGTGCCATCGATCTTTCGCTCGAGAAGTACTGCTCCGTGGTCGCGTCGCTCGCGCCCGACATCCGCGTCACCTACGACCTCGCGCTTCGCTAGCTCCCTCCGCCTCCTCGTGGGGACCGCCGCTCTCGCCCTCGCCGCCACCGCCCCCTCCCCCCTGCGCGCGCAGGAGCTGGTGGTGACAGAGGTGAGTGCGGGTGCCACGGCCGTGTTCGGGCATCGCGGCTTCTGGGGCCCGGCGCTGGGGGTCGCGCGGCGGCCCGGCGGCCAGGGCCGCCTCGCCCTCAGCGCGGCGGGCGGCGATTACGAGGGGGTGCTGGGGATGCGGCTCGAGGGCACCGCCCAGCTCCTGCTACGGCCGGGTGACCGCACCGGCGTGAGCCCCTACGCGGGGCTGGGGCTGGCGTTTGTTGGGTCCGGGTCGCGCCACGGTGCCGGCTACGTCGCGGCGCTGCTCGGCGTCGAGGCCGCACCCGGCCGTGCCAGAGGATGGTACGGGGAGCTGGGGTTGGGGGGCGGGGTGCGGCTGGGGGTGGGGTGGCGGTGGCGACGCTTCCCGCCGTGGTGGTAGCTCAGACGCCGGCGCCCACAGTCGCGTTCCGTCCCACGACGGGCCGGCAATAGCGCTCGCCCAGGACACGCAGCTCGGTGAGCTGCGGCTCGTCCAGCTCGGCGTAACGCTCGGCGAGGTACAGCATCGTGTCGTCGAACCATTCCTTCTGGTGCTCGGGGCTCGCTTCCAGGACTCCGCAGCGGAGGATGTGCGAGAACAACTCGTCGCGGGCCTGCTCGAACGCGGTGGGGGTGGACAGACGCCGGGGTTCCGAACGCTTCTTCGCCATGCAGGGGTGCTCCTCTCGTCTCGAACTGGGAGTGCGGGGCCGCGGATCAATCGGCGCCGCAATGTAATAGACCACGGCGGACGGCGCAAAGGGCCGTCGTCCCGGCCGGGCCGGTGGTATAATGATGGGGATTGGGGTGGGAGGCGGGAGAACAGGTGCCATACCTCACGCAAGGCGGGCGCATGGGCGAGAAGTCGGAGGAAGTCTACGGGCCGGAACGCGCCGAGCGGCTGCTCGCCATGCTCCGGGCTCTGGCGGAGCGGATCCGGGAGCTCGACCGCACCGGCCGGTTGCTCGAGCGCGCGCCCGAGCTGCAGAAACTCCTGGGCAACGCACGCGGCGAGCTGTTCCATTACGAAGTGCGACTGACCTACGACACGCCCGAGATCGCCGAGAGCCGGCGCATCGTGGAGGAGGCGGAGCGCCAGGCCCGCGACGCGGCGGGGGGGCCGGGGGGGCCGGGTGGGCCGGGGGGGGGCGGGGGGGGCTTCGACGACGACCAGGATGACGAACCGTGGAGGGTCGGGGACGAATGAAAGGGTTCTACCTGTTGCTCGCGGCGGTGGCGGTGATCGGCGCCGGTGCGTTGTGGTACGGGTCGCGGCAGCGAGCCGAGCCGATGCCGGCGCAGACCGCGGCCCCCCCGGTCGCCGCCGCGGACGCGTTTCGGGGCTACACGCAGGGCTCCGACTCGGCCCCGATCGAAGTCATCGAGTACTCGGACTTCGAGTGTCCGTTCTGCGCCTCGTTCGCGACCGTGCAGATGCCGGTGATCCGGGAGCAGCTGATCGCCACCGGCCGCGTGCGCTGGCGCTACCGCGACTTCCCGCTCCCCTCCCATCAGTACTCCCGGTACGCCGCGCTCGCGGCCCAGTGCGGCGGCGAGCAGGGGAGGTTCTGGGAGATGCACGACCGGCTCTTCGGGCGCCATGAGTGGGCCCAGACCGGCAAGAACCCGCGCTCGCTGTTTCGTGACTTCGCGAAGGGCATCGGCCTCGACCTCGACAAATACGACGCCTGCATGGACGGCCAGCGCTATGCGGGGCGGATCCAGGCGAGCCTCCAGGACGGCGAGGCGGCGGGCGTCCAGGGCACGCCCACCTTCTTCGTGAACGGCAAGCGGTTCGGCGGCAACGCCACCTCCGATGCCTTCAAGGCCTTCGTCGACAGCTTGACGCGCCGGAGCAAGTGATCCGGCGTCAGGCGATCGTGCTGCTCGCGCTCGTGGGGCTCCTGATCGCGACCTATCTCTGGCTCTACAAGATCGGCGTGCTGGGCGAACTGAGGTGCGGGACGGGTAGCTGCGAGTACGTGCAGACCAGCCGCTACGCCGACCTCCTGGGGATCCCCGTGGCATTCTACGGGGTCGCGGGCTACGCCGCGCTGTTCGTCCTCGGCCTCGCGGGCCTGCAGCCGGCGTGGGCGGGAGACCGGCGTCTCACCGTGCTCGTCTCCGGCCTCGCCACGGCGGGGTTCGCATTCACGCTGTATCTCACCTACGTCGAGCTGTTCGTGCTGCACGCGATTTGCCGGTGGTGCGTCGCCTCCGCGGCGATCATGACGGCGATCTGGGTGCTGTCGCTCGCAGGCCTGCGTCACACGCCCTCGACGACCCCGCCGACCCGCTAGTTTTCAGCGCCATGACCCCGCCTGTGGCACCCCGGGCTGCTCCGCGCGGTCGCTATCTCGCCACGCTGGCCCTCGCCGCGTTGGGGGTCGTCTACGGCGACATCGGCACGAGCCCGCTGTACGCGCTCCGGGAGTCCTTCTACGGACCCCACGGCATCCCCGTGACACCGGGCAACGTGCTCGGCGTCCTGTCGCTGGTGTTCTGGTCGCTGGTAATCGTGGTGACCGTCAAGTACCACCTCGTGATCATCCGCGCCGACAACAAGGGGGAGGGCGGCGTGCTCGCCCTGATGGCGCTGGTGAACGGCAGTCGGCTGGCGCGGGGGCTGTCTCCGCGTCGCGTCATGATCGTCCTGGGCATCTTCGGGGCGGCCCTGCTGTACGCCGACGGTGCCCTCACGCCGGCGATTTCCGTGTTGAGCGCCGTCGAGGGGCTCGAGATCGCGACGCCCGCGCTCGCGTCCTGGGTGATCCCCGTGACCCTGGTGATCCTCGTGGGCCTGTTCCTGTTGCAGAGCCGCGGGACGGCGCGCATCGGCGCGCTGTTCGGTCCCGTGATGCTCGTCTGGTTCGCGACGCTCGGCGTCCTCGGGTTGAGCGAGATCGTCCGCCAGCCGGCAGTGCTGGGCGCCGTGTCGCCGCATCACGCGATCCGCTTCTTCGCGGAGAACCCGGGCCGGGGCCTCGTGGTGCTGGGGGCGGTGTTCCTCGTGGTGACGGGCGGCGAGGCACTGTACGCGGACCTCGGCCACTTCGGCCATCGGGCCATCCAGATCGCGTGGTTCAGCGTGACGTTCCCGGGCCTGTTGTTCAACTACTTCGGGCAGGGCGCCCTGTTGTTGCAGAATCCCGCGGCGGCCGAGAACCCGTTCTACCATCTCGCCCCGAGCTGGGCCCTGTATCCGCTGATCGCGCTCGCGACCGCAGCGGCCATCATTGCCTCCCAGGCCGTCATTTCGGGCGCCTTCTCGCTCACCCGCCAGGCGGTGCAGCTCGGCTACAGCCCGCGACTCAAGATCGAGCACACCTCGTCGCGCGAGATCGGCCAGATCTACGTGCCGCTCGTCAACTGGGGGCTCATGCTGCTCACCTGCGTGCTGGTGCTCAGCTTCGAGACGTCGAGCCGACTCGCCGGGGCGTACGGCGTGGCCATCTCGGCCCTGATGCTCATCACGACCCTGATGTTCTACGTCATGAGTCGAGAGGTGTGGCACTGGAGCTTCCTGCGCGCCGCGACGGTCGCGGGCCTGTTCCTGGCGGTCGACACGCTGTTCGTCGTCGCGAACGCGCTGAAGATCCGCTACGGCGGCTGGGTCCCGCTCGCGATCGCCGCGATCATCTTCACGCTGATGACCACGTGGAAGCGCGGACGCGAGATCCTCGCCAAGCGCATGCTGGAGAAGACGGTGCCGCTCAAGATGCTGCTCGCCGACCTGGCGGCGGAGCCGCCGATCCGCGTGCCGGGCACGGCCGTCTTCATGTACGGCACCGCCGACGGCACGCCGCCCGCGCTGGTGCACAATCTGGCCCATAACAAAGTGGTGCACGAGAAGATCGTCTTCCTCACCGTCGTCACGGAGGACGTTCCCCACATGGCGCCGGCGGAGCGCGTGACAGTCAGGCGCATCGGGAAGGGATTCCACGCCGTCGTGGCGCGTTATGGCTTCATGGACGATCCCGACATCGAGGACGTCCTGGCGGCCTGCCGCGTGCAATCCCTCGACATCCGGACCGAGGGAACGACGTTCTTCCTGGGTCGTGAGACCCTCGTCGCCTCCGACCGGCCCGGGATGGCCCAGTGGCGCGAGCAGCTGTTCGCGTTCATGTCGCGGAACGCCCTGCGGGCGACCGCGTTCTTCAAGATTCCCGCGAACCAGGTGTTCGAAGTCGGAGCGCAGGTCGAGCTGTAGCGCAAGTCGAACGGCACAGGCCCCATTCCGCGACAAAAATACGCAGTCGCTTCGTGGGGCCTGTGCCGTTCGACTTGCCCTACTCCACTTGGCCAAACTTCGCGATGTCCTCGGGCAATTCTTCTCGCGTCGTGACGGTGTCTTTGCCCTGAACCATCGTGCGGATTTGCTCGACCACGTCCGGGTTCGCCAGCGTCGTCACGTCGCCGACGTCTCTGCGATTCGAGATAGCCGCGAGCACGCGACGCATGATCTTCCCCGAGCGCGTCTTGGGCATGTCCGGCACGATGTACACATGCTTGGGGCGCGCGATCTTGCCGATCACTTCTTCGTTCGCCTTGATCACGCGGTCGATGACGTCCTGGCTCGGCGGCACGCCCGGCTTGACAGCGATGTACACTTCGGGCACGCGTCCCTTTACCTCGTCTTGGACCGGAACAACGGCGGCCTCGGCGACTTCCGGGACCGTAAGACAGGCGGACTCGATCTCCTTCGTGCCGAGGCGGTGGCCGGCGACGTTGATCACGTCGTCGATGCGGCCGAGGATGCGGTAGTAGCCGTCTGCCGCCTGCATCGCCCCGTCGCCGCACATGAAGGGCCAGTCGCGCCAGTCCTTGCTGCGGGGATCCTTGTTGTACTTGGCGAAGTAGGTCTTGACATAGCGGTCGCGGTCGCCCCACAGCGTCTGCATGAGGCCGGGCCACGGATTGCGGATGCAGATGTTGCCCGCCTTGCCGGAGCCCTTGGATATTTCTGCGCCGGTCTCGTCGTAAATGACCGGATGAATCCCCGGCGCGCCGGGACCGCAGCTGCCCGGCTTCATCGCGTGAATCGCGGGAACGGTGGTACCGAGAAAGCCGCCGGTTTCGGTCAGCCACCACGTATCGGTGATGACGGCTTCGCGCTTGCCGACCTCGTCGTA
>DASWDP010000049.1:0-8668 GCA_036395195.1 Gemmatimonadales bacterium | reverse complement strand
GGTCAAGTCCCGTCTTCTGTGTAAATCGTACTCCGCGTGAAGCTCCTCGGATGTTTCACGCCGCCTTGGCGACGGCGACCTCCTTCGACTTCAGCAGGGACATGTCCAGGTAGCGGCGGTCGGTCCAGATCGCGGTCACGTTGAGCGCCACGGCGGTGACGAGGCGCAGGGCGCTGCCCCGGTCCGGGAAGGCCCCCACCGCGTTGGTGCGCCGCTTGATCTCGCCGTGCAGTCGCTCGAGGCCGTTCGTCGAGCGAATGCGGTGCCAGTGCGCCTTGGGGAACGCGTAGAACCTCGTGGCCGCCTCGAAGCCGTCGGCGAGGCACGCCATCGACTCGGGGAGCTGGCGCCCGAGGCCGGCAGCGAGCTCGACCATCCGCTTGCGGGCGTCGGCCTTGGACGGCGCGACGAAGACCTGCCAGACGGCCTTGGCAAGCCGCGCCCTGAGCTTCTGGGGGGCCTTCCCGACGATGTTCCGCTGAAGGTGGACGCAGCACCGCTGCAGCGGCGCCTCGGGCAGGTGGTGCCGCACCGCCTTGGCCAGACCGGCGTGGGCGTCGGCGATGACGAGCTGCACCCCCGACAGGCCGCGCTCGTTGAGTTGGGCCAGCAGGTCGCTCCAGGACGCCTCCGACTCCTCCGCGCCGATGGTGATCGCGAGGAGTTGTCGGTGCCCATCCAGGCCGACGCCGTAGGCCACCAGCGCCGAGACGTTCTCGACCTCCCGCGCCCACCGGGCATCGAGGAAGGTGGCGTCGAGGAAGAGGTACGGGATCGGGCCCTCAATGGGCGCCTTCCTCAGGTCCTCGACCTTGGTACCGAGCGTCTTCGCCGCCCGGCTCACCGTCGAGCGGCTCACGTGCTCGCCCATGAGCGCCTCGGTGATCTGGCCGATGTCTCGCGTCGAGGCACCGTGCACGTAGGCGGCCACCATGGTGTCGTCGACCTCGGCGCTCCGGCGCTTGTACCGCTCGAACACCGCGCCGCCGGCGGAGCCGCCCTCGCGAGACCGCGGCACCTTGAGGTCGACAGCGCCCATCGACGTGATGAGCCGCCGCAGGTAGGTGCCGTTGCGGCTGTCGACCCGCTGGGCCTGGCGCTCCCACTTCTTCGCGCCGACCAGGGCCCGGATCTCCTCCTCCAGGACGACCTCCAAGGCGACCCGGATCGCGCCCTGGCAGAGGGTGCGCAGATCAGTGCGGAACTCCTCTTGCGTCGGCAGTTCAAGCTCGGCAACCTCGTTCATCGGAAGCTCCTTGGACTCGCCGCCAAGCGAGGCCGTTCGGGTTTGGATTCCGAGGAGCTTCCACTTCCTCTTCAGCCTCCGCGAACTTCCGATTCACACAATCTTAGAGACACAACCCGGTCAACAAGGAGCAGCCGGAGCCGGGAACCTACTTCGTCGTCCGGGTCGCGAGGGAGGTGACGAGGTGACCTGCACCCGGAACGGCAGGCTCGCGTGGCGGCTGACGGAGGCTGCGTGTCGTACGTGAAGGCGGTCTTCGGGGCGGTCGTTGTCGGGCTCCTGCTCGGTGCGGGCGTTGGGACGTACGAGGTGTTCACCGGCGCCATCGAGAGGCTCCGCCCGGAGGACAAGGCCGTCGTGTACGCCATGAGCATCAGCGTCGCGATGAACGACGCGGCCTTCTTCGTCTTGGTGTTCGTTCCGCTTGCGGTCGTCCTGGTGTTCGCCGTGAGGCGATGGCGAAGCCGGCCCGCGCGGGCAGGGTAGGGTGACAGCATGCGCGTCTTCACGTCGGAGGAGTGCGCCGCATGGTCCGAACGCCTCGTCGCGGTGGACGAGCGGCGGAAGCCCACGCGCGACCTCGGGAAGCCGCACGGCCTGCGCTGCGAGTTCCGCAAGGCGTTCACGCAGATGCTCTGGTTCAGCCGCTGCGTCGAAGCGGCGCTTCAGCCGCGCCATTCCTGTCTCGTCTGGGTGACCGACTGGGGCATCTTCCCGTCGAACGAGAACTTGCACCTCTTCTACCGGCTTCGGCAGACGTACGGCGATACGCGCCTACTGCACGAAGCCCCTGGCCATCTCTGCCTAGACTTCGAGAGTGCCGAGGTCGTGACCCTGGTTCACCTCGGGATGCTGTTCGGCTGGGACCTGCACTTGATTCCGACCGCCGGGTACGCGCGCGCCTTCGTGAGCCACCATCAGTGGGTCGAAATCGGGTTCGACCACGACACCGAGTTGCAGGCGTCGATGAAGGACCTCCAGGCGGGCGGGGTCGTCGTGTCGGCCAATCCACCGGGGGCGGCAGGCTGATGCGCCGCACTGGCGAGGAGTCGGGGGCGGTGCGGGGCACGCGACTCATCGCAGCGGTCGCGCTCCTCGCACTCGGTGGATGCGAGCGGCCGCCGCTTCACGTGCGCCGAGCGGGGAACACGTTCCTCATCGACGTGCAGACCCTGGGCGAGTACCAGACATCCGTTCGGCGCATCCGGCTCACCCGAGGGCACGAAGTCGTCTGGGAAGCGATGGCTCGCGACCGTACTCCCCAACTCCACATCCTCGGGCTGCGCATTGGCCCGAACCCCGGAGTGCCCCAGTTGTGCGGCGGTGGGGAGCCCACGGCTTGCGACACGCCGGAGGCGGACGACCGCTTCGTCGTCATCACGCCGGCAAGCGGCGGGTTTCGGCTTGAACCCGGCAACGACTACGAACTGGAGTTGTGGGGGTCCGACTCGCGATGGTCCCGCGCCTCCGCCAGCCTGTCGCCCTAGCCGACGTGGGGCTGCCGTTCGAGGGCTACGGTTCCCCGCGCGGCCGAGTCCTGGTGAACAGCGCCGGCTGGAGCCTCCGCAAGAAGAACGTGCTGTCGAAAGAGCGGTTCGTTGAGGGCAGATGCAGGCCCCCCGCAACCAACTGGAGCCCCGGCCGCCGCGAGGTGACCGGGGCTTCGCGTCTTCCGCTGGCGATCGTCGTTCGCGCGTGCGCGCCGTCGCCCCGAGAAGACGGATCGCGCGCTAGGGGTCGTTGCCGTCCGGTGCGACCAACGACGACGGCGTCGTCCCGAGGTGCTCCAACCGTATCAGCAGCCGCGAAGCTGGAGACCGTGAGTCCGGTGTCAGCGGATGACGATCCATCCACACGTAGAGCGTGATCTGCCACACCTTGATGTCCATCGGCTTCGTGCCGCGCCCGAGGGGTCGCGCCCCGACCCAGCCACGGACGAAGTCGAGATGAGCACCCTTCGGCAACATCCGGGTGCTCACGATGCGCTCGTACGTTTCCCGCCCCGCCTTCGCGAGGTCGGTCCCGAGCGCGAGCCGGTAGCACAACGCGGTCAGTACCTCCTCGTCCGTGAGCGGACGCTGCGTGTTTCCGTTGGGCTCGCCCGAGAGCCGCTTCGTGCGCTCGTTGAAGCGAGCGACGGCCTCCGCGAGCGGGAGAGCGTCCGGTAGCCCCACCGTGTTCTCCATCGCCTCGTCGGGCTGTGCCGTCATCGACGGGGCGGGCGCAGCCTGTGCGTCGGGAACAGCTGGCGCGGGACACAGCGCGACCGAATACGCGACGAGGAGCGGGAACCAGCGTGCCGTCACCCGGACACCAGACCCGCGGCGGCGGCACGAAGCGACGACGTTCAGGGCACGCATGCGGGAAGACGGTACCTCGGCAGGCTTGCAGTGAACACGGGCCGGGAACTCTGCTGAAGCCGACGTTGCGCGCCCCCGCAACCAGTTTGCTTCTGACCTCACGTCCCGTGCACCGGGACCAGAACGGGACCAGCGTCGCCCGAACCTCGTTCAGCCGCGCGACCGCGGCTTGCTGGTCGACCTCCTCCACGATGTTGTACCGCCGTCTACAGACGAGGGAGGCGCCTCGCCCGAGCGTCATCGGCATAGCGCTCACCGCCGTCTCGATCGTGGCGATGCAGTGGCTCGCGCGCGCGAAGCGTCGGGTGGCGCGGCGACTCGGAAGCCGCGCGCTCGAGGCCGACGCGTTCCAGACGACCGCCTGCTTCTGGCTTTAGATCATCACGCTCGCAGGCTTGGGTCTGAACGCAGCTCTCGGCTGGTGGTGGGCGGACTCCGTCGCGGCGCTGGGGATGACGGTCTTCATCGCGCGAGAGGGACGTGCTCGTTGCGCTCGCGGTCTTCCTCATCCGCCGCAGCCGGCCCAGCGGCCGAGTTGCATAGCGACGCGAGCCCGCTCGCTCTCGCGACCGAGTGTCGGCGCGCACGGGACCCGCGGTCGGTCCATCCCGTCCGAGAGTTGTTGGGGAACCCGGAGCGTGCCCGAGCGCGCTACAGCTGAGACGGCTCGAGGCCGGATGACGCGCCGCCGATTCCTCGCGCTCGCGGCAGTCGGAACGGTGAGTGCTCGCGCACTCGCTAGCCGAGCATTGGCGGTGCCAATACTAGGACAAGCGGGCGACACGAGCTTCTCGAGGCGGTCGAGCCGGACAACGCTGGGAGCCGCGCGGATCGCTTCGTGGACCTCGTCCTCTCTGGCGGAATGGGGTCCACCGCGTGGACGATCGGAGGCCAGGCCTACCCCGACGCCGATCCGATCGAGATCCGCAAGGGCGAGCGGGTGCGCTTCCGGATGCGGAACATGAGCATGGGACTCCACCCGATGCACCTGCATGGACACTTCTTCCGCGTGGCCCGCGCGTGGAAGGAACCGTCCTCGTCCCCCCGCAGATGGGGGAGGTGTCGTTCCAGTTCCGGGCCGACAACCCGGGACGCTGGGACTTCCACTGTCACAACGCCTACCACACGGAGATGGGGATGATGCGCGAAGTGCGCTACGTCGGATGACTCGCCGCGCTCAGCGGTTTCCGGCGCCCGCATGAAGAAGACGCGTATCCAGAAAGCTCGGCGGCGCGGCGCGGCCGCATCTTCGAACCGAGTTCGTGAGCTGGTTAGCGCTCCAGCGTGAGAAGCGAGTTCACGCACTGAACTTGCGAGTCGAGCAGATGGGACGAGGGCCACCATCGCCCCCTGGCCGCGCGACGGTGAAGCTCAGGCCCGGGCATGAGAAGAGCTGCTTTGGTCGTTTTCCGGCGGGCCGCTCGCCGCAGCCGCCCGGAGCCCGTCTTCCGCGCGTCGCGCCGTCGGCGAGGCGTGCGTTCCACGCGCGCTCGGGCCCCCGGCCAGTGCGGACCCGCTGGACGCGACGTACGTTGGCGGCGGCAGCGGTGCCGGCCGCGCGCACGTCATGAGCATAGGAGCTCGGGGCAAGTTGATCGCTTTCGCGGCGCTCGCGGCGGGGGTCGCGTGCGGCCCCGGCGATCCTCCGGCTCCGGCGCCGCTGTGCGCCCCCGAGACCTGCGCGTCGCTGTCGGCGCAATGCGGGGACGTGCCTGACGGCTGCAACGGGACGCTGGCGTGCGGCAATTGCCCCATCGGTCAAGCGTGCGGCGTCGCGGGCGCTCACCAGTGCGGGATCACCGCTCCTGCCTGCGTCCCGACCACGTGTCAGGCGCTCGGCAAGAACTGCGGACCCGTCCTCGATGGCTGCGGCGGCATCCTCGATTGCGGCGCCTGCGCCGAGGGAGAGACGTGCAGCGGGGGCGGCGTCGCGAACGTCTGCGGCAAGCCGCGCTGCCGCCCCACGACTTGCGAGGCCGCCGGCGCGGAGTGCGGGCCGATCGGCGACGGCTGCGGGAAGGCCCTGGAGTGCGGCGGCTGCCCGCAGGGCGAGACGTGCGGCGGCGGCGGCATCGCGAACGTCTGCGGCGCGCCGCCCCCGCCTCCGTGCCAGCCGAGGACTTGCGCGTCCGTCGGCGCGAGCTGCGGGTCGGTCCCCGACGGCTGCGGCCGGATGCTCGACTGCGGGATATGCCCCACGGGTCAGACCTGCGGCGGAGTCACCGCGAACGTCTGCTGTCAGCGGAGGACCTGCACGTCCGCGGGTGCGACCTGCGGGTCGATCGCCGACGGGTGCGGCGGGACGCTGCAATGCGGCACCTGCCCCGCGGGCCAGACGTGCGGGAAGACCAACGTGTGTGGTCCTTCCTGAGCGCCCCGCGCGCGCACGCGGCCGCCTCGTTTCCGGACGCCGTCGGCGCGCCGTGTCGTCTCGCGGCCGCTCGAGCAGACGGGTCTGCTCCGCCGGGCGTCGATGGGAGGGACGGGAGATGCGGGGGAGGAGAACGCGCCCGCCCGATCGCTGCCGGAGAACCGGATGGGGCTTAGCGTAAAAGCTAATCAACCCCAAAGGGAGGAGATCATGAAGCGGTTCGCAGTCGTTCTCACGTTACTGGCCCTCGCCGGCTTCGCGCGCGCGAGCGAGGTGGCCCTGAGCGACACCCAGCTCGACGCCGTCGCAGGCGGCACCGAGTCCGTGGCGCTGCCCACGACGAACCTCAACCTGAACGTCAGCCCGATCACCGTGACCCAGACGGCCGTGGCGGTCACCACGCAGACCCAGACCGCCACGCTCAACAACTTCCCGGGGAAGGGGCACGCGTACGGGCTCGCGAAGCACGCGGGGTTCGCCGCCGCCTGGCAAACCCAGACCGGGGTCGCCGCGGCGTCGAACTACGTGAAGATCAACTACATCGTGAACCAGCACAACTAGCCGACTCCGCTCGGCCGGAACGGATCGCCCGCGCGGGGCGATCCCTTCCGGCTCGCCGTCTGCCCATGGCGCGCTGCCTCACAGCCGTCGCCGTCATGCTCGCGCTGGTCGCGCCGTCCCGGCCGCGCGCCGACGCGCGGAAGCCCGTTCGCTCGATGCTCGAGCTCCGGCACGAGCGCGTCGTTCCGCAGGGCTGGGACCTCAGCTGCGGTGCGGCCGCCCTGAGCACGCTCCTCACGTACGAGCACGGCGATCCGGTGACCGAGGGGGAGGTGGTCGCGGGGCTCCTCCAGCACGCGGACCCGAAGCGCATCCGGAGCCAGGGCGGCTTCACGCTGCTCGATCTGAAGCGGTACGCGTCCGCGCGCGGATACGCCCCCGCCGGGTTCGGCAACGTCACGCTCGCCGCGCTCGCGCGGCTCGGGTCCGCGATCGTGCCCACGCTCGCGGGCGGCCGGCCGCACTTCATGGTGTTCCGCGGCCTCGTGAACGGGAGGGTGGTGCTCGCCGATCCTGCGTACGGCAACCGGATCATGCAGCGCGAGCAGTTCGAGGCGGTGTGGTCTCCGCGCGTGGCGTTCGTCGTGCGCGGGGGTCCCCCGGGGACGCGGCGCCGGGACGAGACGGCGTCCACGCCGCTTGTGCCCGACGCGGTCATCCGCGGCACGGCCCGGTGGGCGCCGTGATCCGCCGGCGCGGACGGGCGTTAGCCTCCGCGTTCGTCGCCGTGCTCCGGCTCGGGCACGCGCTCGCAGACGAGTCCCCGGCCGAACCTCCGACACGTCCCGCCGCGCAGGACGCACCGGCGCCCGCGGCGCCGCCGGCGCCGGTGGAGCCGGGTCCGTCACCCACGCCGGCGACGCCGGCCGCGAACGACACCGAGGCGAAGCGCGCGGCGGCGGCGGACCGCGCGCTGGAGCGGACGCTTGTCCAGAAGGGCGGTCTCCTCCTCCGCCCGGGGCGCGTCGAGATCGTGCCTCAGGTCTCGTACGCCCACTCGGATGGCGACGCGCCGCCGGCCGCGAGCCGCGACGGCGCGGCGTTCGGCGCGCGGACGGATCTCTTCTCCGGAAGGTTGACGCTCCGCCTGGGGCTCCCGCTCGCCTTCCAGGTGGAAGCGAGCGCGCCGTTCGTGTACATGCGGATCACGCCGGGCAGCGACGACGCGCTGGCGCGGGCTGCCGAGGGCGGCGGGCTCGGCGACGCGCGGCTTGGCCTCACTTGGCACGCGCTCCGGGGGCGCTCGAAGATTCCCGACGTCCTCCTGGGCGGTTTCTGGAAGTCCCGGAGCGGCCGGACGCCGCTCGACGATCCCGACGTGCGGGTGCCGCTCGGGACCGGCGTCGAGCAGTTCGGCGGGACCATCGCCCTCGTGAAGGCCATCGATCCCATCGTCCTGCTCGCCACCGGGAGCTACGCGGTGAGCGTGGCCCGCTGGGTACCGACCGGTTGGTTCCGGGCCGGCAACGAGTTCGGGGGCTCCGCCGGCGCGGTTCTCGCCGTGAGCCCCGAGACTTCGCTCTCGTTCGCCTTCGAGGCGGGGCACGCGCGCCCCTACCAGCTCTACGGCCAGCGCGTCTACCGCAGCGATCGCACCTCGGCGGTGTTCCGCGTCGGGGTGGCGACGCTCGCGTCCCGGAGTGGCTTCCTCCAAGTGAACGTCGGGATGGGGCTCACGAGCGACGTGCCGCAGTTCGAACTCGCCGTCGCGACGCCCTTCCAATTCTGATGCGCTTCAGCGATCGCGCACCGCTCAGACGTTCGCCAGCAGCTCGCGAAGACCGTCAATCGCCACGGGGCGCTGGGCCGCGTAGTCGAACATCATTTGCGCCGTGCTCCCCTCCGCGACGAGGCGCGCGCGAGCCACCGCTCGCGGAGACGAAGTAGGAACGGAGCGTCGCGTGTCCTGGAGGAGTGGCGGCCCCGCGTCTCGAGCACGGGGGAGCGTCACCACGTGACATCGTACTCGGAGTCAAGGAACCCGATCTGCCGGCCTTCCGCCCGGAAGGGTATGCCGCAGGTGACCTCGAGCGCCGCGGTCAGTGCGCCGCAGTGGAACGGGGGGACGAGGAAGTCGTGCCGGAAGAGCAGCCGAGCGTGCCGCTCTCCGAGCCACTCCTCGATGCTGCG
>DASWDP010000048.1:0-12550 GCA_036395195.1 Gemmatimonadales bacterium | reverse complement strand
CCGAGCACCGGGATGCGCGGCGCCCACTCGACGACGGTCGTCCGGACGAGCCCCGCCTCCTGCAGATCGGCGATCCCCTTCCCCGCGAACACGAAAGCCATGTAGTAGAGCATCGCGCTCGTAACCGCGAAGAACGGCTTGAGCGGCATCTTCAAGCCGAACCGGTTGATCGCCACGTAGATGCCGACCAGTCCGAACCCGCCGACAAGAATGCCCGCGAGCACCGCCGCCGTGCCCCCCCCCCCGCCCCCCCCGCCCGCCGACGTCAGCAGCGCCTTGTAGAAGAGGATCGTCTCGAATCCTTCGCGGTACACGGCGAGGAACGCGACCGACGAGAGCGCGAAGCCCGACCCCGTCGAGAGCGCGTCCTCCATCCGGCCCTTCACGAACGCGTTCCACTTGGCCACCTCGATCTTGGAGAGCAGCCAGTAGCTGACGTAGAAGAGCACCGCGGTGGCGAGGAGCATGGTCGCGCCCTCGAGCGCTTCGCGCTGGCCAGGGGTGATCTGAAACAGCAGCTCGACCACCACGGCCGTCACGACGCTCGCCGCGACCGCCGCCCACGCGCCCTGCGCCACGTGCCGCCGGCGCTCCATGGCCCCCGCCTTCGCGAGGAACGCCATGAGCGCCGCGACGATGAGGATCGCCTCGAAGCCCTCCCGCAGGAGGAGCACGAACGACTGCATGAAGAGGTTCGCCCCCGAGCTCGTGTCGGCGGCGAGCCGCTCCGCCCGCTCGAGCCCGGCGAGCAGCCGCACGTGAATCGCGTGGAGCTCGGCCGGATCCGCACCCGCGGCCGCCCGGGCGCGCAGCATGGCGAACGCGTCCTCGAGCTCGCTCGCGAGCGCCGCATTCCGGGCGCGGACCTCGGTCTCCACCTGCTCGAAGGTGAGGTACGCGTCGAACGCGAGCTTGTCGGAGCGGAGCGCCACCGCCGAGTCGAGCTGGCGCCGTACCACCGAGAAGGTGGCCGCCGCCGGCGAGGCCTTGTAGTGTTGGCGCTCCGCGGCGGGCAGCACGCGCAGGAACGCAACGAGCTTCGCCGCCTGCTCATCGTCCAGGACGCGCGCAAAGCCCGGCATCGGGGTGCCCGGCCGGCCGCGCAGGATCAGCTGGACGAGCTCCTGGTCGGTGAACCGGCCCTGCACCGCGAGGTCGCGCAGCGCGGGCGGCCGCACCGAGAGCGACGCCGCGAGCCCCCCGTCGCCCCCGCCCATCGCGCCGTGGCAGGACGCGCAGTGCGCCGCGTACAACCCTTCCCCCTCCCGCACCGTGCGCTCGTCGGCGCGCAGCGTGGCCACGTACGTCGCGACCGCCCAGCGATCCTCGGGCGACAGCGTCTCCTCGAACTGAGGCATCGCCGTGCCCGCCACGCCGATCGTGAGCTTGCGATACACGTCCACCGGCGAGACGGCGCTCATCGCGGCGCGGTCGGCGAGGCTCGCGGGCGGCGGTCCCTCGAGCTGCCGCGCCTTGGGCCCGTCTCCCCGCCCGGTGGGGCCGTGACACTGCTCGCACTGCTCCCGGTACACGGCGGCGCCGCGCGCCAGCGACGGCGGCCGCGCCGGGAACGGATCGAGCGCGCCCCCCACCCCCGCCGCCGCCGCGATGCGCTGGACCAGGATGCCGGCGCGGTGCGACACGGAGTCGGGCGGCGCCACCCGGGCGATCAGCGCCAGCAGCGCCGCGAGGTCCGAGTCCGCCGCCGCCCGCACCGCAGCGGGGAGGGCCGACACGTCGAGTCGGGCCTGGTCGAGGAACTGGCGGGCTTCGGAGACCTCCTCGGGCACGGTGACCCTGCCGCCGTGAGGGGCGACCCCGATGGCGTATTCCTTGGCGGCAAGCGCGGCGGCGGCGACGATGCGCCGGGCAACGGAAAGCGAGTCGGTCGCCTGCCCCGCAGCCCCGGCCGCGACGCAGACGCTCAACAGCAAGCCGACAATGAGCTTACGGTAGATGAGAATGA
This sequence comes from Gemmatimonadales bacterium, assembly GCA_036395195.1. GTDB lineage: Bacteria > Gemmatimonadota > Gemmatimonadetes > Gemmatimonadales > GWC2-71-9 > AG41. The sequence goes on along the minus strand of DASWDP010000048.1, from coordinate 10,584 downwards.
TTCTCAGGAAGGAGGTCTCAAATACTAGAGAGAATTAGTCGGGAATTCAAGCCGACTGCAACACCGCCACCGCGACCGCCGCTTGGTGAGTGTGCGACAGCGACAGCAGCACCTGGCCCACCCCCAGCTCCCGCGCCCGCTCGGCGGCGAGCCCTGTGAGCCGCACATCGGGGCGTCCATCGGGTGCGCGGGTGACCTCGATCTCCCGCCACCCGATCCCCCGCGCTGCGTCGCTCCCCTGCAGCGCCTTGTAGACCGCCTCCTTGGCCGCGAGCCGGACCGCCACGTGCGTGGCGGGGTCGGGACGGCTCTCGCAGTAGGCGCGCTCCGCGGGCGTGAGCAGTCGCGCGAACACCCGTCCCCCCTTGTCGGCGATGATCGCGGCGACGCGCGCCACCTCGACCAGGTCGACGCCGACGCCGATCGCACTCACGGCGCTAGAAGCCGAGGCGGGCGGCGAGCCACGCGGGCGCGGGGAGGTAGCCGCCGAGGACCAGGCCGAGCCACACGAGCGCCGCGGCGAGGGGCGTCCACAGGGCGAAGAGCGGCCACAGCGGAGCACGCCAACTGGCGAGGGCGTCGAGCTCGCCGGTCCAGCGGCGCCGCTCGTCGACGACGGCGGCTTCGAGCGCGAGCCACGCGGCCTCGAGCCGCCGTGCCACCGTGCGGATCGCCTCCTGCCACTCGGCGTGCGTGTCCTTGTCGAGCACGCTCGCGTCGAGCGCGCGCGCCGCGGCGGCCTCGAGCGCGTCGAGTGCCGCGACCAGTCCCGCTCCCCCCGACGAGAGCCGCGCGGCGATCGCGCGCCGCTCGGAGCCGGAGAGCCGGCGGCGGCGCCGCAGCGGGCGCGGCATCCGCGCGCGGAGCGCGGCGTGCTCGATCTCGCTGTCCAGCGTCTCGGCGACCCGTTCGCCGGCCTGCTGCACCGCCTGCTCCCACGCCGTGAGCCAGGCGCGGTGCGCGAGCGTCTCGAGCACCCGCTCCCGTTCCTCTCCCCCCCGCGCGGCCGCGGTGCGCGCCTCGCCCCCGAGCTCCAGCACCCGCGTCGCGAGGTCCTCACGGACGTCGTCGAGCGGCACCCACGGGGGCTCGAGCCGCCGCGGCACGAGCAGGCGTCCGAGCGACGGCGCGAGCTCCGGGACGCGCAGCGGCATGAGGATCTTGAGGGGCGCGCTCATCGTTCCCGCTGCGCCAGTCGCGCGCGCTTCCCCGTGCGCGCCTCGTAGGCCCGGACGAAGTGCGGCAGGGACTGCGCCCGGAACCGCTCGCGCGGCAGCCCGGTCGCCACGATCGCCCGCTCGATCGCCCGGGGCGTGCCCTCGACCTCGAGCAGCGTGTCCATGCGGGGATAGCGCTCGATCCGGAGCACGGCCTCCGCGACCCGCCAGATCTCGACCCGCCGGTCGATCCGCAGCGACTCCCTGAAGCGCAGCCGCTCGAGGATCCCCAGCATCGCCTCCGGCTCGGAGGTGCGCGCCTCGAGCTCGCGGCGGTGGCGGTACGCGCCCCGCGCGCTCGCCCGGCCCTTCCACGCGAGCACGCCGTGCGCCGCCGCGCCGCCGGCGCGCCGATAGACCCGCAGCCGCAGCACTTCGTCCCGCCCTTCGAGCCGCCCGTCGCGGTCGAACCGCCGGTCGATCATGTCTCCCTGAAACTCGAGCACCGCGCCGGCGCGCGACAGGGCGACGCGCAGCGCCTCCGGATCGTCGACCCGGGCTTTGACTTCCAGCTCGTGCGCCGGGGATCGCGACGGCCGGCTCACGCGAAGATCGCGTCGAGCACCGCGGCCGTGTCGGCGAGCGTCTCGAACACGTACGCCGCGCCCGCCGCGCGCAGCGCGCCGGCGTCGTAGGACCCGGTCGCCACGGCCACGCTGCGCGCGCCGAGCGGCCGGCCGCAGGCCACGTCGTCCGGCGTGTCGCCGACGATCACCACGTCCGGGCCCGCGAATTCCCGGCCGGTGAGCGCCGCGGCCCGGGCCGCCGCCACCGCCGGCAGGTCGGACCGCCGGGACGAGTCCGAGCCGTACGCGCCGAGCCGGAAGCGCTCCGGGTCGAGACCCGCCGAGCGGAGCTTGAGCGCCGCGCCGAGGGCGAGGTTGCCCGTGAGCAGCCCCACGAGCGCGCGCTGCGCCGCTTCGTGCGGCTCGAGCGCGGCCAGCAGCTCGGCGACCCCGGCCATCAGCCGCGTCGCCCGGGTGGCCTTCGCCAACTCGGCACGCAGGTGGTCCACGTAGCGGCGGCACACCGCCCGGATCCGCGCCCCGTCTCCCGCCGCCGGATGACCGGCGAGCGACAGCAAGTCCGCCACGATCTGCGGGTCGGTCTTGCCGTCGAAGCGGTAGCGCTCGATGGGTCCCGCCGTGCCGGCCTCCTCCAGCAGCGCGCGCTGGATCGCCCGCCGGCCCGCGCCGTCGGTCCACAAGAGGGTGCCGTCGATGTCGAAGAGGACGAGCTTCATGGGAGAAAAGATAGACGCCTAACCGCCACCAGGTACTCCCGCAGCCGCTTCGCCGCTGCGGTGTCCGCGAGCAAATCGTCCGAGACCACGCCGCCCCGGGACAAGGCCGAGTGCACGATGCGCCCGGCGCCGGCCCACAGCGCCACGTGCGAGATGCGGCGCCCGTCCGCGAAGCAGAGCACGTCGCCAGCCTCGTAGCCCGCGCCCCGGGGATCGAGCTTGACGTCACGTCCCGCAACCGATTGCAGGTCGCTGTCGCGCGGCAGCGCGACGCCGCGCGCCGCGTACGTCGCCTGCACGAGGCCGGAGCAATCGACGCCCCATTCCGTGCGGCCACCCCACAGGTAGGGCGCTCCGGAGAACCACCGCAGCGCCCACTCCGGCGCGGCGACGAGCCGCGCTTCGGCCCGCACCTCGGACTCGAGGCGCACCACGCCCGCGGCGACGCTCCACAGCCGGCCGTCAGCGGTCTCGATCTGCCCGGTGCGCCGCGGTGCCGCGCGCGCCCCGACGGCCAGCCGGAAACGCGCGTCCTCGCACCGCAGCTCCGCGCCGAGCGAGCGCGCGGTCGCACGGCCGGCCCAGTCCTCCGCCCAGGCGGTGGCGCCCAGCGCGACGTACCCCGCGTGGATCCACGCGTGGTAGCCGTCGCCGGTGCGGACGCGCAGCCACGCCCCGCCCGCCTCCCGCGCCCCCTCCACCCCCCCGGCGTCGCGGCGCTCGAGCACGGTCAGCGTCTCGCCGTGCAGCGCCTCGCTCAGCCGGTCGGCCGCGACGCGCGGCTCGCGGACGAGCGGCGCCACGGCCGCCGTCACGACCGCCGCCGGCTCGTCCAGCACCGAAGCGTCGGGCAGCAGGCGCACGTCGGCGGCGAGCCCGGCCGCGGCGGCGAGCCGGCGGAGCGCGGTGAGCGCGTCCCGGCTCGTCGTGCAGCCCGCCAGGGCGCCCGGCTGCACCGCGACCTCGCACACGCCGAGACGCGGATCGGGGACCCACTTGCGGGCGACGTCGGCGACGTCGCGCTCCAGACGGTCGGTCATCTCGAGACAGTCGTTCCTGTGGAAGCCACCATCCCCGAAGTCCGCGGCTCAAGCCGCGGCTCGGCATCGTCTGCTGAAGCAGAGGTGTTCGGCCCGTTCACGGGCCGAGGCCGAGCCGCGAGTTCACTCGCGCACATCACGCGCCGCCGTCCGCCAGTCCCGGGATGTCCTGCATCCCGCGCGCCAGCCGCACGGCGCGCTCCACCGCGTCAGGCACGGCGAGCGCCGCGAGCGCCTCGACCTGGAGCGGCGTCGCGGGGGTGACCGCCGCCGTGCTCAGCGCGAACACAACGTCGCCGTCGAACAGTGTGCCGTAGGGGACGATGCGGCGCGCCAGCGCGTCGCCCGCCGCGTGCGCCAGGCTCTCGAGCGCCGGGCGGTCGAGGGCGGCGTTGGTCGCCACCACCGCCAGCGTCGTGTGGCGAGGGGCGCCCCCCCCGAACGGCGCGCCGCCCGCCGCGAAGTACGCGAGCGCGTCGGGGAACGTGCCGTCGGGTGCCCGCGCGCCGGCCAGGACCTTCCCGGCGCCGTCGAGCACGTTGCCCACCGCGTTCAGCACCACCAGCGCGCCCACGACCACCTCACCGCCCGCTGCCGCCCAGGTGCCGACCCCGCCCTTCATCGCGCGCCGCGGCCCCAGCGCCTTCCCTACCGTCGCGCCCGTCCCCGCGCCCACCGTGCCTTCGGGGATGTCCACCGCGGCGGCCGCGCAGGCGCGGTACGCGTCGTCGGCCGTGGGCCAGCGGTCGGCCTTGGATCCGGGTGCCAGGTCGAAGTCGAAGATCACCGCGGTGGGCACGATGGGCACCACGCCCGCGGGGCCCACGGGGAAGCCGCGGCCGCGCTCGCGCAGCCAGCGCATCACGCCGTCCGCGGCGCCCAGGCCGTACGCCGAGCCGCCGGTGAGCAGGATCGCGTCGACGTGGCCGACCACGTGGCGGGGGCTCAGCGCGTCCAGCTCGCGGGTCCCGGTGGCGCGGCCGCGCACGGCGCAGGCGGCGCGCATGCCGCCCGCGGGCGCGAGCACCACCGTGCATCCCGTCGCGCGCGGCAGATCGGTCCAGTGCCCGACGGTGATCCCGGGAACGGCGGCGAGGCTGGAGAGGGGGAGGGGGGGACCGGCGGACGTCATGGGAGCGCGAAGATAGCTCGGCTTGCTCGGGTTGTGGAGGGCACATACGTTAGCGCCATGGCCAAGCCCGACGCGCAGTCCGCTCCCACCACCGTGCTCGTGGTGGACGACGAGGAAGGCATCCGCCAGGCGCTCGACCGGTTTCTCACGCGCCTCGGCTACCGCGTCCTTCAGGCCGCGAGCGGCGCCGAGGCGCTCGAGCGGCAGGCCGCCGAGCAGCCGCACGTGATGCTCTCCGACATTCGCATGCCGCACATGAGCGGGGTCGAGCTCGTCCCCAAGGCGCTCGCCCACGATTCCGATCTCGCGATCATCATGCTCACGGCGATCGACGAGCCCCGCACCGCCATCGAATGCATGAAACTCGGCGCCTACGATTACCTCATCAAGCCGGTGGACCTGGACGAGCTGGAGATGTCGCTGCAGGGCGCCTTGCGCCTGCGTCAGCTGGAGATCGAGCGGCGGGAGCTCGAGCAGTGGCTCGCGCGCGAAGTCGCCGTGCGCACGCGCGACCTGGAAGAGCGGACCACCGTGGTCGAGGACGTCGCGCTGAGCGCGCTCGCGGCTGCCGGCGGGTGGCCCGGCGCCGGGGATGCGATCCAGAAGCTGGCGGAGGAGCTCGGGACGTCGGCCGAGGACTTGACGCGGGAGCTCGAGAAGCGCCGGGAGGGAGGGGGGGGCGGGGGGGGCGCCGTCTAGGCCTGGTGCGAGGCTTTCGCTTTCTCGTCGCACGCCTTGCAGCGCGTGATCCCGCGGAACGAGCAGATCAGACAGATGAACGTCCCGCAGTCCGAGCAAGGGTAGCCCTCCGAGGCCCGCTCCTCGTTGCCGCAGTAGCGGCACACCATCCCGTCGTGTTCCTGCAGCTTGGGCTTGTCCATCGGCGCTCTCCTCAGAGGTTGAGGCTGTACGCCTTAATCTTATTGATCAGCGTCGCGCGCGAAATCCCGAGCTCCAGGGCGGCGCGGGTGCGGTTGCCACTGTGGAACTTGAGGGTCTTCTCGATCTGCAGGCGCTCCACGTCGGCCAGGGTCTGGGCGACGTGCCGCCGGTCCCCCCCGCTTGTCCCGCCCCCCCCGCCGCCCTTGCGCAGGTCCGCGGGGAGGTGCTCGACCCCGATTGCGGCGGCGCTCTGCCCCAGGATCATGGCGCGCTCGAGCACGTTGCGCATCTCGCGGATGTTCCCGGGCCACGGCGCCGAGAGCAGGCGGTCGAGCGCTTCCGCGGTGCACGCGTTGGGGCATCCTGGGAGCTCCGTGCGGAGTCCCGTCAGGAGCCGCGTGAGGAGCGCCAGGCGGTCGTCGCGCGACCGGTCGCGCACGGCCGGGAGGTGGATGGGCAGGACGTTCAAGCGGTAGTACAGATCCTCGCGGAACCGCCCCGCCCGCACGTCGGCGAGGACGTCGCGGTTCGTGGCGGCGATGAGCCGCACGTCCACCGTCATCTCGCGCGTCCCCCCCAGCCGCCGGAACGTCTTCGTCTCGAGCACCTTGAGCAGCTTGGGTTGGAGCTCCAGCGCCAGCTCGCCGATCTCGTCGAGGAAGATGGTGCCGCGGTCGGCGACCTCAAACAGGCCCTGCTTGCGCTCCTTCGCGTCGGTGAACGCCCCCTCCTCGTGGCCGAACAGCTCCGAGTCGAGGAACGTCGCCGACAGCCCGCCCGAGTTCACCTCGACGAAGGGGCCGGCGGTGCGCGGGCTCAGCCGATGGATGACGCGCGCCACCCAGCCCTTCCCGGTGCCGCTCTCGCCGGTGAGCAGCACCGTCGTGCGGTCGCTGGCGGCGAGCAGCTCGATCTGGCGGGCCAGGTCGCGCAGCCCGGGCGACACGCCGAGCGAATCGAGGCCCTCGGCGAGGTGGGCGCGCGCGCGCAGCAGCTCGTTCTCGCGCGCGAGGCGCACCTTCTCGACGACGCGCGTCGCGGCCGCCGCGAGGTGATTCAGGTCCACCGGTTTCGTGAGGAAGTGCTCGGCCCCGAGCTGCATCGCGCGCACTGCGGTCTCGATGTCGCCCTGCTCCGTGAGCAGGATGACGGCGCCGCCCCGCGAGCGCAGCCGCTCGAGCATGTCGAGGCCGCTCGCGTCGGGGAGGTGGAGGTCGAGGATCACCACGTCGGGGCGGGCGCGCTCGAACGCCTCGACGCCCGCCGCGCCCGTTCCAGCGCGCGACACGTCGTACCCCAGCCGGTCGAAGTAGTCGCCGACCGCCCGGACGACGTCGCCGTCGCCGTCGATGAGGAGGACGCTGTCAGCCACGGGGAGCCGCCCGCAGCGGCGCCGTCTCGGGGTCCACAAGGACGGGGAGCGAGGCGGGGACGAGGCGCGCCTCGAACGGCGTGTCGCCCCAGGGCTCGCCATCGAGCTGCATCGGGCGGGGCGGGCCCTCGAGCACCTCGACGCGCACCGTCCGGCCGCGCCCGAACCACACCCGCCGGGCGCCCCCCCCGTTGGTCGGACGCCGCAGCAGCTCCACGAACGCGCTCAGGCTCTGCCACGTGCCCTCCGCCCGGAGGGCGAGCACATCGAGCCAGCCGTCGTCGGGGGCGATGTCGTGGCGCAGCCGCAGGAACGGCGGCACCAGCTCGCCGCAGTTCGCGACCAGCACCATCGCCGCCGGCAGCTCGCGCGCCACGCCGTCCACCGTCACCCGGTGCAGCGGGCTCGTCACGCTCGGGAGCGCGGCGAACGCGCGCGCCACGTACGCCGCCATCTTCCAGCGGCGCTTCTCCGGCGCGCGGGTCTCCGCCATGAGCCGGGCGTCGAACCCGGTCCCGCTGCACACCGCGAAATAGTGCTTGCCGTCGGCGCGCTCCACCGCGCCGAGATCGATCGGCGCGGCGCAGCCGCGCAGGATCACGCGCGCCGCGGCCGCCGGGCGGCGCGGCAGCCGCAGGTTGCCGGCGAGCAGATTCCCCGTGCCCCCCGGCACCAGCCCGAGCGGGATGCCGCTCCCCACGGCGCCGGCGGCGATCTCCATGGCGGTGCCGTCGCCGCCGTAGCAGACCAGGACGTCCACGCCCTGCTCGCGCCCCTCGCGCGCGAACCGGCGTGCGTCGCCGGATTGCGCGGTGGCGAGCACCTCGACCGACCAGCCGCCGCCCCGCAGCGTGTCGCGGATCGCGGTCACGGCGCGCGCGTCGGTCCGTGCCGCCGCGGGATTCGTGATCAGCAGGGCGCGCGTCACTAGTAGCGCTTCTCCCAGAACAGGTCCAGGCCGACCTGACGCGGCACCGTCCCGCCGATCCCCTCGGTGGCGGGGTCGCCGCAAGTCAGGACGGGCTCGAAGCTCGCTTCGGTCCGCCACTCGGGGCTGATCCGGAACTGGAGGGAGAGGCCGAGCGTGTTGCCGACGGCCACCTGCCGACCCTCGCAGAAGCCGGCGTTCACCACGAGGAACGTCTTCGGTCCGAGCTGCCGGCCCACGGCGACCTGCCAGCCGAGCAGCGGGTCGCCCTGGCCGCCGCCCCCGGGGCGGATCTCCAGGTAGTCGACCGGCACGCCCCCCGACACGATCGTCTGCTCGATTTCACCCGACAGCACGGACAGGGCGCTCTGCAGCAGGGCGCGCTGGTCGGCGATCCCCCCCTGGTCGCCGGCCAAGTCCACGCTGCTCTTGCCGAACAGCAGGTAGGAGATGACCTCGGTTTGCGACACATCGAGCTTCTCGGCCGCGAGCGTCACCTTGGGCACGAGCAGGGTCCCGGTGATGTGGGCGACGACCGTGATGTCCGGCGGGTTGGCCTGCGCGCGCGTGGGCACCGGGTGCACCACGTGCTTCGCCTCGATGTCGAGCGCGGCGTCCTGGTCCGGCGTGCCGAAATAGCGCACGGTCCCTTGCGACACCACGAACTCGCGCGTGACGGGGCCGACCTTCAGACGGTAGGTGCCGCGCGGGGCCTGCAGCGTGCCGCTGATCAGGTAGGCGTCGCGCTGCTTCGAGAGGGTCACGGTGCCCGCGAGCTGGATGTTGGCCTCGTCCGAGCGGAGCCACACGTCGCTCCCCATCTCGAGCTCCAGCTCGTCGATCCGGAGGCTGTCGAGGAAGACGTTCTGAAATTCGGGGCCGAGCCGCTGCCGCTCGATGAGGGACGCGAGCGACGTGTCCGCGAGCTCGTCCAGGTTCACGATGCGCTTCTGCACCAGGTCCGCGAAGTACAGTACGCCGGAGGTCACCTTCGCCTGGCCGGTGAGCGTGGCGCCGAAGACCGGCCCTTTGAGCGCCAGCCGGCCGCTCGCGGCGATCGTCACGTTGTTCTTCAGGTCGAGCGCCTTGAACTGGTCGGCCGCGATCCGCAGGTCGAGCACGGGATGCGTGAGCCGCTCGAGCCGCACCACGCCCGACACGTCGGCCCGTCCCTTCTCGCTCTTCGCCGAGAGCGCCTGGATCGCGATGGTGTCGCCCGCGAGCGCCAGGCGCCCGCTCACCTGCTCGTACCGCACGCCGAGGGCCGGGATCGTCGCCGCGGCATCCGTGATCTGCAGCTCGCCCTGCAGCCGCGGGCTGTTCCACGTCCCCGCGATGCCCACGTCGGCCGAGAACACTCCCCGCACCCGCTGCACCGACGGCGTGAGCGCCTCGAGGACCGAGAGGTCGACGCTGTCCGCGCGGGCCCGTACCGAGAGGGTGTCGGGGAGCTGGCGCTGCCGCACGGGCACGAGGGACAGGTCGAGGGGGAGGTACGCCTGGACGTCGAGGACCTGCTGCCCCGACCGCCACAGGTGCACCGCCGCGCCGAGGCGGCGGTCGCGATACTCGAACGAGCCGTCCACGAACGGGGTTCGGAACGCGCCGAACGAGCCGTTGGTGAGCGAGAACGACCCGCTCGACACGGGGCTCGCGCGCGTGCCGGTGAGCCCGACGGTGGCCGTGATCGTGCCGCCGACGCCGGCGGTGTCGCGCTCGAGCAGCGCGTACAGCCCGGCGAGCGGGAACGCCTCGAGTTGGAGGTGCGCGTTCGCATGGCCCCGCGTGGGCAGGTCGCCCTCGAGCACGAGCTTGCCGGACCCGTACGCGCTCCGCAGACCGAGGTGGGTGACGCTCGCCGTCGAGTCGGTGACGACGACCTCGACCGGCCGCTCGAGCACCCAGACGTCGTCGGGGAGCCGCAGCGCAAGCGAGTCGATGCCCAGCCGCTGCACGGCGCCGCCTGCCGGATCGGTGCCCCGGGCGAAGCGGCCGCCGGCGAGGAACGCCCCCCCCTCGCCCACCCGCGAGCGCGCGAACCACGTCAGCGAATCCGGCGTCCCGCGGGCGCGCGCCACCGCCCCCCCGAACCCGAGGACGCCGTGGGTGAGCGAGTCGAACGTCGCCTCGCCCTCGAAGACCGGCACCGGGCCGGGGCGCCAGGCGAGCCGGGCCCGGCCCGCCCGCGTCTCCCACCCCCGCCACCGCACCCGCTCGCCGCTGGCGCGCGCGTCGAACCCCAGCGAGTCGAGCGAGCCCTCGAGCGAGAGCAGCACGTGCGCCGACCCCGCGAGCTCGCGATCGCCTCCTCCCCCCTCCTCGGGGTCCCCGCCTTCTCCCTCAGCTTCGGCCGTCCCCCCCCCCTGCGCCGACGCCGGGCCCCGGTCGTTCCTCCCCGCGATCCAGCTCACCAGGGAATCGAGGGTGTTGAGGCTGTCGGCGTCGAGATCGAGCGCGAGCACGCCCCGCGTCCCGCGCTTCCAGCCGAGGGCGCCCGATCCGGTCGTGATCAGCCCCGGCTGGACGATGCGCAGCGAGTCCACGTAGAGCCGGCGGTCCGCGAACCGCAGCACGGCCCGGCCGCTGTCGAGCGCCGCGCCCAGGAAGAGCGACGGGCCGAGCGTCGCCCGCACCGTGCCCAGCGGCGGGACCGCGCTGTCGCCGGTGACGCTCGCGTCCACGGTGAACGTGAGCCGGGAGTCGGGCGCCCCCCCCTCCGCGGCCCAGCGGGCGAGATCCAGGTCGCGCGCGCGCAGCACGAAGTCCCGGG
>DASWDP010000047.1:0-5921 GCA_036395195.1 Gemmatimonadales bacterium | reverse complement strand
GCCGCCGCGGGGCGGGGTGTCGATGGCGACGAGCCGGACGTCGCCGGGCGCAGCCGCCGTCCCGGGCGCGAGCGCCAGCCGCACGCCCGCCCCCGCGAGCGCGAGGAGCGCGAGCAGCAGCGCCGCGCGGCGGTCGTCCATGCCTGCACCCTAACGGCTCGCCAACCGGCAGCGGGATCCGTTCTACGCCGGAATCGCCAAAAGATTGCCGAATCACGATTGCGTATTGCGGAATGTGGATTGCGGATTAGCAGTGAGAGGTCGTGCAGTCAATCCGCAATCCGAAATTCGCAATCCGCAATTTTACCGCACCAACGCCAGCGCCACATCACCGACAACTTGGAGTGACGCCGCGCTCACCTTATCGATCGTGTCTTCGGTCGTGTGCCAGTAGGGATAGTCGAAGTCCACCACGTCGATCGCGTGGATGCCTGCCCGCTGCAGCGCCACGTGATCGTCGATGAGCGTGTGCTTCACGCCGGGAAGGAACGTGCGGCGGTAGCCCAGCTCGGCGGCGGTGTGCCACACGCGGTCCACGACCTCGGGGGCGAAGGCCTGCGAGTTGCCCTCGTAATAGAACTGCTGGTCCTTGTCGGCCACCATGTCGAACAGGACGGCGAACAGAGGCGGGTAGCCGGGAGGGGGGGGCTGGTGGGCGGCGAAGTAGCGGGAGCCGATGAGCACGTCGTTCGAGTCGGTCGCGAAGTCGCCGTAGTCCTCGCCGTCCACGAAGAGGAGGTCCACGCCCAGGGAGGGGGCCGGCGGCTTGGCCTTGAGCGCGTCGGCGACGCCGAGCAGCAGGGCCACGCCCGACGCGCCGTCGTTCGCTCCCGGCACCGGCAGCCGCTGCTGGCCGAGGTTGGCGCTCTGGTCGGCGTGGGGCCGGGTATCCCAGTGCGCGAGCAGCAGGACGCGCTCGGTGGCTGCGGGCCGGAAGCGCGCGAGGAAGTTGCGCAGGTGGAGCGTCGCGCCGCGCCGTGTCACGTGGGTGATCGCCTGGATCTCGACGGTGTCGGCCGTGGCGCGGAGCCGCTCGAGCAGCCAGTCGCCCGTGCGCTCGTGGGCGGGCGTGCCCGGGATGCGGGGCCCGAACTGCAGCTGCTGCTCCAGGTAGCCGAACGCCCGGGCGCCGTCGAACTCGCGCGGCCGGCTCGCGCCGCCGCGGGTGGTGCAGGCGAGCGCCAGCGCGAGGGCGGCGGCGCGCCTCATCGGATCTGCCCCACGGCGGTATGGAGCTCCACGAACGCCGTGATCACGAGCTGCGACGTCTTGCGGTTCACCTGCCGCTCGTCGTTCACCAGATAGGCCATTTGAAAGCCCGCGCTGAGGGTGGGGGGGAAGTCGGTGTCCAGGGTAAGCTGCGCTTGGGTCTGCCGGCTGTCCACGAAGGGCACGCACGCGGCCTGGCCCGCCGAGCGGAGGCACGACGTGTTGTCGCTGGCGGCGTAGCGGGCCGCGACGCGGATCTCGTTCTTGAGCCGCAGCAGCTTGGCGGGGGGGCGGAACGCGAACGCGAGATTGGCGCTCCGTTGGTTGCGCTCGCCGCGGAACAGGCTGCCCGCGTTGACCCGGTCGCTGCGCGCGCGCGATGCGTCGAACGACGTCGCGATGCCGTGGCGCCACGTGAGCGCGATCGCGGGGCGCAACACGCGCTCCGTGGTCGCACTCACCGTCGCGTCGGACGGCCCGCCGGCGAACCCGAGCTGCTCGCTCGACGAGCGCTGCTCGCGGTAGCCGAGCTGCGCCGACACGCTGGCGAGGATGCGGCCGAGCGGCGTGCGGGCGGGGGTCACGGTCCAGCTCACCGTCGCCGCCGGCCACTCGCGGCTCCCGGTGCGGAGCGGGACCTGCTGGTCGGTCCGAAGGACCCAGGCGAGGCCGGCGGTCGTGCGGTAGTTGGCGGTGACCCGCAGTCCGACGGGCAGGAGCAGGGTGCTCGCGGCGTTCAGGTTCCAGTTGTCCGCGGCCGAGCCGGCCAGCAGGCCGGCCTGGCGGCGAAAGCCCTCGAAGTCGCCGAGCGCCAGCTGGTAACCGAGCGAGGGGAGCACGCCGGCGCGGTTGTACGTGGACGTCTGGCTGCGCCCGTAGGAGATGTCGACGCTCGTGAGGCGCGCGAGCAGCTTGGTGACGCCGGCGCTGTCGCCGAACGCGGCCTGGCCGAGGCGGCGGGCGTCGAGCTGCGCGCCGAGGTCGAAGCGGCGCCCGTTCGAGAACGCCACCGGGACGCGGAACGCGCCCGCCGTGTCGCCCACGTCGCGGACCGGGTCCCGGCCGTTCGGGTCGCGGTTGAAGGCGAAGGTACCCGACACGGTGGCGCGTGGCCGGAGCCACGCGACGAACTGAGGTGTCACGCTGAAGAACGTGCCGATGGTGCGCTGAGTCTCGACGCCCGCGTTCAGCCCCAGGAAGGTGCGCCGTTCCTGCCGCAGCAGCCGTCCGATCGTGGTGGAATCGCCGTAGTCGCGCAGGTCGCGTTGCGAGACGGCGTCCATCCGCAGCTGCATCCCCGCGAGCGGCTGGAAGTCGAGGCCGCCGGCGTTGCGCCACACCCTGGTGAGGGAGCGAACGGGCACGACCACGGCGTCGCCGGACTGGGCCACGGGCACGGCGTAGGTGAAGCGCGCGCCCTCGGTGCCGGCGAGGCCGGACCGGAAGCGCAGGCTCGTGGGCGTGACCCGGAAGCGCCCCCAGCGGCTCACGGGCGGCGCGAGCGTATAGTCGAGGTTGAACACGTAGCTCGACGCGCTTGCCTGCGACAGGCTCGAGCGGTCGCTGCCGCTCGTGTAGGCGCCCGACAGCGCCAGCGGGTCGACCAGGTAGCGCAGCAGCGGCGCGGGGGAGCGCGCCGTGCGCCGCAGGGACAAGCTGTAGCTCGTGGCGCTCGAGCGCGGCGTGCGCAGCCCGTCGAGCGCGTCCGCCCGGATGTCCGTACCGGAGAGGTAGAACGGGTCGCTCGACGTCGCGGCGTGGCGCACCGAGAGGGGCGCGGCGATGCCCCAGCGGTCGGGGAGAAACCGCTCGAGCCGCAAGGTGCCGCTGACGCTCGCCGTGTGGTCCGTCGTGTAGCTCGGGTCCTCGCCGAGCTGGCGGAACTGCGCGTCGCGGCGCGACAGACTGACCGCCACGTCCGCGACGTTGGCGGCGGTGAGGGTCAGGTCCAGCGCCGCCGCCGTGCCGGCGTCCTGCACGACGTCGCTCAGCCGGATGTCGTCCACCCACAGCTCCGCCTGGTCCACGAACACCTGGTCGGCCACCCGCAGGATGCCGGCCGCGAGCTCCTGCACCGCCGCCAGGCTGGGCGGTCCGGTGGCGGGATCGCGCACGTGCGCGATGTAGGGCCCGTCGCACATCACGTACGCCGAGTCCGCCGGCACGAGCGTCGTGTCGGGGCAGCCCGGGTACGCCTGGGCCGAGTCACCCCGCAGCCAGGCCTGTTCGATCTTGGCCCGCAGCGTGAGCCACCGCGTGAAGTCCACGACGACCTCGGGCTCCCAGGACACGGTCCGCGCCGGCACGTGATAGAGGTAGAAGTTGTTCTCGTCCTTCCCGGCCTTGACGTAGAAGTGGAGGTCGCCGTCCTCCCATCCGGGGCCGCGGCCCCGTGCCCACACGCGCAGCTTTCGGTACTTGAGGAAGTTCTTGTCCCCTTCCGACGTGAAGCGCGTGAACGCCTCGGCGCGCTGCCCCAGCTCGAGGCCGCGCGCGAGCAGCCGCAGAGAGCGCTCGTTGATCTGCGCGGTCGCGAGCTGGAGGTTCGCGTCGCGCCGCCCCGCCTGGTCGAACACACCGGGGGGCGGGGCGTACCCGAGGTCGCGGTTCTCGGTGCTCACGACGGACGCGATCACCTCCCCCGTGCCCGACCCCCGGTCCCCCGCGATCCCGCGGATCGGCGTGTCGGCGCGCTTCAGCCACGATGCCCCCACCAGGCGCACGCGGGCCAGCCCGAAGAACACCTGCGGGTCGGGCCGTCCGGCGGGGGCGATCTGCGGCGCGACGATGGTGATGCGCAGGGTCTGGATCTGGCGCAGGTTTACGAGCCCCTGCTGGATCGTGTCGGCACGAAACGGGATGCGGTAGAGCCGCCAGCCGGCCGCGCCGTCGGCACGGCCGCTCGCGTCCCTCACCGTGACCATCGCACCGTCGCGCACGTAGAAGCGCTCGTCGCCGATCGGAAACACGAACCGGACGAAGCTCTCCGCCGTGCGCACCCCGGCCGCCGAATCGAGCTGGAAGTCGCCGTCCAGATCCTCCGTGTCCACGAAGCCGTTGTGACGGCCGCACCGCGAGCGCAGGTCGCCGAAGAAGAACGCCTGCAACGCCCCTCCCTGGGTCGCGCTGCAGAGCGGCAGCGCGTCGAGGATGGCCCCGGTGGTCGAGTTCACGATCCCGCCCCCCCCGGTCACGCGGTCGGAGAGAATCCCCTCGTCGTTGAGCACCGCGTTCCACGACCGCGTGACCGGATCGCGCTCGGTGTCGAGCCGACCCAGGCCCACGAACCGCTGGCCGGAATACACGGTGTCCCCGCCACCGGGAAGGGGGGCGTGGGAGAAGGCCTCGGGCACCCACGCGAGGGCGTCCTCGAACACGGACCCGAAGTCGAGGATCAGCGCGGTGTGGTTGGCCAGGGCGACGCGGTGGTTGTCTTCCCACACCCACAGCTCGATGTACTCGACGCGCGACAGGTCGGCGCCGGTCGGCGAGAGCGATTGGGTGATGGACCGCCAGCGCGGGCCGTCACGGTGCGGCCGTACCCAGTTGGGATTGCCGGTGCGCACGTCGGCGAGGCCGAGCACGGTGTCCGGCTTGAGGGTGAACCAGAGCACCGGCTCCGCCGACTGCGCCTGCCCGACGAGGCGGATCTCGGGATCGATCTGCTGAGGCAGGAACTGGATGGGCGTCCCGTCGGGGTTGAGCGGCCGGTTCTGCCAGGTGATCGCCGCCGCGTTGGCGGCGTCGAACCCGGCGGGCAGGATGCCGAATGGCTCCGCCCCGCGCGCGGTGGAGGGGATGCTGCCCCAGTGCCAGGTGTTCTCGACGAGCGAGAGGAAGCGACCCGACTCGGACTCGAACTCGTCGATATAGGCCTGGCCGAGCTGATTGGGCGAGGGGCGGGACAGCGCGACCTCGGCGGACACGTTCAGGAACGAGGGAGCGTCGGTGCGCACGCCGGGGAGGGCGTCGAGCGCCCGGGTGACGAAGGCGGGCCGGAAGTGCAGCTCGGTGCTCACGCCGCCGATGAAGCTCGATGACGGCTCGAATCCGAGCGGCGGCCGCGTGAAGGCGCTGCGCTCCTTCTGGAACAGGCCGGTGACGCTCACGTTGCCGCGCGACCCGAGGTCGTAGCGGGCGGCGAGCCCGTAGATGGAGGTGGGCGCGACGGCGAAGGCGGCCCGCTCTTCGAATTGGGCGCGCACCTGCGCGGCGCCGCCCCCTCCCTGGAACAGCGAGTCGGCGTTCTTGAACTGCACCTGCCCCGTGGCGTAGTCGATGCCGTAATCGACGTCCCGGGTCAGCAGGCGGCCGCCCACGTAGATCTTCTCGCTGCCGTCGCGGATCTGGAAACTGTTCAGCGACAGGGTGCTCCGGTCGGCCGACGCGGAGACGTTGGCGTGCAGGCGTAACGCGAACACCGACGGGGGCGCTTGCGTCGCGAGCAGGGCGCGGGGCGTGCGGTACAGCGAGTCGTTCCGCTCCGTCACCGCCAGGCGCGCGGAGTCGCCGAAGGGACGCAGATGCGGGAGTACGATGAAGTAATCCCGCACCGGCGCTCCCTGCTGCGGGTCGCGTGCCCGGGGGAACAGCCGGTTGTACTGGTCGAACGTCGCGGGATCGGATTCCAGCGCGAGGCCCAGCCGGGCGAGGTAGGTCTCTCCGGTCAACACGGTGCGCTCGCGCTGGTTCACGGTGAGCGTGAGCTGCAC
>DASWDP010000046.1:0-10905 GCA_036395195.1 Gemmatimonadales bacterium | reverse complement strand
CGCGGCAGGCGGCAACCGCCGGGAGGCGGCCAAACGCCTGGGGGTGAGCTTGCGGACCCTGTTCTACAAGATGGACCGGTACGGTGTGGATTAGCGCAATATTCTGCACGAGTGCAGCATCCTGCAGTACGGTCGATCCTGATCTAATTCTATAACTTCCTGTAAAATAATAGCTTACGTTTGGGCACGTATCGTGTATGGTCTGTACGCAGACACGGAGGGGTCATGCAGCGCTCAGGCTTCACCACGATCGAGCTGGTGATCACGATCGTCATCATCGGGCTCATCGCGGCGATCGGTTTCCCGACGATCCAGCGCACGCTCGACAAGACGAACGTACGCTCGACGCGCGTCGCGCTGTCCACGTACGCCGCGATGGCGCGCGGGGCGGCGGTGCAGCGCGGCTGCAGGGCCACGCTTCACGTCACCTCCGGCGCGGACTCTCGGATGTGGGTGACCGCGTGCAGGCTCGACGTCCCGACGGCTCTCGACACCGTCGGGCAGGTGAAGAACGTGTACTCCGACTTCAAGGTGACGCTCACCGCCACGGGGGACTCGGTGCGCTACGACCCGCGGGGGCTGAGCCTCGAGAGCGTGAACACCATCGTGCACTTCACGGGCAACGTGGCGTCGAACAAGGACTCGGTCGTCATCAACATGTACACCGGCAAGGTGGTGCGGTAATGAAACGCGAGCACGGATTCACCCTCGTGGAGGTCATCATCGCGATCATGGTGCTCACGGTCGGGCTGCTCGGGCTCGTGACGTCGGCTGCGCTCGTGACGCGCATGATCGGCCGGGGCCAGCGCTCGAGCGTGTCGGCGACATTCGCGGCGCGACGGCTCGAGATGCTGCGGGCCACCGGGTGCCAGGCGCAGACGTCCGGGAGCGAGGTGCTGATGCGCGGCAGCGCGCCGATCGATTCGTTGTCCTGGCGGTTCGCGAGCGCGGGCTCGGGAGGGAACCACTGGCAGGTGGTCGTGCGGTCCACGTACCAGACGGCGCTCGGGCAGTGGCGCACCGACAGTCTGGGGACGGAGATCTCATGCCTCTTCTAGCACGCCGAGGGTTCACCCTCATCGAGCTGATGATCGCGCTGGTGCTGCTGGGCATCGTGTCGGCCGGCATCTACAAGGTGCTGGTGGGCAACCAGCGGATCTACATGGCGCAGACGCAGCAGATCGATCTGCAGCAGAACCTGCGGGCCGCGGCCACGATCCTGCCGGCCGAATTCCGCGAGCTGGACGCGGCGGACGACGACATCACCGCGATGGGCCCCGACTCGATCCGGATGCGCGCCATGCGACAGCTGGCGTTCGTGTGCGCGACGCCGGTGCTCGGCGGCGGCATCGGCCAGATCACCCTCATGGTCCGGCCGGTCCCGATCTACGGCACGCGCACGACGATCGCGAAGGACGACTCGCTGCTGGTGTATTGGGAAGGCAATGCCTTGAGCCGCAACGACGACCAGTGGCTGCCGGCTCAGGTCAAGCAGGTCCCCGTCCCCGGTGTCTGCTCGGACGGGAGCCTGGCCATCGCGCTCAGCTTGGACCCGACGTGGCTCAACAATCCCGCGTTGAACCGGGTGGGCGCGATCACGGATGGGTCTCCGGTGCGCGGCTTCGACAAGCTGACCTACCGCGTCTACCAGGCCGGCGACGGCCACTGGTACCTCGGGCAGAAGAACAGCTCGAAAAGCACCGCCACCATCCAACCCCTGATCGGTCCCCTGATCGGCAGCAACGGGGTCACGTTCAGCTACTTCACCGCCGCGGGCGCGGTGACCACCGACCGGCTGCAAGTCGGGCAGATCGGTATCGTGGTGCGCGCCCAGACGGCGGCCCCGGTCCGGGGGCCAACGGGATCGTTCGCCAACAAAGTGGACAGTGTCGTCACCCTCGTGACGCTGCGGAACAACCCACGCTGCGGTCCGGGGGCACCCGCGGGAGCGCCCAATCCGTGCCCCTGACGGAAGCTAGGAGCTATCCATGGACACCAAGGAGTCTGGTATGAAGCGAGTCCTCAAGAGCGAGCGCGGCATGGCGCTCGCCATCGCGATCGTCGCGCTGGTCGTCGTGGGCGCGCTGGTCGCCGGCGCCCTCTTCTCGGGCACCCAGGAGCAGCGCGTGGCGGAAAACGTGCGCCGCGTGCAGGCGTCATTCGGGGTGGCCGAGGAGGGCGTGTACGACATCATCCGCGGGTGGAGCGACAGCGCTAGCACGTACAACCAGAAATACAACGCGCTGGCCAACTACCCATCGAACAACCCGGCGAGCACGTACACCGTCAACCGTCGGACGGCGGCGAGCAAGACGGGGAGCTACAGCGGCACGCTGTCCAAGTTCAACGGCGAGCTGTACCTCATCGACATTACGGGGCAGGACACGATGAGCCTCGCCGGCCGCCTCCGCGGCGGGGGCGCGAGCCAGCGCGTCGGGCTGCTGGCCCGCATCCGGTCGCTACAGATCAACGCCGGCGCTCCGCTCGTGTCGGGCGGCGACAACGTGGTGACCGGAAACGTCTCGATCGACGGCAACGACCACGCCCCGTGGCCGGACTGCGCGCCGCTCGGAACCCCCAAGGCCGGCATCCGCGTCGGCAGCAGCGGCAACGTGCAGCCCTCGGGTAGCGCCACCATCACCGGCAGCCCGAACGTCCTCAAGGATCCGACGCTCGCCGACAGCACCTTCAGCAAGTTCGGGGACGTCACGTACACGATGCTCACCACCCGGGCGAACATCAATATCGCGGCCGGTCAGAACCTGTCCAACACTATCTATCCCCGCACGTTGAACGGACAGTGCGACAAGTCGAGCGACCGCAACTGGGGCGACCCGAAGAACCCGAGCGAACCCTGCGGCGGTTACTTCCCGATCATTCACATCTACGGGAACGGCAACACGAGCATCAACCAGGAGCAGGGACAGGGAATCCTGCTGGTGGACGGTAATCTCACCGTCAACGGTGGATTTCAGTGGTTCGGGATCGTGATCATCAAGGGCTCGCTCACGACGGCCGGGGGTGGCGGCGAGGAAGCCCATTTCTGGGGCACCGTGATGGCTCAGGACACGGTGGCGTTCGCGGACACCACGAACAACCTGAGTGGCGGCGCCAACCTCCTGTACTCTAACTGCGCTATTCTCAGAGCGTTAGACGCGACCGGGGTGGCGACGATGATGCGTTCGCGGGGGTGGGTCCAGCTGTTTTGAGTGGCCTAACTACCTGCCGATAAAGTACTTGGTGGTTCGGCCTCAAGTAGGTTCGAGGCTTGACAGGATAAGGGGCGGGGCATACTGTAGTTTGCCCTCGCCCCATCTTGTCTCTAACCCCTAGGCAACCATGGCGCTCTTCGGGCTGTTGGGCGGGAAAAAAACCTCGGTCGGCTTGGACATCGGCTCTGGCATCATCAAAGTGGCCGTGATCGACCACGGCGGCAGCGAGCCGGAGCTGGTCAAGGTCGCCACGACCGAAGTGGCCGCCGACGCCATCGTCGAGGGAGAGGTCATGGACCCCGGGATCGTGGCTGAAGCGATCCGGGGGTTGTTTGCCACCGCCGGCGTGAAGCAGAAGTCGGTCGTGACCGCGGTGGGCGGCCGGGACGTGATCGTCAAAAAGATCCAGATGGACCGGATGAAAGAGGCCGACGCCCGCGAGGTGATCCGCTGGGAGGCGGAGCAGCACGTCCCCTTCGACATGGCCAATGTGGAGCTGGACTTCCAGATCCTCGACCCCGACGCCGAGGGGCTCCAGATGAGCGTCCTGCTGGTCGCGGCCAAGCGGGAGCTGGTGGAGAGCCGCACGTCGCTGCTCGGCGAGGCGGGGCTCGAGCCGGCCATCATCGACGTGGACGCGTTCGCGATTCACAACGCGTTCGAGCTGAACCACCCCGACGCGATGCAGGGGGTGGTGGGATTGGTCAACATCGGCCACGAAATCACCAACGTGAACATCCTGGAAGACGGGGTGCCGGTACTGACCCGGGACCTGTCGGTGGGCACGCGCCGCTTCCGGGAGGACCTGCAACGCGAAAAGGGGCTGTCGGCCGAGGACTCCGAGCGCCTCATCCAGGGCCAGACGCAGAGCGGCGATCTCGCGTCCTACGTGGACGCCCGGGGTGAGGAGATCGCGGTGGGGGTGGAGCGGGCGGCGGCGTTCCTGGCGACGGCGTCGCGGTCGGCTGGGGGACTGGGCCGCGTGTACACGATTGGCGGCGGGGCGCGCATCCCGGGGCTCAACGAGGCGCTCTCGGCCCGGCTGCGGGTGCCGGTCGAGCTCGCGAGCCCGGTGCAGCGCCTCAAGGTGCGCGACGCGGTGTTCGAGTCGGTGTCGGTCGATGACATCGCGCCGCTCCTGATGCTGTCGGTGGGTCTCGCGCTGAGGCGCGCCGCATGATCGAAATCAACCTTCTCCCTGGCAAGAAGAAGAAGGCGGCGCCGGGCGCGGGCTTCAAGCTCAGGCTGCCCGATTTTCGCGGCCTGATCGCCAGCATCAAGAACCCGTGGCTGCTCGCGGCGAGTGTGACGTCGGTGGTCGTGATCGGGGGCGGCCTGCTGCTGTTCATCACGCAGAGCACCCGCCTCAAAGTGCTCGAGTCGAGGCTCGACGCCGTGCAGCAGGAGAAGCGGCGGTTCGACGCCGTGATCGCGCAGAAGCGCCAGTCGGAGCGCATCCGCGACTCGCTGGTCGCCGAGATCAACATCATCCGCGGCATCGACGCCGACCGCTACGTGTGGCCGCACATCCTCGATCAGATCACCAAGGCGCTGCCGCCCTACACCTGGCTCACGAGCATCGCCGCGGCGGGCGGCGGTAACGTGGCGCCCGGGGCGCCCGGCTCGACGTCGCCCGGCGCGCCCACGGCGGACTCGGCGGGGGTACCCCAGGTGCGCGTGTGGATCATGGGGAGCACGGTGGACATCCAGGCGTACACCACGTTCCTGCGCCAGCTCGCCGCCTCGCCGTGGCTCACCGACGTGACCCCGGCGACCACCGCCACCGTGATCGAAGCCGACCGCCCCGTCACCGCGTTCAACGTGGCGGTGCGCTACCGCGTGGCGGACTCGGTGTACATCCGCACCGTTCCCTTTTCCCAGGCCGCGAGGTAGCGCCCCCGATGCCCCTGATTCCGCAGGACCGGCAGAGCCAGGTGATGCTGCTCATCACCGTCGGGATGCTGGCGGGGGGCTACTTTTTCTGGAGCTACTGGGCGCAGCCCACCGGCGAGCGCATCAAGGTCACGCAGGTCGAGATCGACAGTCTCCAGCTCATCGTCGACAGGGCGAAGCAGGACCTGGCGAGCGGGACCGTGGAGGACCTGCGCCGCAAAGTCGCGGCCTACACCGCCCTGCTCGGCGTGATGCGCCGGCTCGTCCCGGAGAAGAACGAGGTCCCGGCGCTGATCGACGACATCTCGACCAAGGCCAAGGTCCGCGGGGTGACCATCGGGCGCATCGAGCCGCTCGCCGTCGAGGCCGGGCAGCCGTTCGACACGTACAAGTACCGCCTGGAGATGATCGGACATTACGATCAGCTCGGCGAGTTCCTGTCCGACGTCGCGAGCCTGCCGCGCATCATCGTGCCGCAGGAGCTGGCCCTGAAGCCGGCGCAGCAGCAGGCGCAGCGGCTCCTGGGCGACACGCTCGGCGCGCTGCTCGAGGCGCAGTTCTCGATCCGCACGTTCGTGAAGGCGGCGGCGCCGCCCCCCCCTCCGGTGCCGGGGAAGAAGCCGGAGTGAGCACGCGGCTCGCGGCCGTGGTCGCGGCGCTGCTCGTCGCGGGCCCGCTCGCGGCGCAGGCGAAGCCGCCGCGCGCGCCGGCCCGGCCCGACAGCGCGCGCCGAGACGGCGCGGCGGCCGACTCCGCCGCGCCGCGGCTCGTGCGCGAGGTGTATTCCTACGAGGGCGGCGGGCGGGACCCATTCCTCTCGCTCCTCAAGTCGGGCGACATCCGGCCGCTCCTGTCGGATCTCAAGCTCACGGGGATCTACTACGACGGGCGGTACCCGAGGCGCAGCGTCGCGGTGCTGCGCGACGTGACCAACAACAAAATCTACCGGGTGAGAACCGGCGAGATCGTGGGGCGCCTCAAGGTGACGACGATCCGGCCACGGGAAATCGTGTTTACGGTGCAGGAGTTCGGCTTCGAGCGCCAGGAGAGCCTGTCGCTGGCGAAGCAGGAGGTAACGCCATGAAGCGCATCGCAACCCTCGCCGCGTGCTTGGTGGTCGCGGCGGCACCCCGAGCCATTGCGGGGCCGGGGGGAGGGGGAGGGGGAGCGGCGGGGCGTGACGGCGAGGTCCGGGCCGTCAGCGTGGTCCCGGCGGCCGGTAGCGTCGAGGTCGTGATCGAACTCCAGGGTGCGATCGACGTGCAGGACTTCACGCTGTTCAATCCCGCCCGGCTGGTGATCGACCTGCAGGGCGCGCGGCTCGTGGGGCCCACGGCGCTGTACGACGGGCAGAACCGCGGGGGCATCAAGAACGTCCGGTACGCGCAGTTCCGGCCCGGCGTCGTGCGGGTCGTGATCGACCTCGACGTACTCAAGGACTACCGCATCGAGCGGCGCGACGGCCAGGTGCGGGTGCGCATCGGCTCGGAGCGTACCGCGTTCTCGGCGTGGTCGAGCCAGGTGGCGGCGAGCCTCCCACCGGTCGATCCGGCGCCCCCCCCGCCCCCCCCGGCCCCGACGCGCGGCGGCCAGGCGGCGCGCGTGGCGGCGCCCGCGCCGAGCGGCGCGGCCACGACGATCGATGCGTACCTCGCGGCGCACGCGAAGGAGAGCGCGCAGTCGCAGGCGCCCCGCATCACGGTGACGTGGGACGCCGCAGACCTGCGGGAGGTGGTGGCCGGTTTCGCGGCGTTCAGCGGCCGGACGATCATCCTGTCCAAGGATCTCAAGGGTCAGGTGAGCGCGGAGATCAAGAACCAGCCGTGGGACCTCGCGTTCAACGCGGTGCTCGAGTCGCAAGGGCTCACGGTGAACGTGCTCGACGGCGGGATCCTCCAGGTGATCGACAAAAAGGATCTGGCGCGCGCCGACTCGACCGTCCCGGTGGAGACGCGGCTCGTGCGGGTGAACTATGCCCGCGCCTCGGCGCTCGTGCCGTCGGTGCAGTCGATCCTCACGAAGCGCGGCGCCGTGGTGGCCGATTCGACCAGCAACGCCCTCGTGATCACCGAGATCACGAGCCGCATCACCCGCGTCGAGGAGTTCGTGAAGGGGCTGGACGTCCGCACCCCGCAGGTGTCGATCCAGGCGAAGATCATCTTCGTCGACCGCACGGACGTGGAGGAGTTGGGCATCAAGTACGACCTCGGCTCGCCGACGCAGTTCTTCAACAGGCTCGTGACCCGACCCGATCCGCGCACCGCGGTGCCCACGGACCTGAACGGCGACGGCGTGCCGGACGCGCTCGTGCCCCAGGAGAACTTCGATCCCGGGGACGTCATCGTCGACCTGGGCGGCAACTCGCTGTCGGCGCTCGGCAACGCGAGCCAGGAAGTCGTGAACCCGGCGCTGAACCTCATCTTCTCCACCGCGATCGGGAACTTCGACCTCACGATGTTCCTGCAGGCGCTGCAACGCGTCGACCTCGCCGACGTGCAGGCGGAGCCCACGATCACCACCCTCGACAACCGAGCCGCGGAGATCCTCGTCGGCGACCGGGTGCCGATCCGTGTGATCGACGTGAGCGCGCCGACCACTGGGGGTGCGGCGCCGCGTGCGACGGTGAGCTTCCAGCAGACCGGCATCAACCTGAGGGTGACGCCGCACGTGACGGCGAACCGGCAGGTCCTGATGGAAGTGCACGCCGAGCGCTCCAGCGTGAAGCCGGCGTCGGTGGACATCGGCTTCACGTTCCAGACCCAGCAGGCGGACAACCAGATCCTGGTCAACGACGGCGAAACGGCCGTCATTGGCGGGCTTACGGTGACCGAGGTCACGGTAACGAAGACCGGAATCCCTTTCCTTGTAGATCTGCCGATCCTGGGAAAGCTGTTCGGCTTCACGTCCCAGCAGGAGCAGCGGCGTGATCTGTTGATTCTCATCACGCCGCACATCATCGACGACCTGGTGACGCCCAGCACCGGGAAGTAACCAGGAGCGTTCATATGTGGCAGGCTCGAGGCGGGCGGCTCTGGTGGGGGATCGGCGTGCTCATCGCCGCGGTGTGGGCGTGCGAGACCGCCCGCAACCCGGGCGGCATTCAGCCCGACCTAATCTCGCCCACCATCGCGCTCAGCGCGTCGCAGGACACGCAGCTGATCGCCAGCGGCCTGTCGTTCGCGGTCAACGCCACCGACAACCTGGGCCTGAAGGACATCCGCCTCACCTACACCGGCGGCTACTTCGCGGTGACCGACACGATCTTCAACACGACGGTGACGAGCATCAACCTCGGCCAAACGGTCACCTTCCCCCCCACCTCGGGCGCCGGCGGATTCATCACGATCGTGGGCCGCGCCACCGACGGCGCGGGCAATTACGCGGAAGACACGATCGTGATATTCCTGGACAACGTCCAGGCGCTGAAGGTGTTCCTGCTGGCGCCCGTCACCGGCGCCTTGGCGTCTCAGGGCAAAGGCATCCCGGTGTCCGTTCAGGCGCAGCAGATCGGCGGGATCCAGCGCATCGGGTTCATCGTCACGCCGCGCAGCGCCGTCGTGGACTCGACGCCGCTGCCGATCAACTCGAAGGACTCGGTCGTCTTCACGACGCGCTTCCCGCCGGATACGACCTACACCGACACGCTCATCGTGCTCGCCTCGACCGGGACCTTCGACGTGACCGCCTTCGCCGTGGACGCGGGCGGACGGCCCGGCTTTTCGAGCCCTCCCGTCACGGTCACCGTCCAGTCGGCGGCGAACGATCTCACGCCGCCTGTGGTGTCGCACAGCATCGCCGCCCGCGTGGAGGTCAATGACAGCATCACCGTCCACGCCACCGACCCGAGCGGCATCTCCTGGATCGGCTTCCGGGTGGACACCGCGCTCACCGCGGTCCCGCCCTTCACGGGCGTCGTCCCGCTCAAGTTCGACTCGGTCAACGTCGCGGCGGGTAGTCTGACGGACGTAGTGCGGGTCATGAGCCTGGGGCTCGCGGCGCTGATCAGCCAGTTCCCGAAGAGCGTCGTGATCCGCGGCTACGCCTGCGACCTCGCGACGGCGCGGAACTGCGCCTTCTCGCAGACCAGCACCGTGATCACGGCCGCGGCGCCGCGCGCGCCGCTCTTCGCGGTCACGTCCTCGAGCGGCGTCGACACGGTCGTCATCGTCGCCGGCCTCACCAAGCCGCTGCCGTTCGGCGGCACGATCGTGGACGCGATCTTCAACAAGAACCAGAACGAGCTGTACCTCACCAACCCGGCACTGGGCCGGGTCGAGATCTTCCGGGTCGCGGGTGACTCGTTCGTGAAGGCCGGCATCCCCACGGCGGCATCGGTGCCCTGGGGCATCGCGCTCTGGCCGCACGACACCCTCGGGAACTACGGCGACTCGATCGTCGTGGCGGACGCGGGCGGGACGCAGCTCTCCATCGTCGACGTGACGCCCTCCGCGCGGCTGCTCCGCTGGCGCCAGGACCTGCCCGACTTCCTGATCCAGACCTACAAGGTCGTGGAGGCACCGGGGTTCAAGACGCAGATCACGGAGTACAACGTCTCCGACCGGCCGCAGTACGTGGCCACCGTGTGCCGGACGGGGAGCGCGCCGCCGAACTGCGATCAGGACTCGATCTTCGCCCTCTACTCGACGACCCCGGAGCCGAGCAACCCGTCGCCGTTCACGGGGCGGGGCACGCTCCGGATGGAGAAGCTCCATCGCCCCGCGTTCACGGGCGACGCGACCGCGCTGTTCGGGCACCTGTTCTGGGAGCTGGCCGCGGCCGCGCCGTCCGCGACCTCCGACACGTTGCGCATCGTATTGCGACGCCCCCGACCGTACAACCAGTCGCTGCTCGTGCTTTCGGCGTGCGCGGGCGTCACCGTCGAGCTGAGCTCGTTCGCCCTGGGCGATACGACGTTCGCGCGCAATTCGGGGAACTTCACGCACGGCTTCTTCGGCGAAGGCGGCCGCATCTCCGCGGCGTTCGCCCGCGTGATGTCGTATACCACGAAGGCCGAGTTGAGAAGCCGTCCGGATCCGGCGCCGTGCCTCACCGGCGGCCCCATTACGGATAGCGGTCGGGTGGACGTGGACTTCGGCATGTCGCCCGGTGTGGAAGTGCGGGACTTCATCAGCAACACGGCCACCACGGTTCGCTCGATCGCGACGAACTTCAACGGCCTGACCAACGTGGCGCGCGCCGACTCACTGTACTACCTCGATGAGGGGCTGCGGCTCAAGGCGACCTCCCCGGACTCCGGCATCGCGACGGGGATGGATATGAACTACAACCACAGCTTCGCCCCCGGCGGGAGCTGCGGCCCGCCCTGCGGCGGCACGGGGAGCATCAACGACCGCATCATCTTCGCCGCGCGCTACGACGGGAACATCGACGTGTTCGACACCTACTTC
Organism: Gemmatimonadales bacterium; assembly: GCA_036395195.1. Lineage (GTDB taxonomy): Bacteria > Gemmatimonadota > Gemmatimonadetes > Gemmatimonadales > GWC2-71-9 > AG41. The sequence goes on along the minus strand of DASWDP010000046.1, from coordinate 392 downwards.
GGCATCCAGATCGCGACGATCCCGATCCGCGACGCGATCATCGGGCCGCTGCGCGTGGCGCAGGACGCGTCGGGCAATCAGCTGCTGTTCGGGATCACCGCCCGCGGGCTCGTGATGGTCCAGCTGCCGGCCTTCACCAACCCGCTGCCGGAAGCGCCGCCGCGGCGGTGACCCAGGGGGTCAGGAGTAGGGCACTGCGAGCCCGACCAAGAGTCGGGCTCGCGTGTTATTATCGGATGGCGTGAGGACGTGATGACCTTCCGGTTCACGACGGCGGGCGAGTCGCACGGGCGCGGCCTGGTGGGGATCCTCGAGGGGATCCCCGCGGGCCTCGTGGTGCCCACCGAGCGGATCAACGCGGAGCTGAAGCGCCGCATGGGCGGCTACGGCCG
>DASWDP010000045.1:0-7781 GCA_036395195.1 Gemmatimonadales bacterium | reverse complement strand
TCCGAGTACACGCCGGTGAGAATCCGCTCCGGCCCCCCTGGATCGACGAGGAGATAGCCGAAGGGATAATCGAGCCCGGACAGCACGATCGCGCGGGGTCGCTTGTGGGGGAGCACCACGTACACCGTGTCGGCGTTGGTCGCGACCAGTCTGATCCCGCCGGCGTCGAGCGCGGACGCGACCTGCGCCGTGTAGTGCTTCAGGTCGTCGAAGGTCTCGACCTGATCGCCCTGCGACATCGTGTCCGCGGCCCGCAGCCAGAACAGGACCACGCTCGGCTCCGTGACCACGCGCGGCGTCGCGTGTACGCTGCCGCTCGAGTCCCGGGGCACGAGCCGGGCGAAATCCAGCGAGTCCGTTGCGCGCGTCTCTGGGGGCGCGCCCCGGGTCTGACACGCGGCGACGCACGCGAGCGCGACCGACATGGCGTACTTCATCACCCGTAATATATTCGCCCGATGAGCGATGGCCCCCCGCGCCCCGCGCCGGTCCGGCGCCACCACTGGCTCGTGCGCCTCACGCATTGGCTCACGGCGCTCGTGCTCGCCGGCATGATCGCGAGCGGCCTGCAGATCTACCAGGCGTACGCCCGCTTCGGGGGCCGCGGCGGCCCCTTCCTCCCGAGCCCGTTCGACGACGTCCGCTTCCCCGCGTGGGGCCGGCTCGGCGGCTGGCTCGCCGGGGCGCTCAACTGGCACTTCGCCCTGATGTGGCCCTTCGTCATCGCGGGCCTGCTGTACCTCGGCTACCTGGTGGGAAGCGGCGAGTGGCGGGCGCTGTTGTTCCGCCCGCGCGACGTCCGGGGCGCGGTCGAGATGGCGCGGTACTACCTGCGGCTCCGCCGGGACCATCCCCCGCAGGGGAAGCACAACCCGCTCCAGAAGCTCGCCTACACGAGCATCTATCTCCTCGCCGTGCTGGCGGTGCTCACCGGCCTCGCGATCTACAAGCCGCTGCAGTTCGCCTGGCTGACCGCCCTGTTCGGCGGGTTCCAGGCGGCGCGCTACTGGCACTTCTGGATCGTATGGATCTTCGTCGCGTTCACGATCACCCACGTGATCCTCGTGTTCGTCGTGGATCCGGCGTCGCTGCGGGCGATGATCACCGGCTGGTATCGCGGGAGGTTCCCGAGTCATGACCAGAGCGATTGACCGCCGCGGGTTCCTGACGCTCGCCACGGGGGCGTCCACCGCGTCGCTCACTGCGGCTTGCGGGTGGGACGGCGGCAACGCCGTTCGCCCGCGGCTGCTCGCCATCAGCCGCTTGAACGACTGGGTGAGCGAGAAGATCCTGTTCTCGCCCACGCGCCTCGCGCGCACCTACAGCCCCGCCGAGCGGAGCGCGATGCTGCCGAGCTACTTCATCTCAAGCATGCTGCCGATGCTGCGCGACCCCGCTGCCTGGCGACTCCGGGTGGACGGGCTGGTGTCGCAGGCGCTGGACCTGTCGCTCGACGACCTGATGGCCTTGCCGCGAGTCTCGTACACGGTGAAGCACCACTGCGTGGAGGGCTGGTCCGCGATCGCCAGCTGGCACGGTGTGCCGCTCTCCGCGATCGTGGAGCGCTGCCGCCCGCTCGCCGCCGCGCGCTACGTCCACTTCGTGTCGTTCGACGCGGGATATTCCAACGGCTGGGATCTGGCGAGCGCGTTGCACCCGCAGACGATCCTCGCGTACGGGATGAACGACAACCCCCTGCCGCCGGCGCACGGCGCGCCCCTCAGGCTCTATTCGCCGACCAAGTTGGGATACAAGCTGACGAAGTACCTCGTGTCGATGACGTTCACGGACAAGAGACCGGGGGGATATTGGGAAGATCAGGGCTACCCGTGGTTCGGGGGCATCTAGCCGATCGCGGCCAGCGCATCGTGCATCTGTGCCGCTGACTGATATCTGTCAGCGGGTTCTTTCGCCATGGCTTTCATGATCACGTTCGCGAGCGCCTCCGGCACCTCTGCATTGAGCGTGCGCGGATCGGGCGGCGGTTGCTCGATGTGCTTCGCGATCAGCGCGTACATCGTGTTGGCCTCGAACGGCAGCCGCCCGGTGAGGCACTCGAACAGGACCACGCCCGCGGAGTAGAGATCGCTCCGGGCGTCGAGCTCCATCCCCGACAGCTGCTCGGGGGACATGTAGTCCGGTGTGCCGATCGACATCCCTTCCCGGGTCAGGCCCTGCCCCTGCGGCGGATTGGCGAGCCGTGCGATACCGAAGTCCATCACCTTCAGGAACCCGGTCGGGTCCACGACGATGTTGTGGGGCTTGATGTCGCGGTGGATCACGCCCTGCTCGTGCGCCACCTCGAGCGCCCGGCACAGCTGCTTGCCGATGGTCACGGTCACGGGCACCGGGAGCCGGCCGCGCGACGCGATGAGCTGCTTGAGCGAGGTGCCCTCCACGTACTCCATGGTGAGGTAGTACGTCCCGTTCACCTCGCCCAGGTCGTACGTGCGGACCACGTTGCGGTGGGCGATACTGCGGGCGAGGCGGATCTCCTGCTTGAAGCGCTCGAGCGCCACCCCGTCGGCCAGCACTTCGGGGCGGAGCGTCTTGATGGCCACCGGCTCCTGCAGCTCGCGGTCGAAGGCGCGATACACCACGCCCATCCCGCCCGTCCCGAGCAGCTCCTTCACCTCGTAGCGGTTCGCGAACAGCATCCCCGGGCGGAGCGCGTCGCCGGACGCCCGGGACGGCCGATCCGGCGCCGGCAGCTGCGCCGTCGGCGCGGCGCCGGAGACGGACACCATGTACTCGACGAGGGCCGCCTTCTCCCGCAGGTCCGCGACGAGGCTCTGGAACGCCCGCGACAGCACGCCGATCTCGTCGCTCGAGCGCACGTCGATCGTCACGCCGTAGTCGCCGTCCTGCACGCGGCGCGTGGCGAGGGCGAGCCGGCGGATCGGGCCGGCGATCTGGCGCGCCAGCACGAAGGCCGACGCGAGGGCGAGCAGCAGTCCCAGGACGACGGCGAAGCCGATGGTGTGCTGCAGCGCCCGGAACGCCGCGAGCTCGCGGTCGTGGGAGCGGAACGCCACGAAGCCGCCGAACACGTCCCCGCCGCCCGAGCGGATCGGGCTTGCGAGGCCGATCAGGTGCTCGCCTCCCGCGTCCACCGCGAGCTCGGTCCCCGCCGTGTCGGGCGTCTCTCCGAGGGCCGCGATCGCCGCGCTGTCGGCCGCAAGCGCCGGCTCGATCTCGTCGCGCGGCAGCGTCGTGCCGACGACGTAAGGCCGGTCGAGCGTGTCGAGCGCGAAGAACACCACGTCGGTCGTGGTCGCCTGCTTGATTTCCCGGGCCAGGGTGTCGTCCACGGCGTAGGCGGTGACGAGCACGCCCTGGGGGGCGGCGTCGGGCGAGGCCCGGAGCGGCACCGCGACGGCGATGTAGAGCCGGCGGAGCCGCTCGTCGAGCCAGGCACCGCTCGTGCGGTCGCCCGACAGGGCGTTCGCGATCAGCGCCCCGCGCGACAGGTCGATGTCCGTCTCGGCCGGATAGTCGGTGCGGGCGACGAGGATGCCGTGCTCGTTGGTCACGAGCACCCAGGCGGCCCCGAGCAGCTGGCGGTACTCCTCGGCCTGATCGAGGACGTTGCTCCGCTCGGAGCCGCCGAGCAGGCGCTCGCGGAACTGCGGCACCTGGGCGCTCACCGCGCTCATGCCGGCGAATGTCGCGGTGCGGCCGCTGAGAAAGGCCTGCACGCCGCGCCGCACGCCCGCGAGGGCCCGCCGGATCGACTCGTCGGCGGTGCGGTTCGCCTGCAGCGCGGTCAGCCCGAACGTCACGCCCAGCACGGCCGCGACCGACAGCGTCGCGGCGACGAAGATCTTCGCACCAAGCCCGAGCCGGACGAGGGGGAGGGGGAGGGAGGGCCTAGTAGCGCTCGCGTCCGGCATTCGTCGGGTAATCTTCCCCGTACTTGTTCTTGTGGGGGACCCAGCGGAAGCCGCGCGCGTCGAGCTGCAGCTCGATCCCCGACGCACCGGCGGCCGTCACCTCTACCGCCCGGGTGAGCTCGGGGCTGCGCTCGTGCCAGACGTGGAGCGTGTACTCGCCGGGCGGCACGTCGTCGATCGCGAAGCTCCCGTCGCCCGCCGCCTGGGCATAATAGCGGGTCGCCATCACGTGCACGAACGCGACCATGCGCGGGTGCACGTTGCAGAAGACGCGCACCAGCCCGGGGGCCCCGAAGGTCCGGCCCTTCGCCTCGCCGCGGCCGTACTGGCCCAGGTCGAACTGGTTGGGCCCGCTGGCGGAGAAGGCGTTGTGATCGAAGGGATCGTGGTTGGCGAAGCGCACCGTCGAGCCGGCGGGCACGACCGTGACGCGCGGCACGAACTCCTTGTCGTCGATCGCGATCTCGACGGTGGTCGGATGTGCGGCGGCGGCGGTCGCAGTCCCTTCGAGATACACGACCGCGCTTCCCAGGTCGCGCGACGGCTTGTTGTGCTTCTCGAGCAGCGCGATGCGTCCGCTCACGCGCCCCCCCCCGCCCTGCGCGGCGACACCGCTCACGCCGATCAGGAGTGCGATCCACCGCATCGCCCGTGCGCTCTCCGTTGCGCTTGAGGGCTTGCAGCTTACTGTAACCGTACCGAAACCGCCAGGAGCGTCCGACGCCCGTTTACGGGCAGACGCCGAGCCGCGAGTTCACTCGCGGACTAGGCGGGCAGGCGACCCTTCAAGTCATGCGGCTTGAACGGCCCCGGCTGGGCGATCAGGGCGCGCGCGTGGTCCACTTGCCCCCAGGTGTTCCACAGCAGCACGCCGCGCACCCGGCCGTCCCTGAGGTAATAGACTACCCCTTCGCGGAACGGCTCCCCCCCCTTCCAGTCGGCGACGGTCTCGAACCGCGCGTCCAGGTCGCCCACCGCCTCGTAGCCCAGCTCGAAGAGGTCGGAATAGAAGAAGGGCAGGTGATGATACGTGGTGGCGCGGCCCGCCATGTTGAGACCGGCGATCCGACCCATCGTGTTCGTGTTGTCCTCGTGCTCCACCCGGAGGCGCGATCCCAGCGCCGGGCTCGGGAAGCTCGCGACGTCGCCCGCGGCGTGGACATCGGGATGGCTGGTGCGGCAGAACTCGTCCACCGCGATGCCGTTCTCGACTCGCAGGCCCGCCTGCTCCGCCAGCTCGGCGGCCGGGACGATCCCGAGGCCCGCGACGACGACGTCCGCGGTGAGGTCGCCGCCGGTGGTCGTGCGCACCACGCACTTGCCGCCGCGCGCCTCGAGGCCCGCCATCCCCTCCCCCATGCGCATGGTCACGCCCTTCTGCCTGTAATAAGCGACGAGAAACTGTGACAGGTCCGCGGGGAACACGCGCGCGCCCACGCCCGCCTCGGGGACGAGCATCGTCACGTCGCGCCCCTGCAGCCGCAGCGCCGCCGCGACCTCGCTCCCGATGAAGCCGCCCCCCATCACCGCGAACGTCACCTGCTCGCCCGCGAGCGCGCGCAGCCGGCGGTAGTCGTCCAGCGTGCGGAAATAGATCACCTGATCCGATGCGAGCAGCAGGCGGCGGGGCGACCCGCCCGTCGCCAGCAGCAGCTTCTTGAACCGGTACACCGTGCCGTGGTCGTCGGTGGCCGTGTGCCCGCGCGGATCGACCGCCACTATCCGACGCCCCAGGACCAGCTCCGCGCCCATCGCGGCGGTGCCGCGCCAGATGGTCTCCTCGGCCTCGCCCTTCCACAGCCCCTTGGAGAGCGGCGGGCGGTTGTACGGGGGGTGCGGCTCGGCGCCGATGAGGCCGATCGTCCCGGTCGCATCGGCCTCGCGGATTCCCCGCGCGGCGGCGTCGGCGGTCATGCCGCCGCCGACGATCAGATAGGTGTAGTCGGGCATCTTCGGTGATCGCTTCCGTGAGGGGTGACGAGCACGGGGGGCGACGGTGCTCTCCGCGTGATCTACGCACAGTATACGTTGCGATTGGAACAATGGATCTGCGCCGCGCGATGTTCCCTGCCACGGGGCGTCGTGTAGATTGAAGACGTGGCCCCCACCGAGCTCGAGCGCCAGATCGCGGCCATCGCGCTGCTGAACGAACCCGTGCGGAGGGGTCTTTATCTCTACGTCACCGGGCGGCGCCGCGACGTGGGGCGCGATGAGGCGGCCCGGGCGCTGCACATCTCGCGCGCCCTGGCGGCGTTCCACCTCGACCGCCTGGTCGAGCAGGGCCTGCTCGACACGTCCTACCGCCGGCTGACCGGCCGCCGGGGTCCGGGAGCGGGACGCCCGGCGAAGCTGTACCGCCGCTCGGGCCGCCAGCTCGACGTCACCCTGCCCCGCCGCCGCTACGAGCTCGCCGGCCTCGTCTTCGCCCGCGCCCTGACGGCCACCGCGAGCCGCGCCCCGGCCACCCGGCGGGCGCTCGAGCGGGCCGCTCGCGTCGTGGGCCGGGAACTGGCGGCCACCGCCCGGACGAACGGCGGGGCGCCGCCCGGGGCGGCGCGCGGCCTCGCCCGCGCCCTCGCCGTGCTCGACGACTGGGGCTACGAGCCGGCGCGCAGCAACGGCGACGTGCACCTGCGCAACTGTCCGTTCGACGCCCTGGCCAACGAGTGCCGACCCCTCGTATGCGGGATGAACCTCCAGCTGCTGCGGGGATTGCTCGCCGGGTTGGGGGCGCGTGCTGTGCGGGCGGAGCTCGAGCCGGAGCCGGGATCATGTTGCGTGGTACTGCGAACGATGACCCGCCACCCCGGCTAAGCATTGCCCGCCGCAAACCTTCCCTCATGAAGCTCCGCTCCACGCTCTGGGTCACCGCGCTCGCCCTCCCGGTGCTAGCGTGCGGCCGCGAGCGCCCTGAAACTCGAGCGGGCGATACCGTCGCCGATATCGTGCCCCACGCGCCCGTCGTCACGCGAGACACGACACGCCCCGCGTCCGCCCTGACGACCATCGCTGCCTGCGACACCATCGCACGGGTCCTTCGGACGCTCCAACCGGAGGCCATCACGCCGTGGGCGGGCCGGGTAGCCGCGAACGCACGGCCAGGCTATCAGCCGCCCTGCGGTGCCGAGGCGCGCGGCGATGTGCACAGTCTGCCGGCCGCCAGCCAGCCCCATGTCGCGCTGACCGCCGCGCTGGGCTGGCCGATCGAGCCGCAGTCGGCGGCGGACGATGACTTCAGCGCGAAGCTGGCGATGCGTCGCGAGGGCGTCGTGTGCTACGTCCTCTCGACCTGGAACGACGCGAGCGGCGGCGCCGCGCGCGGTCTACCGCCCTACAGCTACAGGATCACAGTCCATTGCGAGCCGGATGTCGCGCAAATCGTGGCTCCTGGCCCATCACCGCCCGCGACGACCGCCGTCCCCGGTCCGGTCGGCGCACCGCAGGACTCGGTCACGAAGCGCCCGGTCCCGGCGCCGGCGCCGGAGCTCCCCACAAGAGAACGCGTGCTCGGGCCCTTCACCTGGCGCGGCAGCGAGGTGCGTTGTGTGGTGACGGAGGCTTGGCTGGGGCCGGATACGACGGTCGCCGCGCTTCGGGTGATCGACGCGCACAACGCCGTTCTGTACCAGGAGACCTTCAGCGTAGCGGCGGGAACCACGGGCCTCGAGGAGCAGCTGGGCGTGGTGCCCGTGCTGCTCGAAGCCAGCGACGGCGCCGCCCTCATGCTCAACGAGGACTACGTGCCGAGCGCCCCGATGGGCGGTGCTTCACGCAAGCTGCTGGCGTGGAAGGACGGTCGGATGCAGCCGTTGAGCCCGGCCCTGACGGTGTACGGCGAGTTCGCGAACCTCCCAAAGGGAGACAAACCAAGCACCGTTCGTCTCCTGC
>DASWDP010000044.1:0-19216 GCA_036395195.1 Gemmatimonadales bacterium | reverse complement strand
AGCGCGCGGCGTCGAGCGCCGCTTTGAGGCCCCGCAACACGTCCGGCAGAGGGCCGTCGGCCCAGAAGTGGATGAAGTAGAGGCGCGGCTGTTCGTCGATCAGGTGCGTGTGCACCGCCGTCGCCGCGATGCCGCTCGCGGCCAGCGCCGCGAGCAGCGGGCTCACCTTGTCGCCCGTCACCGCGAAGTCGCCCGTCGCCACCGCCCGCGAGGCGCCCACCATTTGCACGTTCACGGGGCTGCCGTAGGCCATCGCCGGGACGAGCGGCCGCCCCCCCATGGTCACCGTGCCCGGCACCAGCACGAACCCCACCTGCGCCACGTTGGCGCGCGCGGTCCCCGGCTTGCCGAGCGTGCGGAACACCAGGGCCGTGTCGACCGTCGGCGGCGCCGGTGGTGCCGCGCGCACGGGGCGCGGCGTCGCGGTCCGGGCGAGCACCCGGTCGAGCCGCGCCGCGAGGTCGGTGGCCACCCCGTGCCCGTGGAAGTGCACGTAGGTGAGCTGCGGCTCCTCGCCGGCGAGGTGGTTGTGCACCGCTGTCACATCGAGGTGCTGGCGTGCGAGCTCGGCGAGCACGGGCTTCACCTCCGGCGCGGTGAGCACGAGGTCTCCCATCATGGTCGCGTCCGTCGCAGTGCCGCTCAAACCGGCCCAGCTGCCGAGCGCCAGCGCGGGCGCCACCGTCACGTCGCCGACGCGCAACGTGATGTCGTGCCGCGGCAGGTTGTACCGGTAATAGCCGCCCGCGGCGACTCCGGGCGCCCGGAGGATCGTCGCGACCGAGTCCCACGGCGCGCCCGGCGTCGCCTGGGCGGGCGCGGGCCGGGGAGGGAGCGTGAGGAGCAAAACCAGCAACCGCAGACGGATCGATGTGCGCATGGTTCGCGCGGTGGGCCGCGCGGTCAGCTCGCCCGCTTCTCGGCCTCTCTCGCCTCTCGCTCGGCGGTCTGCTCCGCCTGTTTCGCCTCCGCGGCGCTCAGACCGAAGCTCTGGAGGGTCTGGCCGATGCTCTTGCCGCTCTGCAGGCTGCTCAGAATCGCGTCGGCCGTGATGGCGGGATTCTTCGAGCCGAGGTTTTGCGCCACCACGTGGGCTGCGATGAACTGTCCGCGGGTGAGCTTCGGGTTCGCCTGCCTCGCCGCCTGATAGGCGCTCTCCAGGGCGTCCGGCGTGCTGTTCAACTTCTTCGAGATGCCCTGAAAGTTCGTCTTGTCCTGCGGCGGGGTGGCGGGGTGCGCCGGCTGCCCTGCTGGTGCGTGGGGGCTCGGCACGTGCGCAGCAGGCATGGGCGGATGCGCGGGCCGTTGGGCGGCTGCGACCGCGGATGCTCCCAGCATGAGTGCGAGCGCCAGCACGGCGCTCGCTGCGAGCTTCGCTTGTACGGGTGTCATGATCGTCCTCCGGCTTGGGTCTGGTGAGAAGCCGTAGGAGAGACCACGCGCTCGGCTGCGACGTCACAAACCTTGGACGCGCCGGGCGATTCCGGGCTAGAGCTGGGGCGGGACTTGACGCGCCTCGCCGTCGACCCGCATGCGCGCGAGGTGGGTGAGCCACCCCGAGACGCTGGCGAGGGTGCTGGCGAGCGCGATGGCGGTGCGGCGCGCTTCGTCGAACGTGTCGGCGACGATCGTTTCGGCCTTTTCGGGATCCTGGAGTGCCGCGTACACCGTCGCGTACACCGTGCTGCGGTAGCGGGCGAGCAGCTCGCGGAAGGCGCTCTCGTCGCCGCTGATCATCCGTTCCACGATCTCACGGTCCGGAGCCCGGGGTGCGGGCTGAGTACGATCGCGGCCGGGAGTCATATCCTTCAAGAGCATCCGATCAACCACGTGGTAACGCCCTCGCCGGCACCGCCGGCTTGTGGAAGTGTAAGCACGCAGCGAAGTTTCGACCGTCCGACCCGGTAGCTCAGTTGGTAGAGCAACGGACTTTTAATCCGTAGGCCGCGGGTTCGATCCCCGCCCGGGTCACGTCCTGCCCTTTCCTCACCCGGTCTCCCACCACGCCACGATTCCCTCGTGCCCGCACTTGGAGCATCTGGCGCGCTCGGCACTGTCCGCGGCGTACGTGCCGGATGTGCCGAGCCGGGGCCGTCGCGGCAATCGATTGCGGGACGCGCACGAGGGACACACAGCGAACACGCGGCCGACGTCGGCCTTCGTGCCGCGGGCCGGATTCGGGTCGTCGGGTGTGCGGTACACCACGGTGAAACGATCGGGGCGGCGGGGTCGCACCTCGACGATGTCTTGGGGCACGGCGACCCGGCGTCCGGACACGTCGAGCACGAGCCGCGTGGACCCTTCGCTCAGCACCGGATACCACGCCCCCTGGCGCAACGTCTCGGCGTCGTCCCGCTTCGCGGCCGCCCACATCCTGGCCCAGCCGATGGATTCGTCCATGGGGTAACAATCGCCCTGGACCTGGGGTCCCGTCCGTGATCTGGATAACACGTACGCTGGCCGGGCCCGCCGTAGCCGAGCGGTCGTTGGGCCAGGTATATTCGCGAGACTCGTTGGCTGGAGGTCGCACGATGCACCAGATCAGGGCAAAACGGCCGCGTGCCTGGGCCGCCGCGGGCGTCGCGACGCTGGCCGTAGGCTGCGCGGTGGCGGCGGTCGGAGCGGGTGCCGGCGGGGGGATCTACTTCACACAGCGAGGGGTCGAGTCGGTCGTGCCCGCGTCGGTGGAGCGCGCGGCCGCCGCGACCACGCAGGCCTTCGACCAGCTCCACATCCGCCAGACCAAGGTCGAGACCGCGCAGGACGACGCCGGGGAACGGCGCGAGATCAACGGGACCGCCGACGACCGCGACATCGCGGTCACGTTGAAGCCCGAAGGCAAGAGCTCGACCCGCGTCCAGGTCGTCGCGAAGAAGAGCGCCGTGACCTGGGACAAGGATTTCGCGCGCGCGGTGCTGGACAAGATCGTCGCGTTCTCACACTAAGGGGACCATGCCACCCATCATCTGGATCGACGGCGCGTACTACGACCGGACGAGCGCCAAGGTCTCGGTGTTCGATCACGGGTTGCTCTACGGCGACGGTGTGTTCGAGGGTATCCGCGTGTACAACCGCCGCGTCTTCCGCCTGGCCCAGCACCTCGATCGGCTGTACGCCTCGGCGAAGGGCGCGTGGATCGAGATCCCGCTCGCGAAGCCCGCAATGCACCGCATGGTGGAGGAGGCCGTCGCGAAGAGCGGGCTCGAGGACGCCTACATCCGGTTGCTCGTGACCCGTGGCGTGGGCGATCTCGGGCTCGACCCGCGCAAGTGCGAAAAGCCCACGACCATCTGCATCGTGGACACGATCCAGCTGTGGTCGGAGGACCGCTACGACCGGGGCCTGACCGCCCTCACCGCCGCCACGCCGGTCAACCACCGCGAGAGCCTCAGCCCGCGCATCAAGTCGTTGAACTACCTCTCGCACATCCTCGCCAAAGTCGAGGGCATCGCGGCCGGCGTGGACGAGGTCGTCATGCTCGACGCGCAGGGGTACGTGGCGGAGGCGAGCGGCATGAACCTGTTCGCGGTGACGAACGGGGGGGGCGAGGGGGGCGGGGGGGGCACGCTCAAGACGCCGCCCGCGTACGCCGGTATCCTGCGGGGCGTGACGCGGGACGCCGTGATCGAGCTGGCGCGCGAGGCCACCTACGGGGTCGAGGAGGTTCCCCTCAACCGTTACGACCTGTATACGGCGGACGAGATGTTTCTCACCGGCACCGCCGCCGAGATCGTGGCGGTCGTGAAGCTCGACGGCCGGGTGATCGGCAGCGGCACTCCCGGGCCCGTCACGAAGGAGCTCTCCAAGCGGTTCCGGGCGTTAGCCACGCGAGGTGACTGACTCCACCCACGACATCATCATCGTCGGCGGCGGGACGGCCGGCCTCGTCACGGCGGCCGGCGCCGCCGCGCTCGGCGCGAAGGCGGCGCTGATCGAGCGCGCGGCGCTCGGCGGGGACTGCCTGTGGACGGGGTGCGTGCCGTCGAAGGCCCTGATCGCGTTCGCGCGGAAATACCGGGACGGGGGACAGGGGACGGGGGAGGGGTGGGCCGATGCGGTCGCGTGGCTCCGGTCCGCGCGCGATCGCATCGCGCCCCACGATTCTCCCGAGCGGTTTCGCGCCCTGGGCGTGGACGTGATCCTTTCGCCCGCGCGGCTCGCCGGCCTCGGGCGCGTCGAGACGGCCGGCCGCGTCCTCCGGGCGAAGCGGATCGTGCTCGCCATGGGCTCGGTCCCCGCGGTCCCCCCCATTCCCGGACTCGCCGACGTCGGCTTCCTCACGAACGTGACCGCGCTGGATCAGCCCGCGCTGCCCGCGAGCCTCAGCGTGCTGGGCGGCGGGCCGATCGGGCTCGAGTTCGCGCAGACCTATCGCCGGCTCGGCGTCCAGGTCACGGTGCTGGAACTCGAGGCCGAGGTGTTGCCCCACGAGGACCCCGAGGTCGGCCGGTTCGTGCGCGAGCGGCTCGCGGAGGAGGGGGTGGCGATTCGAACGGGCTTCCACGCGGCGCGCGTCGCGCGCGAGGGGAACGGGAAGGCGATCTACGGCGCGGACGGCGAGCGCGTCGTCGCGGACGAGATCCTCGTCGCCACGGGGCGACGGCCCGACACTCACGACGCCGAGCCGGAGCGCGCGAGCGTGGCGCTCGACCACGGCGCCGTGCGCGTCAACGCGCGGCTCGAAACCAGCGCCAAGGGCGTTTGGGCGGCGGGCGACGTGACGGGGGACCTGCAGTTCACGCACGTCGCCGACTACATGGCCAGGGTGGTCGTGCAGAACGCCCTCACCCCGCTCAAGACCGTGGTCGACTACCGCGTGGTGCCCTGGGTGACGTTCACCGATCCGGAAGTGGCGCGGGTCGGGCTGACCGCCGCCGAGGCCGCCGCCGCGGGCGAGCGCCCGGAGGTCTTCCGGTACAGCTTTACCGAGCTCGACCGGGCCATCGTGGATGGGGTGGCGGTCGGGTTCTCGAAGGTGGTGACGCGCCCGAACGGGCGGATTCTCGGCGCGACGATCGTGGGCCGCGGCGCGGGCGAGTTGATCATGGAGATCGCCCTCGCGATGCGACACGGCATACCGTTGCCGCGGCTCGCGAGCGCCATCCACCCGTACCCCACGATGAGCGAAATCGTGAAGCGCACGGCCGACGCGTGGTACCGCGCGCGTTACGGCGACACGCCCCGCGGCCGGCTGCTCCGGCGCTTCCTCCGCTGGTGGCGGTGACGCCCCGCGCGAAGGGGCTGCTCAAGCTCCTCGTCCTGATCGCGCTGCTGCTCGCGGGCGTCTACGCGCTGCGGGGCACGCCCGCGCGCGACTGGGTCACGCCGGCGGGCGCCGCCCGGCTGGTCGCGGCGCTGCGCGAGCCGTGGTGGGCGCCGCCGGCATTCGTCATGGCCTACACGGTCGCGGCCGCGCTCGATTTCTCGGGGCTCGTGCTCACGCTCGTCGGGGGCGCAGTGTTCGGGTTCTGGTGGGGTTCGCTCTTGAACCTGATCGGGGCGAACCTCGGCGCGTCGGCTGCGTTCTGGGTGGCCCGGCTGCTCGGGCGGGAGGGACTCCGGGCCATCCTGGGCGGGCGCCTGAGCGGGCTCGACCGGTTGACCCAGGACGCGGGGTTCGCGTGGCTTCTGCGGCTGCGCCTGATTCCGGTGGTTCCCTTCAACCTGCTCAACTTCGGGTCGGGGCTCACCGCCATCTCGTGGCGCACGTATGCCGCCGCGACCGCGCTCGGCATCATCCCCGGGACCCTCGTGTACACCTTCTTCGCCGATGCCCTGCTCTCCGGCTCGCACGAGGCGGGGCATCGGGCCTTCTTACGCGTCCTCATCGCCGGTGTCCTGCTGGTGTTGCTCACCTTCGTGCCGGCGATCGCCCGCCGGTTGGGCTTTTCCGTCCAACCGTCCGACCGTCCAACCGTCCGACCGTGATCGGTGTCGTCATCCCGACCCTGAACGAGGCGGGATTCCTACCGGACCTGCTCGCGGATCTGCGCGGGCTCGCCCGGACCCTCTCCGTGGACGTCGTGGTGGCGGACGGCGGCTCGAGCGACGAGACGCCCGCCGTGGCGGCGGCCGCCGGTGCGCGCGTGCTGGCCGCGCCCCGCGGCCGGGCGCGCCAGCTCAACGCCGGGGCGGAAGCGGCGCGGGGCGATTGGCTCTTGTTTCTGCACGCGGATTCGCGCCTCCCGGCCGCGGCCCGGCGCGCGCTGCTCGCCGCGATCGTGGACGAGCCCGACCTCTTGGCGGCCGTGTTCCGCTTCGCGATCGATCTGCCGGCGCCCTGGAAGCGGTTCATCGAGCTCGGGCAGGCGCTGCGGCAGCGGCTCTCCCGCCTCCCGTACGGCGACCAGGGCTTGCTGATCCGGCGCGAGCTGTTCCAGGCCGTGGGCGGGTATGCCGATATTCCGATCATGGAAGACGTGGAAATGATTCGGAGAATGAAAAGACGCGGGTTCGAGACGCGTACGCTTCCCGCCGCGCTGCTCACGTCCGGGCGGCGCTACCGCGCGCACGGCGTGCTGCGCACGTGGCTCGCCAACGTGCTGCTGATTTCGCTCTACCTCGTGGGTGTCCCGCCCACCCGGCTGGCGCGCTGGAGGAGGCGCGCCCCGTAGCGTGCGGGCGCTCGGCATCTTCGTCAAAGCGCCGATCCCGGGACGGGTCAAGACGCGGCTCGCGGAGGACATCGGACCGTCGGGCGCGGCGGACGTGTACTGGCGCCTCGGTCGTCAGGTCGTCGGCTCCGCCACCAGCCGGGGCCACCGCACGACGGTGTGGTTCACGCCACTCAACGAGGCGCCGTTCGTGCGGGAGTGGCTCGACGGGGTGGGGCGCGTGGCGTTCCGCCCCCAGGTGGGCGCCAGCCTGGGCGACCGGCTCAGGCACGCGTTCGCCCGCGAGTTTGCCGAGGGTGCGCAGCGGGTTGTCGTCATCGGCTCGGACTGTCCCGGCGTGAACCGCCGCGTCGTGGCCGAGGCGTTCACGGCGCTGGGCGGCCACGACGTGGTGCTCGGGCCCGCTCTCGACGGAGGCTATTACCTGATCGGGCTCGCGACGCCGCAGCCGGCGCTGTTCCGCGGCATCGCGTGGTCCACCGCCGCCGTGGGGGTGCAGACCCGCACCCGGGCGGGGGAGCTCGGGCTCTCCTGTCACGTGCTCGGGCCCCTGCGGGATGTGGACACCGCCCGGGACGCCCGCGTGCTCGGGCTACTCAACTATTGACCGGACTTTGAGTTAGACCACATATTGTCGCGCCCTCGTTTTGCGAGGTGATCCATGCCCTGGAGAGTGATCGCCCATGGCGATCAGGTTTGGCATGTGGACGCCCTAGCCGAGCGCCCGGCCAACACGGAGGCATGGCAGCTGGTGCTGTCGTTCCGCCCGGCCTCCGAGCGTCCGGGACGGTCCTTTTGGACCCTGTACCCGCTGGAGGCCACGTCGAAGTCGTCGCTCTTCATCCAGGCGGAGCGCATCCCCGACGCGGCGCTCTCGCAGCTCCTGGCCGAGCGGCTGACGTGAGCTCCCTTGAGCTGCAGGACTTGCGTCGCATCGTCGCTGCGGTCGCGCGCCTGCGGGGGGAGTCGGTGCGGGAGGTCACGGTCCGGTCGGACCTGCGCCAGCTGCGGGTCGAGCTCGAGAGCGGGCTGATCCTCGTGGTGTCGGCCGAGCGGGACGCGCAGGGCCGGCCCCGGCTCGAGGTGGACGTGGTCGAGCTGCCGCAGGACACGGCCGGCCGGCAGCAGATCGAAGTCCGGTTCGATTGAGGGAGGAGGCGGACCGTGGCGGCGCCGATGGCGGAATCCGCGCGCGAAGGGGGAGGCGAGCGGCTGCGGTTCCAGGACTTCGCGTTCCAGCGGCTCGCGAGCGGGCGCTGCCGCGCGAAGGTCGTGCTCGCGTGGGCGGACGGGCGCCAGTTCACCGGCGAGTCGGAAGGCGTGATCTCACAAGCGGGGGAGCTGCGCTGCTGCGCGGCGGCGACGGTGCGGGCGCTCGAGCGGGTGGTGCAGCCCAAGCTCGGATTCGAGCTGCTGGGAGTGAAGGCGGTACGGGCGTTCGACGCGACGGTCGTGATCGTGTCACTCTCCGCGCGGCAGGAGTCCCGCGCCTCACGGCTGGTGGGCGCCTACCTCACGCAGGACGATCCGCCGCGGGGGGCCGCGCTGGCGGTGTTGAATGCGACGAACCGTATCCTGGGGAATTTTTTCGCGACGCGATGAGACGAGAACTGCGATCGGAAGGATGTGTGGGGGCGCAGCATGCTGCGCCCCTACTCGCCCTGCTGCTAGTCGTAGCCGGCTGTGGCGGCGCGCGCGGCGCACCCTCGCTCGCCGTGACACCGGCGCCCGATACGCTGGCGGTGCCCCTCACCCTCGCAGCCCCGGCCCTCTCCGCCGACTCGCTCGCGACGCTCGCGGCGCGCGCCGACCAGGACTCGGCGGCCGACGCGCAGGTGCTCGACAGCCTGCACCAGCCGCGCGCGCGGACGGATACCCTGCGGGCGCAGCCGCCCGCGGCGGCGGTGCCCCTGAAGGGCGAAGAGGTGGAGCGCGAGGCGGTGGAGCTGTTCGGCCCCGAAGGGCGGGCGGCGCTCCGCGCGGCGCCGTCCTCGCCGACCTTCGACATCGACGTGTCGAGCTTCGCGACCAACCGCCGGGTGCTCGAGTACCTCGAGTTCTTCCAGGTGGACGCGCGCGACCGCTTCGAGATCTGGCTGTCGCGGCTCGGGCGCTACGAGGGGATGATCCGCGAGCGGATGCGGGCCAAGGGGTTGCCCGAGGACCTCGTGTACCTGACGCTCATCGAGAGCGGGCTCTCGAACACGGCCGTGAGCCGCGCCAAGGCGGTCGGCATGTGGCAGTTCATCGCGGGCACGGCCCGGCTCTACGGGCTGACCGTGGACCCGTGGGTGGACGAACGCCGCGATCCCTTCAAGGCCACCGAGGCCGCGGCCAACTACCTCGCCGACCTGCGGGAGCGGCTCGGCAGCGTGTACCTTGCGGCGGCGGCGTACAACGCCGGTGTCGGACGGGTCGAGCGCGGAATCGGCCGGCTGCCGGGCGAGCCGGATTCGGTGGACGATCGCACGTTCTTCCAGCTCTCCGACCGCCGCTACCTGCGGCGCGAGACGCGCGACTACGTGCCGAAGCTGATCGCGGCATCGCTCATCGCCAAGCAACCCGCCCGCTACGGCTTCGAGGCCCAGCTCCTGCCGCCGCTCCGGTTCGACGAGATCACCGTCGCCGACGCGACGGGGCTCGACGTGATCGCGCGCCTGGCCGACACCACCGCGGCGGCGATCCTCGAGCTGAACCCGCAGTTCGTCCGCGGCATCACGCCCCCGGCCCGGACCGTGGTGGTCCGCGTGCCGCGGGGGCGGGGCACGCAGGTGGCGGAGCGCTACGACAGCCTCCCGGTGACCGACCGGATCACGTTCGTCGACCACTACGTCGCCCGCGGCCAGACCCTGACCGAGATCGCGCGGCGCTACCGCGTGAGCGTGGCGATGATCCAGGGCGCGAACCCCCGGCTCACGGCGCACGCGCTGCGCGTGGGCCAGCGGATCGTCATTCCGATGAGCGGGCGGGTCGTGCCGGCGTCGGCCTGGTCGGTCCCCCCCGAGCCGCGCTACCGGCGGGTGAGCCGCACCGACGCCAGCGCCGGGAGCCACCGCGTGCGGGTCGGCGAGACGGCGAGCGCGATCGCGCGGCGCTACGGCGTCTCGCTCGCGAGCCTGCTCAACTACAACGGATTGACGATGCAGTCGATGATCCGGGCGGGGGAGGTCCTGAAGATCCCGCAGAAGTGCGCTGCGGCGTGCTGAAAAACGTAGGGGCGCAGCATGCTGCGCCCCTACCGTATGCATCGCCGCGCGGTTCGGTCAGCTGCCTTTTCGCCGGTACCCCTTCATGACCGTCGTCGCGTACCCGTTCTGCGGATCGCGGCCGGCGTCGAGCAGCTCCTGCACCTTGCCCGGCCCGCGGTTGTAGGCGAGCAGCGCGAGGCGCAGCTTCGCTTCCGGGTTGCCCTCGTAGCGCTCCAACAGGTCGCGCAGGTAGCGGAAGCCGAGGCGCAGGTTGGTGCTCCGATCGTACAGCTGCGCGGTCGTAAGCCCCGGCTCGTACAGCCGGGCCGTGCTGGGGAGGACCTGTGTATAACCGATCGCTCCCACCTTGCTCCTGGCCCTGGCGTTGAACCCCGACTCCACCTTGACGAGCCGGAACGCCAGCGCGGGATCCACACCTTCCGCCAGCGCGACATCGTAGATGGCCGCAGCGAGGTCGGCCGCGACGCCGTAATGCGTCGAGTAGTCTATGATCGCGTTGGCGCGCTCGAGCTGGAGCCGGGCGACCGCGAGGTCTCCCCGGGTCGCCTCGAGCGACTGCTCGAGGGAGCGCAGCTCGCCGAGCAGCGCGGGCGCCGTGAGCGGCGCCGGCTGATCGTCGGCTGTAGCGCGTCGAGCCCAACCCCCGATGCTGCTCACCACCAGGGCGCCGAGGAGGATCACCCCCCCCTGCAGCATCAGTTTCTGGGTTTTCGTGTGCATAGCCCTCTCTTGTGTGTCCGTGCGGCCCCAACCTGGCGCCGCCCCATCAATTCACCGTCAACCGGCGGCGTCCCGCCGCCAGTCCCCGCGCGTGCCGCCCGTCTTCTCGAGCAGTCGCACGGTCTGGATCTCCATGCTCCGGTCCACCGCCTTCACCATGTCGTACACAGTGAGCAGCGCCACCGAAACGGCGGTGAGGGCTTCCATCTCGACCCCCGTCCGGCCCACCGCTTTGGCCGCCGCCCGCACCCGCACACCGGGGAGCGTCTCGTCGAGCGCCGCCTCGACCTCCACCTGGTCGAGTCCCAGGGGGTGGCAGAGGGGGATCAGCTCGGCGGTGCGCTTCGCTGCGAGCGTGCCCGCCACCTCGCTCACCGCGAGCACGTCGCCCTTGGCCACCGCCTGGTCGGCCACCAGCCGGAACGCCTCGGCCGACATGCGGATCGCCCCTTCGGCCACCGCGCTGCGGACCGTGATCGGCTTGTCGCCCACATCCACCATCCGGGCCCGGCCCGCCACGTCCACGTGTGACAGCTTCATCGCGGCTCCCCTCCGGCCAAGTCCTCCGCCAATACGGCCGCGACCAGCTGCGGGTTCACGTTGCCCTGGGCGAGGCCGCGCGCCTCGAGCACTTGGGCGATCGCCTCGACCACCTTCTCGGTCTCCCCGCCGGCGCGGGCCTGTGCCCGCAACCGTTCGAGCAGCCCGTCGAGCATCGCGGTGAACCCGCCCCGCGCCTGGAACGGTTGCTGAGCCAGCGCGAATGCGTGGCGACGCACCGCTCCTCCTTCCACGGCTGCTAGGAACCGCTCAGCGGCGGTCACCCCGGCCGCCCCGGTTTCCCCCGCCCCCCCCGCTGCCTGGCCTCCTTCTGCAAGGAGCCTGCCGATGCGCCCCTCGGCCATCCCAACTCGTTGAGCCAACGCACGTTGGCTGCTCACGCCGAGCTCCCGCTGTGCGAACGCTGCCACGATGCTGTCGGCCAGGCGTGCCATGCGGACACGCACGACGCGAGACCGGATTGTCGGCAACAGTGCATCGGGCTCCGCCGCGGTAAGCACGAATACCGTGTCCGGCGGCGGCTCCTCCAGCGTCTTGAGCAACGCGTTTGCGCCGGCGTCGGTGCCCGCCTGCGGCACCAGCCGCTCGGCGTCGCCGATGATGAAGACGCGCCGCCGTGCCAACGCGGGCCGGAGCGCGAGCCGCCGCAACAGCAGCCGTACCGAGGCGATGCCGTGGCTCGCGAGTCCCGTGGGCGGCTGATAGTACGGCCGCTCGCGCCGCGCCGCCATCTCCTCGGCGAGGGCTTCCTCGACCAGCTCGATCTGCTTGTCGGCGTCCGCGCCCTTCTTCGACAGCTCGAGCGGCACGAACCAGTGCACGTCGGGGTGCGACAACGTCAGCACGAACTTGCAGTGCCGGCACTCCCCGCACCCTTCCCCTGTCTCCCGTCCCTCGCCTTCACAAACCAGCGCCTGTGCCAGCCATAACGCCAAACGCTGCTTTCCGACTCCCTGCGGTCCCTCTAACAGGAGCGCTTGCGGCAACCGGCCGGAGGCGATGGCGCCTACCAGCCGGTTTCGGGTCCCCTCATGGCCGTACAGGGGGGGGATTGGCATGGCGCAAATGTAGCTGTGGTCCGTTTTCCGTCGTCCGCTGTCCGCTGAAAGGTGTTGCGTGGGCGCAACTTAGCTAGAATTTTTGGGGCTTGTGCCACTTTAAACTTATTACTGATAACTAATTACGTTCATAAGTGAGCGGCCACTCGCGAGATAATGCCCAATTTCCCTAGTTTTTCGGCTAATGTTCGGGTATCGCAGCGTCACCGGTTGCCTCCCCGGCGACCAGGCGCCCCGCCGCTCGGAGCTGGTGAGGCTGGCCGACGACGACCAGAACGTCACCTTCGGCCAGCCGGAAGTTGGGACCCGGCGTCGGGATGTCGCTCGAGCCCCGGGTCACCGAGAGCACCAGCGCCCCGGTCTGGGTACGCAGGCCCGTCTCCGCCAGGGTCTTGCCGCCGAGGGTCGAGTGGCGGGGCAGTCGCAGCCGCTCCGCGGCCATTTGGGGGATGCCGCCGACGGTGCCGAGCGTCGTCGGCGGGCCGCCGTCGGCGGCGCGAAGCGCCTGGTAATGGGAAGCGCGGATGTGGTCCACCAGGCGCTCGACGTCGTTGCGCGGGACGTTGTAGTGCGCGAGGACGCGGGCGAAGATCTCGATCGACGTCTCGAACTCCTCGGGAATCACGACGTCCGCGCCGAGCCGGGTAAGCTCGGGGATCTCCACTACGTAGCGCGTGCGAGCGATGATGTGGATGCGCGGGTTGAGGGTGCGCGCGACGCGAACCATACGGCGCGTCGCCGCGGGGTCGGAGATCGCGACCACGAGCATGCGGGCGCGTTCGGCGCCGAGGGCGCGGAGGATCTCCTCCCGCGTGGCGTCCCCGTAGAACGCCGGCTCCCCGCGGGTCCGCGCCTGCCGTACCGTCTGCGAATTCAGCTCCACGATGAGGTAGGGCGCCCGGATCGAGCGCAGCGCGGCGGCCAGGTTGCGCCCGTTGAGGCCGTACCCCGCGATGATGACGTGGTCGGTGAGCGGCTGGTCGCCGGCCGACATGCCCTGGGGCCGGAACCCGGGGAGCAGGCGGTCGAGCGGCACGGCGCGCTCGAGGGCGTCGAGGATCGCCGGCCCGCCTTGCAGCAGGAACGGCGTCACGAGCATCGTGCACACCGCCACGCCCAGGAAAGTCTGGTACAGCTCCTCGGGGAGGAGCGCCATCCCCCGGCCCTCACGGGCGAGGACGAAGGAGAACTCGCCGATCTGGGAGATGCCGAGGGCGGCAAGCAGCGCCACGCGTCCGGAGTACCCCATCAGCGCAGGACCGACCGCCGCGGCGAGCGTCTTGCCGCCCATGATCACGGCGACCCCGCCGACGGCGAGCAGCGGGTGCTCGCGAATGAACTCCACCTGGACCAGCATACCCACCGCGACGAAGAAGAGCGAGATGAACACGTCGCGGAACGGCAGCAGCTCGGCCAACGCCTGGTGTCCGTAGTCGGACTCGGAGATGACGAGGCCGGCGAGAAACGCGCCGAGCGCGAGCGACGCGCCGGCCGCCGCGGTACCCAGGGCGGTGAGGGTGCCGAGCAGGATGATCGCGATCAGGAAAAGCTCGCGGCTGCGGGTCTTCAGGATCTCGGCGAGCGCGCGGGGGACGACGGTGCGCGCCAGGACGAGCACGCCCAGCACGACCAGCACGGCCTTGCCGAGCGCCAGGAGCAGCCCCGTCGCGCCCCCCGCGGCGCGTCCCGCGAGGAACGGCAGCACCAGCATCATCGGCACGACGCACAGGTCCTGGAAGATCAGCACGCCGGTGGCGAGCCGGCCGTGGGGTGCGTCGATCTCGCCGCCGTCGGTGAGCCCCTTGAGAACGATGGCGGTGCTGGAGAGCGCGATCAGGAAGCCGAGCAGCAGGGCCACGGGCCACGCCAGCCCGAACCCGGCGGCGACGGCGCTGGTGATGCCGACCGTGAGGCCGACCTGCGCCAGCCCGCCGCCGATGACCTGCCGGCCCATCTCGCGCAGGCGGCCGAGTGAGAACTCGATCCCGATCGTGAAGAGCAGCAGGATCACGCCGACTTCGGCCAGGTTTTCCACCTGGTGGACGTCCGAAACGAGGCCGAGCGCGTTGGGGCCGAGCAGCACGCCCGCCACGATGAACCCCGGCAGGGCGGGCAGCTTGAGGCGGTGGAAGACGAGAATGACGACGAGCGAACCGGCGAAGATGATCGCCAGGTCCCGGAGGATCAGGTACTGGCTCATGGTGGTTTGTGGTATCTCATTGCCGCATCCTCACTTGGGTCGCCGTCGGTGACGCAGCACACCACCACTCCGTGGGCGAGATAATGGAAAAAAGGGGCGCTGGATGCAAGGTTGTGTCTCCCGTTTTGAGGCCTGGTCGTCAGCGTGAGCATCAACCGGTTCCGACTGCTGCATCCGAGCGACGACGCCCGCGACGCGCACCTGTCGCGGACGGAGGAGCAGCTGCGCGCCACGGCGCGCCAGCAGGAAGCGGTGGCGCACCTGGGGCAGCAGGCGCTCGCCGGGGCGCCGGTGGGCGAGCTGGTCGATGCGGCGGTGGCGCTCGCGCCGCGCGTGTTGGAAGTGGAGTTCGGGAGCCTGCTTGAGCTGCGGGCCGAGACGCGGACGCTGGTGCTGCGGGCCGGGGTGGGGTGGAAGGCGGACAGCGTCGGGCGGACGGTCCTGCCGGCCGACGCGGACTCGCACGCGGGGTACGTGCTGCGCTCGCCGGGCCCGGTGGTCGTTGAGGATCTCGCCACCGACCCGCGGTTCGGCAGCTCGCCGCTGTTGTCCTCGCATGGCGTGGTGAGCAGCCTCAGCGTGCCCGTGCCCGGCAAGGATCGCCCGTTGGGGATCCTCGGCGTCCATTGCGCGCGGCGCCGCGAGTTCACGATCCACGACACGCACTTCCTGCAGGCGGTCGCGAACGTGCTCGCGACCGCCGTCGATCGCGCGCGCAGTGAAGAGGCGCTCCGCAAGAGCGAGGTGCACTTCCGCTCGCTCATCGAGAACGCCTCCGACATCGTGACGATCGTGGGAGAGAACGGCGTCTTCCAGTACGCCAGCCCCTCGGTCGAGCGGGTGCTCGGGTATCCGCCGGGGGAGCTGTTGGAGCGCAGCGCGTTCGACTTCGTCCACCGCGACGACATCGCGGGCGTCGCGGAGGCGCTGGCCCGCGCGATCCAGCATCCCGCGATCCCGCAGGCCGCCCAGTTCCACTTCCGGGCGCGCGACGGGTCGTGGCGGTTGCTCGAGGCGGTGGGGCAGGCGCGGGTGGAGGAGGGCGGCACGGGGGGGGCGCACCTGATCGTCAACGCCCGGGACGTGACCGAGCGGCGGCGCCAGGAGCGCGCGCTGCGCGAAAACAAGGAGCGGCTGCGGACGGTGATCGCCGGCGCGCCGCTCGTGCTGGTCGCGATCGACCGGGACGGGATCTTCACGATGGTCGAGGGGAAGGGCCTCGACTCGCTGGGGCTGCGGCCCGCCCAGCTCGTCGGGCGCTCGGCGTTCGAGCTGTACGCGGAGCTGCCGCAGGCGCTGGCGGACCTGCGTCGGGCCCTGGGCGGGGAAACGTTCTCGTCCACGGTCGACGTGTTCGGCGCGGTGTTCGAGTCCTGGTACTCGCCGGTGCGGGGATCGCACGGCGAGGTGACCGGCGTGATCGGTGTCGGCACCGACATCACCGAGCGCCGGCGAGCCGAGGCGGCGCTGCGCCGCTCCGAGGAGAGCAGCCGGGCGCTGGTGGAGCACGCCTCGTACGGGATCTATCGCTCCACACCCAACGGGCGGTTCCTGGCGGTCAACCCCGCGCTCGTGAAGATGCTGGGCTACGACTCCGAGGAGCAGCTGCTCGCCGTCAGTCTCCCCCGCGACGTGTACGCCGACCCGGCGGAGCGCGAGCGGCTCCTGGCCCGGTTTCAGGACGGCGACG
Organism: Gemmatimonadales bacterium; assembly: GCA_036395195.1. Lineage (GTDB taxonomy): Bacteria > Gemmatimonadota > Gemmatimonadetes > Gemmatimonadales > GWC2-71-9 > AG41. The sequence goes on along the minus strand of DASWDP010000044.1, from coordinate 3,164 downwards.
AGATCGACGGCGCCGAGATCATGTGGCGGCGCCGGGACGGGCAGCACATCCTGGTCCGCCTCTCCGGGCGGGCGGTGCGGCGCTCCGACCGCAGCATCGAGAGCTTCGAGACGATCGCTGAGAACGTCACCGAGCGGCGGGTCCTGGAGGAGCAGCTTCGCCAGTCGCAGAAGATGGAGGCGATCGGGCAGCTCACCGGCGGCATCGCGCACGACTTCAACAATCTGTTGACGATCATCCTCGCGAATGCGCAGCTCCTCGCCAAGGCGCTTCCGGCCGAGCACGCCGACGCCCACGCCGACCTGCGGGACGTGATGTCCGCCGCGTTGCGTGGCCGGGTGATGGTGAAGGAGCTGCTCGGCTTCGCCCGGCGCTCGAGCCTCGATCTCCAGCCCGTCCACCTCGGCGGCATGGTCGTGGATCTGCAGGGGTTCCTGCGCCGGATCCTGCCGGCGGACGTCGAGATCGTGATCTGCGGGGACGAGGACCTCCCCGAGGCGCGCGCCGACCTCCACGCCGCGGAGCAGATCCTCTTCAACCTCGCCACGAACGCGCGCGACGCGATGCCCGACGGCGGCGTGCTGCGCATCGAGACGCACCGGGTCCGGCTCGACGAAGAGCGCCGCACGGCGTGCGGCGCCGCGCGCGAGGGCGACTACGTCTGCCTGCTCGTCGGCGACACCGGGACGGGGATGGACGAGGAGACCCGGCGCCGGATGTTCGAGCCGTTCTTCACCACCAAGCCGCCCGGCAAGGGCACCGGCCTCGGCCTCGCCACGGTGTACGGGATGGCGAAGCAGCACGGCGCGGGCATCGAGGTGGACAGCGAGCCGGGGAAGGGCACGCGGTTCCGCATCTACTTCCCGGTCGCCGAAGGCGCCACGGGCGCCGCCCGCCGCGAGGCCGGCCAGCCGGAGGTGCGCGGAGGGTCCGAGACCATCCTGCTCGTCGAGGACGACGACCCGCTGCGCCGCTCCGCGAAGCGCATCCTCGAGGAAGCGGGCTACCAGGTCCTGACGGCCGCCGACGGGCTCGAGGCGCTCGACGTGCTGCGTCAGGGCGCCGCGGTCAAGCTGGTGTTCTCCGATTTGGTGATGCCGCGGCTCGGCGGGCGGGGGCTGTACGACGCAGCCCGGCGCGAGGGCCACACCGTACCGTTCCTGTTCGCGAGCGGCTACTCCGACCCGGAGGCACGCGGCACGTCGAGCCTCGACCCGTCCACGCCCCTGCTCCACAAGCCCTGGACCGGCCCCGATCTGCTGGCCCGCCTGCGGGAGATGCTGGACCGCCAGTAGACGGCGCTATCCGGAAGCCGGTCATCGCGGCGGCTGGTCGAGGACCTCCCGCACCTTGCGGGCGAGGGCATCGGACGTGAACGGCTTTTGCAGAAACGCGATGCCGGGATCGAGGACGCCGTGGTGCACGATCGCCTCGTCGGTGTAGCCCGAGGTGTAGAGCACTTTCACGCCGGGGCGCGCGGCCCGGAGCCGCTCGGCGAGCTCCCGGCCGCTCATGGCGGGCAGCACGACGTCCGTCACGAGCAGGTGGACGACCCCGCCGGAGGCGGCGACGGCGCGCAGCGCCTCGGCGCCGCTCGACGCCGCGAGGACCGCGTACCCCTGTGCCTCGAGCATCTTGTGCGTCAGGCTCCGCACGCTGTCATCGTCTTCCACGAGGAGCACCGTCTCCGATCCGCGCAACGCGGCGCGGGCGAGCGGCGTGGCGGGGACCGGCTCCGGCGCCTGGTCCACGCGCGGCAGGTACATCTTGAAGGTGGCGCCCCGACCCGGCTCCGAGTACACCCAGATGTAGCCGCCGCTCTGCTGCACGATGCCGTACACCATCGCGAGCCCGAGCCCCGTGCCCTTGCCCACGTCCTTCGTCGTGAAGAACGGCTCGAAGATGTGGGCCCGCGTCTCGGGGGTCATGCCGACGCCGGTGTCGCTCACGGCGAGCATCACGTAGCGGCCGGGCGCGAGCGTCCCGTGCTCTTCCGTGTACGGGTCCTCGAACACGATGTTGGCGGTCTCGATCGTGAGCTTGCCGCCCTCGGGCATCGCGTCGCGGGCGTTGACCACCAGATTCATGACGGCCTGCTCGAGCTGGCCCGGATCCGCCTTGACCGCGTCGGGATCGGCGGCGAGCGCCGTTAGCAGCTCGATGTGCTCGCCGACGAGCCTTCGCAGCAGCTTGTCGAGGCCCGCGACGACGGTGTTCACGCCCAGGACCCGCGGCGCCAGCACCTGCCGGCGGCCGAACGCGAGGAGCTGCCGGGTCAGGTCCGCGGCCCGGAGCGACGCCTTGAGAATCTCGTCGATGTCCCCGCTCGCCGGGTGCTCGCGGCCGATGGTGCCGAGCAGCAGCTCCGCGTTCCCGATGATCGCCGTGAGCAGGTTGTTGAAATCGTGCGCGACGCCGCCCGCGAGCCGGCCGATGGCCTCCATCTTCTGGGACTGGAGCAGCTGGGTCTCCAACGCCTTGCGCTCCGTGACGTCGAGCCAGGATCCGAACAGCTCCACTGGGTCACCCTTGGCGTCGCGCACGAGCTCCGCCTGGTCGTGGATCCAGCGGTAGCCGCCGCTCTTGTGGCGGAAGCGGTACACGCCGCTCAGATGCCCGCTCGCCAGCACCCCGGCCACCGCCGCGAGGACCTCGTCGCGATCGTCGGGGTGCAGGTGGCTCAACCACCAATCGGGCTGGAGGGCCTCCGCTACGTCATAGCCCATCGTGCGCGCGATGTTCTCGCTCACCCAGCTCGGGGCGAACCCCTCGGGCTTGACCGCCGAGGCGTACAGGACGGCCGGGGTGGAGGCGATGACCTGCCGCAGGCGGGCCTCGATGGCCCGGAGCGTTTCCTCGGCCTGGCGCCGCTCGTGGCGCTCCCGGGCGTCGCGGAGCTCGCGCTCGACCGCCGGCAGCAGGCGCTTGAGGTTTCCCTTGACGACGTAGTCCTGCGCGCCCGCCCGCATGGCCGCCACGGCGGTGTCCTCGCCGATGGTTCCGGACACGAAGATGAAGGGCACGTCACCGCTGCGCTTGCGGACGATGGCCAGCGCGTCGGTGCCGCTGAAGTGCGGCATCGAGTAGTCGCCGAAGACGATGTCCCACTGCGCCCGCCACAGCGCCCGCTCCAGCGCGGCCGAGGAATCCACGCGCTCGACCGC
>DASWDP010000043.1:0-4029 GCA_036395195.1 Gemmatimonadales bacterium | reverse complement strand
GAACACGCTGTTGCGCCACGTGTTCAGGCAGAGCGGGTGAGTGAACACCGACGAGCCGTCCGCCGACGAGTAGCTGATGTCGTCCGCGGTGCTCCCGCCCGGCGGGTTCAATCCGGCCTCGTCACGCACCCGCTTCGCGATCTCGTGGTCTGTGCAGGCAGTGTCACCGCTGATACCGAGGCCACCGACGATATGGCCACCGGAGTAGAGCGGCACCCCCCCGCCAAACGTGATGATGCCGCCTGCGATCTCGCCCCGGCCGCCGCCCTCACCGCTCGGCGGCGCGAGGAAATCGGGGTTGAAGAGGTTGGACTGGTTCAAACCCCAGAGCGAATGCCCGGGCTGCGTGAACGTGTACAGCATCGCGGTCGACAGCGCGAGCGCGTCGAGGCTGAAGGCGTTGGCGGTGTACGCTTTGGCCTTCGCAATCGCCTGGCTTCCCGGCCACACCTGGGTGGCGTCCGGCGTCGACGTCGCGAACGCGCATAGCTCGCCGTTGCGGTTCACCACCGCCGCCCACATCCGGGTTCCGTGAAACAGCCCGCCGGCCTCACCGCCGTGCGACGGCGCCGCGACGAGGAGCTGCTTGAGCTGCCCGGGCGTGGGAACGCCCGAGCAGTTCGCCGCTCTCTCTTGGGCTTGTGCGCCTGCCGTCGCGAGACAGAGTACGAGAGATGAGGTGGCGAGCACCAGCCTGTAGGGGTTCATAACCCCTCCTCGTTGAAAGACACCCGGCGAGCGACGTGCGAACAGAGCACGCCCGAGCCTCGGCGCGGCGATGCCGCCGACTCGACCGGTCTCATCCATCTGGATTCTCGCCGCGTCGAGAGAACAGTCGCGGGCGCATGCACCGCCCCGACGGGAACGCTGCAGCCTGGGGAGGCTCACGTCAAACGGAGGCCGTCCGCACGTTGGCGACGTGGAGTGTGGTTGACAGCCCCTCGCTCCGGGGGCACTTTCCCGACGCCGACGCGGACGCTCCGCGGTCGCGCATGCGCTTGCGGAGTAACGGCATAGCCCGCCACGAGGGACACCCGTGCGGGCACTGGTGGTCGAGCGATGTCCAGATCTCAAGGAGGCACCTTGACGGCGGTCGCGCGGGAGCGCGCCCGATGATGGCCCGCCTCGGCATGGAGCTCGGGGCCCGCACGATCCGCGCCGTCCGCGTCGAGGGGTGGCCGAACCCCCGCACCCGCGCCCTGGAAATCGAGTGGGATCGGGAAAACCCCGAGGAGGCGGCGCAGGCGTTGCGGCAGCACCTCGGGGGCGCGCGTCGGGTCGCGGTGGCGCTCGATCTGCCGCTCTTGAGCGTGAAGCGCGTGAAGCTGCCGGCGGTCCCGGCCGCCGAGCGGCGGAACATCCTGCGGCTCGAGCCCGAGCGCTTCTTCGCCCTGCGAGCCGAGGACGTCGTGCCGGCGGTCCGTGCCGACGACGACCTGGTATTCGCCGCGCGGGAGGCGCCGCTCGCGGGTTGGCTGGCGGCGCTGGAGCGGCTCGCTCCCGTGGAGACCGTGGAGCCGGCGCCGACGGCGCTCGCGCGAGCGCTGGCGGGGGCGCCGCTCGCCGACGCCGTGATACTGCTGGACTCGGGGGACGACGGGATCGGCCTCGTGGAGATCCGCGGCGGCCGCGTCACTCGGGCGCGGCGCCTGTTCGGCGACATCGCCGCTGCTGCGACCGCGCTCGCGGCCGACGGCGGCCCCGCCACGCTGTACGTGAGCCCCTGGAACGAGGAGCGCGTGCGCGCCCTCGCCGCGCTCTTACCGGACGCGACGCTGCGACCGCTCCCTGCCGTCGCCAACCTCGCCGCGCCGTTCCTCCCGGCGTACGGCGCGGCGCTGGCGATCGGGAGCGAGCCCGACTTTGCCGGCACGCTCATCCCGCCCGACCTCGCCCGGGGGATCCGCGCCCGCCACCGCCGCGAGCTGGGACTGGCGGCCGCGACGGCGGCGGTGGCGCTGGTGTTCGCGCTCACATCGATCGACTCCTGGCGCGCGCGCGCGACGCGGAGGCTCGACGCCGACCTGCAAGTGCTGCGCGAGCGCGCCGCGCCGGCTCTCGCGGTCGAGACGCAGCTCGAAGCCATGGCGCGCCAGACCCGAGCGATTCGCCAGATCGACCTGGAGCGCCCGGATCCCCTCCGGCTGCTGCGCGCGCTGTCGCGCCAGCTTCCGGCGGGCGCCGTCGTGCGCGGGCTGCGCTCGACCGGTGGCGAATGGCAGGTCGACGGCTACGCGCCCAATGCCGCGCGTCTCCTGGCCGCGCTCGGCGCCACCCCCGAGTTCAAGGAAGTCCACTTTCTGTCGGCGACCAACCGCGCCCAGCTCGGTGACCGCACGTATGAGAGCTTTTCCCTCGCTTTCCGATTCGTTCCGGCGCCTTAGCCCGCGCGAACGACGCGTCGTGCTCGCCGGGGCGATCGTGAGCGCGACCGCCCTCGTCGTCGTCCTGCTCGTGCTCCCGTTGGCGCACCGCTGGGCGGCGCGCGAGGCCGCGTACGCGGTGAGCCGCGAGCAGTGGATGCGCCTCGCGACCCTGGCCGCAAGCACGGACCGGCTGCAGCGCGCCCTGAACGAGCAGACGCTGGCGTTCGCCGCCGACGAGGCCCGGCTGGTCACCGGGACGACGCCCGCGCTCGCGGCCTCGACGCTGCAGGGCCTGTTGCAGCGCTACGCCGACGAAAGCGCGGTACAGCTCGACCGGGTGGACGTGGCGAGCCGGCCGCGCCCCGACAAGCCGGGCCTGCTCGCCATTCCCGTGCAGCTCCAGGCCCAGGGCGACATCTACGGGCTCGTCGACTTCCTGTACCGGCTGCAGCGCGGCGAGAAGCTCCTCGTCATCGACGACCTGACGCTGAACGCGGGCTACGGGATGGTGCTGGGCGCGACCCTGTGGAGCGGGGGGGGCGCCGGCAGGTCGCAGTCCCTCACCTGGTCGCTCCGCCTCCACGGCCTGTACGGCGCCGCCGCGGGCGCAGACGGCTCGTGACCGCCACCCCTCCTCCCGTCCGCGCGCTCTACACCGCCGCCGCGGCGCTCGGGCTCCTGGGTCTCGGCTTCCGCGTCGCGCGCGCACCGCTCCCCGCGCTCCCGGCAGCGGACGCCGCGCGCCTGTCGCTCCCGGTCGCAGGCCGGCCGGCCACCCCCCTGGCCGACCTGGCGCCGCCGACGAGCTACGAGGCCATCGTCGCCGCGAACATTTTCTCTCAAACCCGCGCGCCACCAGCGGTGCGCTTCTCGCCCGCGGGGCGAGCGGCCCGTGGCGTCGGCGCGCCGACGCCCCGCCGGCCGGCCCTGAGGTTGTACGGGACCACGATCGGTCCGCAGGGAGCCGTTGCGCTGATTGACGCGGATCCCAAGATCCCGGGCGCCGAGCTCTACCGCCTCGGCGACCCGGTCGCGGGCGCGCCGCTCGTCGCGATCACCGACTCGACCGTCACACTCGCTCAGCCCTCCGGACCGCTCGTCCTGCGGCTGGAGTCCAGTCCCCGGAGGCGGCGGTGAACGCCACCCGCATGCTCGCGTGCGCCGCGCTGCTTGTCGCGCCCCCGCTGGCGGCCCAGCAGCCCCCTCCGCAGACGGTCCGCATCAACTACGTGAACGCGGATCTGGGCGACGTGATCCGTTCCCTCACCACGGTGCTGGGCGTGAACGTCGTGCTGACCGACGTGCCCAGCAGGCGTGTCACGTTCCAGACCCCCGAGCCGGTGCCGGCCTCGCAGGTGGGTGCCGTGCTCGAGGCAATCCTCGAGAGCCAGAGCCTCGTGATCGTGCAAACCGGGCCGGTCGCGCAGGTCATGCCGGAAGAGAAGCGGCCCTCGACGGGTCCGGTGCGGGTGGGCAAGGACTTCCCCACCCCACCCCCCCTCGGCCTGGTCACGCAGATCGTGCCGCTCGACTACATCCGGGCCGAGGAAGGCGTGACGCTGCTCAAGCAGGTGGCGAGCAAGACCGCCCGCGTCGAAGTCGTGCCGCGCTCCAACTCGGTGCTCGTCACCGACCGCGGCGTCAACATCGCGCGCTACCTCGA
>DASWDP010000042.1:0-3897 GCA_036395195.1 Gemmatimonadales bacterium | reverse complement strand
GAAGAAGAGCCCGGCGAACAGCATCGCCCACGAGCCGAGGAAGATCGCCATGCCGATCCGCGCGGTGCGCTCGTCCGCGGTCGGCCTGCGGCGGTACCGCTCGAGGCCGTAGACCGGCGCGGGCGCGCCCGGATGTCCTCGCCTGGCCACCGCGCGCCCCACGGCGTTCACGCCTTGCCCGCGGCGGCCGCGGGACCGCCGGCGGGCAGGATCTCCGCCTGGCCGACGAAGTCGCGGCCTGTGAGCCGCCGCACCTCGGGGTTCGAGAACTCGTGCGGGCCTCGGACGACCTCGGGGATGCGATCGAAGTTGTGGAACGGCGGAGGCGACGAGGTGGCGGTCCACTCGAGCGTCGTGACCCGCCACGGGTTCGGGCCCGCCGGCGCGACCCGCTTCGAGAACACCGTCCTGAAGAAGTTCACGACGAAGAGGAACTGGCCGGCGAACAGGGCGAAGGCGAAGTAGCTCGTCCAGCGGTTCATCCCGCGGAGCCCCTGGATGAACGTGTACTGGAAGGGATCGAAGAGGCGACGCTGCTGGCCGGCGTAGCCGGCGAGGAGCTGCCCCCCGAACACGATCGTGAGGCCGAGCAGGGTGAACCAGAAGTGCGCCTTCCCGAGCCGCTCGTCGAGCTTCCGCCCGAACAGCGTGGGGAACCAGAAGTACACCCCGGTCATCGCGCCCATGAACGACGCCGCCGCCATCGTCAGGTGGAAGTGGCCGACGACGAACAGCGTGTCATGGAGGTACAGGTCCATCGAGATGTCGCCGAGGAACAGCCCGGTGAGCCCGCCCAGCCCGAACACGAACGCGGTCCCGAGCGCGAACAGCATGGGCGTGTCGAGGTGCAGCGACCCCCTCCAGACGGTCAGCACCCAGTTCAGCACGATCACCATCGACGGCGCGCTGATGAGGAGCGTGAACAGCATGAACCCCTCGCCCAGGAGCGGGCTCATGCCGGTGATGAACATGTGGTGGCCGTAGACCATCGCGGACAGGACGGTCGCGGCGATCATCGCCCCCACTGTGCCGCGGTACCAGTGGTGCGGCTTGCGCGCGAAGAAGGGGATGACGTCGCCGAGGATCCCCCACGCCGGCAGGATCATGATGTAGACCTCGGGGTGCCCGAAGATCCAGAACAGGTGCTGCCACAGGATCGGATCCCCACCGCCGCGCACGGCCGACGCACTGGCGACGAAGAACTGGGTTCCGAAGTTCCGGTCGAGCAGCAGCAGCAGCGCCGCCGAGCCGAGCACCGGGACGAAGAGCGCGTTCATGATCGCGGTGAGCCAGAGCCCCCACACCGTGATCGGCAGCCGCATGTACGTCATTCCGGGCGCGCGCAGACGGATCACCGTGGTGACGTAGTTGATCGCTCCCATCGTGGACGAGACGCCGGTCACGAAGATCGCCGCGACGACCAGCGTCTGACCGAGCCCGGGCATCCCGACGTTGGTGGAGAGCGGCGCGTACGTCGTCCAGCCCGCCCCCGCCGTGCCGAGGTCGGTGAGGAAGGAGGCGAGGACCAGGAGCTGCGAGAGCAGGAAGGTCCAGAACGAGTACATGTTGAGCTTCGGGAACGCCATGTCCCGCGCCCCGATCATGAGCGGGATGAGCAGGTTGCCGAAGCAGCCGATCAGCACGGGCGTCACGGCGAAGAAGATCATGACGAGGCCGTGGGTGGTGAAGATCTGCTGATAGCTCGCCGGGCCGATCACGCCGCCGCTCTCGCGGAAGAGCAGCGGGCCGAGCACCGGCACGGGCCGATATGGAAACGCCCACTGCCAGCGGATGAGCATCGCGAGCGTGCCGCCGACGAGCAGGAAGAGCAGCCCCGCCCAGAGGAACTGCTTCGCGATCACCTTGTGGTCGACGGAGAAGACGTACCTCCGCCAGAACGAGGTCGGCGGCGGGTGGATCGGCTGCGCCGCCTCCATGAGGGCCTGCGCAGGCGTCACTTGGTCCTCCAGTCCCATCCCCAGTGAGCCTCGGCGTCATCGGGGTCGTAGGCGCGGCGGGCATCTGCCTCGACGACCCTCATCCAGTCGTCGTAACGCTCCGGCGGGAGCACCGTGAGAACACCGCGCATCTTGTAATGGTTCGGGCCGCAGTGCTGGGCGCAGGCGATCTCGTACTCGCCGGGGGTGCGCGCCTGGAACGTGAGCCGCGTGATGTCGCCGGGAACCGCGTCCTGCTTCACGCGGAAGTTCGGCAGGTTCATGCTGTGGATGACGTCAACCGAGGCGAGCTGCACGACCACAGGCGCGCCCAGCGGCACGCGGATGTCGTTCAACGTCACCACGTCGTCGGGGGTGTTGAACTTCCCGTCGGGCCCGGCGTAGCGCGCCGACCACGCCCACTGGTGCGCCTGCACCTCGATTCGCACCGCGCCGGGCTGGGCCTCTGCGCGGGCGAAGTTCCAGAACACGTGCTCCATGTCCACGATGGTGTGGGCGAACAGGGTGCCGTCGACGAACGCCACGACGACGCCGACGAACCCGAGGACCACCGCGATGGAGAGCTTGCTCCCGGGCGCGTAGGAGGCCTGGTGCGATCGGCGGTGGCTCACGAGCGAGATGAGGAGCGCGGTCGCGACGATCACGAAGACGATGGTGATCGAGACGAGCGTGAAGTGGAGGAGCTCGTCCACCCGGAAGCCGTCCACGGAGACGTCGCGCGGGAGCCCGAACCGCTCGGCCGGAAGGGGGACGGCGCGGGCGGCGCCCGCGAACGCGAGCGCGAAGACAACGGCGAGGAGGCGAGCGATCACGGCTCGTCTCCCCAGGAGCGGATCGCGCGGACCACCACGGCGACCACGACGTACGGCGCCGCGATCATCGCGCCGATGAACAGCGCGGCATATGGACCCTGGTCCCTGGCGCACGCTGGACACGCGAGCGCCAGCGCCGGGACGAACGCGCTGCCGATGGCGACCGCAGTCTTCATCGCATCGCCCTCGCTCCGGCCTCGGCGATGAGCACGAGGCCGTACACGGCCGGCGCGACGAGCGGGACGAGCACGGTCAGGCGCAGGATCGCCGTCTCGAAGCGCAGGTGCATGTAGAAGAGCGCGATGAGCGCGGCCTTCGCCACCGCGAGCGTCACGAGCGCCACCCTCGCCGCCACGACGGAGATCCCGGGCATGCGGACGACCCCGAGCTCGACGAGCGTCAGCACGCCGAGGACGGCGAAGACCACCACGTACTGCATCCGGTGCGCGGTGCCGCGCGCGACCTGTCCCTGATGCGCCCGGGCGACGTCGGACATGACGGCCTCACGGCATGAGGTAAACGAACGAGAACACGAAGATCCACACGAAGTCGACGAAGCACCAGTACAGGCCGAGGAGCTCGACGTGATGCGCGGTGGCGTGGCCCCGGAGATACTGTCCGAGCACCGCGAGGATGTAGCCGACGCCCACGAGCACGTGCAGCCCGTGGAACCCGGTGATGACGTAGAACGTGCTCGCGCGCGCCGAGCGGCCGAAGACGAGCCCCTCGCGGATGAGACCGGTCCACTCGTGGTACTGGCCGGCGAGGAACAGCAGCCCGCCGAGCGCCGTGATCGCGAGCAGCGCGGAAGCCGCGCGACGCCGCTCCTCCGCAGCGGCCGCCCAGGCCATCACGTTCGTGAAGCTCGAGCTGATGAGCACGAAGGTGAGCGCCGCGGTGAACGGGATGCCGAGCCGCGGCTCCCCTTGCTGCACCCACTCCTGGCGACCGCCTCGCAGGATCCCCTGGGCGATGAGGAGCCCGCCGAACGCGAACGCGTCGGACACGAGGAAGACCCACATCCCGATCTTCCCCGGCGTGGCGGCGCCGTACTGCGCGTCCGGCGGCCAGGTGACCGGGCCATGCCCGTGTGCGACGGTGATCGCCATCCGTGCAATGTGCTAATT
>DASWDP010000041.1:0-7371 GCA_036395195.1 Gemmatimonadales bacterium | reverse complement strand
CATCGCCGGCCGCAGGCCGAACCGGTCGGAGAGATACCCGATGAGCGGCGGCGCGATCGCGTCTCCTGCGAGGTGCGAGAACAGCACGTAGGCGCCGAGCACCGAGGCCCGCACCGCCGCCGGCACGACGTCGATGATCACCGCCGAGAGCGGCCCGTTGTACCAGGAATAGAGGAAGAACGTCGCGAGCAGCAGCGGCACGAAGAGCCGCAGCTCGTCGATCAGCAGCAGCGCCGCGCACACCGGGCCGCCGAGCACGAAGCCGGCGCCCGAGACCACCACGCGCCCCCCGCTCCACCGCGCCAGCAGCCAGTCTCCCGCCCGGCCGCCGAACAGCGCGCCGAGCGCGCCCCCCAGGAGACCCCACGACCCGAACTGCCGTCCCACCGCGGCCACCGAGAGCCCGTGCGTGCGCTCCAGGAAGCTCGGCGCCCACGCGATCAGCCCGTTCACTGCGAACGTCACGAGCGCGCCGCCCACGAACATCCAGATCAGGGTCGGCGTGCGCAGCACCGTCGCGGATGCCTGCAGGAACTCGCCGAACGCGCTGGCCGCGACCTCGGTCGCCTCGGTCGTGCCGCGCACCGCCAGGGGGACGAGACGGACCACGGTCCATATGATCCCCATGCTCACGAACACACCGAACACCGCCGTGTCGAGCCCGGGGGGCAGCCCCCGGAACAGGTCGAGCGCGCTCGAGAGGAGCGCCCCCGTCACCGTCAGCCAGATCAGCGGCCGGCCGAGGACGAGCGCCTGGCGCAGGTGCTGGCGCCCCCGGTCGTACCACCCCTCCACCGTCGCCCGCAGGGGCGGCGGGGCGCGGCGCTGCGGCTCCCGCAGCCGCGACGCGAGCAGCGCGAGCAGGAAGCCGGGGACGCCCAGCACCACGAACGCCGTGCGCCAGCCGTAGCGCTCCGCGAGCACGCCCCCGAGCCAGATCCCCAGCACGCCGCCGAACGTCATGCCCACGGAGTAGATGCCGATGGCGAAGGCGCGCCGCTTGCCCTTGAAGAACTCGGCGATGAGCGCCTGCGCGGCGGGGCCGTACCCGGCCTCGCCCACGCCCACCATCGCGCGGCAGAACAGCAGCTGCCAGAAGCGGCTCACCGTCGCGCCCAGGGCGGTGAACAGGCTCCACAACCCGACGCCGAACGCGATCACCGCACGCCGCGACTTCAGATCCCCGATCACCCCCAGCGGCAGCGCCGCGAGCGACAGCACGATCACGTACGCCGAGCCGAGCCAGCCGAGCTGCTGGTCGGAAAGCGCCAGCTCGCGCTTGATCGGCTCGAACAGCGCGAAGACGACGTTCCGGTCGGTGTAGTTGAGGAGGTTGATGAGCGTCAGCAGCCCCAGGGCGTAGGTGGCGTACGCCCTGGAGGCGGCGGCCGCGGTGTCCGGCCTAGGGCCGGCGCCCGACAGTCGTCCCCTCCGCGCGCGCGTCGCGGTCCGCCTTCGCCTCGATGTAGGCCGCAGTCAGCCGGCGCATCATCTCGTCGCGCCGGTCGTACAGGCGCTTCAGGCGGCGCTTCTTCCGCTTGGCGAGCGCGTACGCGGCGACGATCGGGAAAGCCACGGTGTTGTCGAGGTAGCAGACGACGGTGCCGGGCAGCTGGTCGGGATCGACCTTCCCCCAGCTCACCGCCTCGGACGGCGTGGCGCCGGAGAGGCCGCCCGTATCGGGGCGCGCGTCGGTGATCTGGAGATAGTAGTCGTGCCCCTTCTCGCTGATGCCGAGCACCTCCTGGATCTGGGGCTCGGTCTGGAGCACGAAGTTCTTGGGGCTGCCGCCGCCGATGAGCAGCACGCCGCTCTTGCCGCCGCTCGTCTTCGCGTCGAACACGATGGCCGACGTCTCGTTCACGTCGGCGCTCGGGTCGAAGCGCAGCTGCGACCCTGACAGCGCCTGCTCGGCGACGTTCATCCCGATCGAGGAGTCGCCCGGGGACGAGGTGTAGATCGGCACGCCGCACGTGTGGGCGACGCCGAGCACCGACTTGCGGGAGATTCCCAGCGCCTTCTCGCGCTCCAGGATGTAGCCGCCCAGCAGGTAATGGTATTCCGCCGTGCTCATCGAGCGCTGGAACTCCGGACGCGCCGACACGTCCCGGATGTACGCATCGGTCGAGAGCAGCACCTCGTAGTCGAAGAAGATGTCGTAGATGCGGACGACGCCCTCCTCGCGGAGCTCCACGTCGTCGGCGAACGGCGTGCCGCGATGCATCGCCAGCCCGAGGCCGAAGTGGGCGTCGTGGTACAGGTTGGCGCCCGTGGACACGATCCAGTCGATGAACCCCGCCTCGATGAGGGGGATGATCGTGGACATCCCGAGCCCCGCGGGCGTCATCGCGCCCGTGAGACTCATCCCCACCGTCACGTCGTCCGCGAGCATCCGCTCGGCGTACAGCCGGCACGCTTCGGCGAGCCGTCCGGCGTTGTAGGCGAGAAACGCGTTGTCCACCAGCTCGGGGACCGTCTCCCGGCCGGTGATGGGCTTGGGGTCGATGCGCGGGCCGCGCAGGAAGTCTTTGCGTGTCATGGTGCCGTCACGTGTCCCCTTGCGCGTCGAGGGGCAGGGCCTGGCTGCGGCGCTCGCGGGCCTGCCGCACGATGGCCACGGCTTCCCGCGGGCTGTCGGTGATGTGGAGGAGCTCGAGATCCTTCACGGCGATCTTCCCCTCTCCCGCCACGCGGTCCCGCAACCACTCGGCGAGGCCCTGCCAGTACTCCCGCCCGATGAGAATCACGGGGAAATACTTCACCTTGCCGGTCTGGATCAGCGTCAGGGCCTCGAACAGTTCGTCCATCGTGCCGTACCCGCCCGGAAACACGATGAACGCGGTCGAGTATTTCACGAACATCGTCTTGCGGACGAAAAAGTAGCGGAAATTGATGGCACGTTCCACGTACGGGTTCAGGCCCTGCTCGAACGGCAACTCGATGTTGCAGCCGATCGAGAGCCCGTTCCCCTCCTGGCAGCCGCGGTTCGCGGCCTCCATGATCCCCGGGCCGCCCCCCGTGATGATCGGAAAGCCTTCCTCGGCGAGCATGCGCGCCGTCTCGACCGCCTTCTCGTAGTAGGGATCGTCGGACGTGGTGCGCGCCGACCCGAACACCGTGACGGCGTTGTAGACGTCGGAGAGGGTGTCGAAGCCCTCGACGAACTCCCCCATGATCCGCAATACGCGCCACGAGTCGGTCTTGGTGAACGCCCGCCGCTCGCGGGGGAGCTGGGTGAGCAGCCGTTCGTCCTCAGTGACCGGGGTGCGTTGCGAGCCGCTCGAGCGCTGAGACATGGTCGTCCTGCACGTTATAGAAGAAGGGAGACAGCCGGACGTGCCCGGGACGGGCGTCCGCGATGATGCCGGCGGCGGCGAGATGGCGCACGGCCGCCGCCGGGTCCGCCGCCGGCAGCATGACGATGGCCGAGCGGTCCACCGCCGCGGCGGCCACCTTGGGCCGGAAGCCGCGCTCGCGGGCGCGGGCGACCAGATCCTCGGTGAGGGCCGCGGTCACCTCGCGGATCGCCGGCACGCCGATGTCGTCGATGTAGTCGAGGCCGCCGAGCTGCGCGTAGACCGCGGCGACGGACGGCGTGCCGAGCTCGAAGCGCCGCGCGTCCTCGTGCAGCTCGAGCGCGCGTGGATCGAAGGCGAACTGGTTCTTGTGCGCGAACCAGCCGGCCACCGCCGGCGCGAGCCGCCGCGCGAGCTCTTCGCGCGCGTAGAGAAACACGATGCCCGGCCCGCCGAGCAGCCACTTGAGCCCACCCGCCGTGAGGAAGTCCACGCCCGCGGCCCGCACGTCGACGGGGACCTGCCCCACCGATTGGTAGGCGTCGACCAGGGTGAGGGCGCCGCGCTGACGTGCGGCGTCAGCCACCGCCTTGATGTCCTGGATCGCGCCGCTCGTGAAGTACACGTGCGACGTCGCCACCAGGGCCGTGCGATCGTCCACCGCACGGGCGATCGCCTCGACCGGCACCGAGACCTGGTCGGGGCTCTCGACCACCACCAGCTCGACGCCCCGTGGCCGCTTGGCGAGCCACTGGTACGCGACCGTCGGGAAATCGAGCGACGTCACGACCACTTTCGGCCGCCGCGCGTAGTCGAGCGCCTCGGCGACGCTCGAGAGCGCGACCGAGACGCTCGGCGCGAGCGCGATCTCCGTGGGGGCGGCGCCCACGATCCGCGCGTAACGCGCGCGCAGCTCCGCGAGCGCCGCCCACCAGACGTCGTACCACGCCGCCGCGCCGCGCGCCTGCCACAGATCGAGAAACTCCGTCACCTTCCGGCGCGCGCGCTCGCCCAGGGCGCCGAGCGAGCAGGTGTTGAGGTAGATCCTGTCCCGGAAGACGGGGAACTCGCTCCGGTAGCGGGCGAGCGCGTGCGCCCCGGTGTGGGGGCCCGTTTGCAGGCCGCCGGCGAGCGTCATAGGCGGTCAATATACAGGGGGAGAAGCGCGCTCGACACGTCCCGACGTAGATTCTCTCGCATGCAGGCTTCCGGCAGTTGGCCGGCTCTCGCGGCGCGGCTGATGCTGCGGGCGATCGTCAACCCGCGCCTCGCCCTCGACCTCACGCGCCTCACCTGGAGCTTCCGGGCGCGAGACTGGTACCGCCGCCCGCCGTTCCTGCCGCTCCCGCCGCGCGACTACATCCGCTGGCGCATGTTCACGGCCTACGGCGATGAAGACGCGGTGCCGCCGCTCGAGGACGTCGTCCGCTTCGCGAAGTGGCGTCGTGAGACGATGCACCTATGAGCAGCACAGGCGTCGAGGAGAGACGTGGAGGAACGGCGTTGAGGGACGCCGTGGAGGTGAAGCGTCGCGCGCTCGAGTTGGGCTTCGACGCCGTGGGGATCGCGTCGCTTGAGCCGAACGCGCACGCCGCGGAGCTCGATCGCTGGCTCGAGGCCGGGTACGCGGGCACCATGACCTACCTGCATCGCCAGGCGGAGAAGCGAAGGGACCCCGCCCGCATCATGCCCGACGCGCGGGTCGCCGTGGTGACGCTCACCAATTACTTCCACGGGCGGACCGACCCCAGGGCCATGCCCGGAGGTTCCGGGAAGGTCGCCCAGTACGCGTGGTCCGCCGATTATCACCATGTCCTCGGTCGCCGTCTCGAGCGGCTCGCGACCGCCGTCCGGGAGATCGTTCCTGGAGCGAACGCGCGTTGCTATGTCGACGCGGGACCCGTCCCCGAGCGGGAGCTCGCGCAGCGCGCCGGGCTCGGCTGGACCGGGAAGAACATGATGCTGATCGACCCGGACATGGGCTCGTTCACCTTCATCGGGGTCGTGCTAACCGATGCCGAGCTCGCCCCCGATCTGCCGTTCGAGGCGGATCGCTGTGGCACCTGCCGTGCGTGCCTCGACGCGTGTCCCACGAGCGCATTCGTCGCGCCGCGCGTGCTCGACGCGCGGCGCTGCATCTCCTACCTCACCATCGAGCGCGCCGGTGAGTTCGGCGAGGCCGAGCAGCAGCTCGTGGGCGAGTGGCTGTTCGGATGCGACGTGTGCCAGGACGTGTGTCCGTGGAACGTCAAGTTCGCGCGCCCGACGGGGGATCCCGAACTCGCCCCGCGGCCGGAGCTCGCCGCGCCCGACCCCACCGTATTGCTGGACGGCGATCCCGCCGAGTTCGCGCGCCGCTTCGGCGACACGCCGCTCGAGCGGCCGGGTTTCGCGGGAATGCGCCGCAACGCGGCGGCGGTGCTCGAGAACCGCCGCGGCGCCCGCCCCCCCCCATGACCGAGATCCCCGCCACCCAACGCGAGCAGGCGACGCAGATTCAGCACCGCCTCAGCGACGGCCTCGGGAAGATCGACCCGCACCACCGGCTGCTCGGGCGGCCGGTGGCCTACCGCGTCATCGGCGGCACGATGCTCGAGATCACATACCGCGACGTACCCGGGATCGCCGACGCCGAGGTGCTCGGGGTCAAGCGGCTGATCGGCGCGGAGTGTTTCTGCACCGTGTCGCCGCAGACCGCCGAGACGGTCATGGTGCGGTTCGTCGTCCCGCTGAAGTAGGCCCGCCCGCGCTCATCGCGCCACGACGCGCGCCACCACGTCGTACAGGAAGTGCGCCCCGAACGTCAGGGCGTCGAGGCTCACCCGCTCGTCGTTCCCGTGCACGCCGCGCGACTCCGCCTGGTTGAGCGGGAACGGCGACAGACCGTAGCTCACGATCCCCAGGCGCCGGAAGTAGTGGCTGTCCGTGAAGCCGGCGAGCGGCGGCGTGGTGACGAGCGCGCGGGGGTCCCGCTCCCGCGCGGCGGCCACGATCGCGCGGAACAGCTCCGTGTCGGTCGGGCTCTCCGTGGCTGGCCAGTTCGGTCCCTGGGGGGTGATCGAGACGGCCGTGTCGTTCACGACCCGCACGAGCTCCGCGAGGAACGCCGCGGGGTCCTGCCCGGGCAGCAGCCGCACGTCGAGCGCCGCGCTCGCGACCGGCGGGATCACGTTCGTCTTGTCGCTCGCTTTGAGCCCCGTGATCGAGATCGTGTTGCGGAGCAGCGCGTTGTAGGTGAGGTCCGCCGTGACGGCGCGCGCGGCCGCGGAGTCGCGCAGCGCCGCCTGCACGTCCGCGAGCCACGCGCGCCGCGTCGCGTCGGCCTCGATGGTCGACAGGTCGCGGAGGTAGCGCTCGGTGGCGGGAGTCACCACCAGCGGCGTCTGGTAGGCGGCGATCCGGGACAGCGCGCGCACCAGCCGGTGCACGGGGTTGTCCGCGGTCGGACGCGAGCCGTGCCCCGCCGTCCCGCGCGCCGTCACGTCGAGCCAGAACGGTGACTTCTCGGTCGTCCCGACGCCGTAGTACTCGATGCGGCCGCTCGCGTCGGCTCGGATCGTACCGCCCTCGTTGATGAGAAATTCCGCGTCCTGCACCAGCTCGGGATGGTGCTCGGCGAACCATCCCGCCCCGACGCCCGCGCCCACTTCCTCGTCCGCCGTCGCGAGGAAGATGACGTCGCGCTTGAGCGCTACGCCGGCCCGCTTGAGCGTGAGCAGGGTCATCAGCTCCACGATCGCCTCGCCCTTCATATCGAGCGCGCCCCGCCCCCACACGTAGCCGTCCCGCACGACGCCGCCGAACGGATCGACCTTCCAGTACTCGGGGCTCGCGAGCACCACGTCCATGTGGTTGAGGAGGATGAGCGGCCGCGCGCTCCCGTCTCCCTCGAGCCGGGCGTACAGGTTCGCCTTCCCGGGCGCCGGCTCGAAGATGCGCGCGTCGATCCCGTCGCGCGCCAGGACGGCCTGCAGCCACCGCGCCGTGCGGAGCTCATCGCCTGGCGGATTCGTGGTGTTGATGGCGACGTACTGGGAGAGGAGCGCCGCCGCCTCGCGCCCCACCGCGCGCCACT
>DASWDP010000040.1:0-2852 GCA_036395195.1 Gemmatimonadales bacterium | reverse complement strand
GCTTGAGGGCCATCTCGAGCTGCATGCCGAGGCTGTTCACGCCGTCGGTGAGCCCGCGGATCTTCATGTTGATCCCACCGCCGCGCCCCGCCATGACCGACATCGCTCCCGCGACGTCCCCGATCGTCCCGACGTTGGCGGTGAGCGCCCGTTGGCGCAGCTGCGAGGTTTCCTTGGCGATCCGCTCGCACAGCTGCTCGAGCGTGCGCGCCCGTCCGGCGCGGTTCGCATCCAGCTCGGCGACGAGGTGCTTCACGACGTCGACCGTGTGCTGAAACGCCTGAATCTCGTCGACCCGCCGCTGCTGCTCCCCGGTGAGCTTGTGGGTGGCCATGGCTTTCCTCAGTCCGGCGCCTCGAGCGCCTCGGTCAGTACGCGTCCGTCGAGCGGCTCGGCGGGCGTGAGCCCGAGCAGCCGCGCGAGCGTGGGAGCGATGTCGACGGTGCTCACCCGCTCCCGGTACACCCCACGCCGCACCCCGCGGCCCGCGAGGATGAGGGGCACGTGCGCATCGAGCTCGGTCGGCTGGCCGTGCATCGCGATCGCCGGCGAGGTCTCGTAAGTCCAAATCGAGTAGGGCTTGAGCGTCGCGACGAGCTCCACGCCGGCGTCGGGTGGAACCTGGTGTCGCCAGCGGCGCACCACGGGGTCGGTGGTGTCCTTCCCGGCGAGGTCGGCCGGACGGTCGACGCGGGCCACACCGGGCACCGCCCGCAGCCGCGCCGCCACGTCCGCGATCACGCTGTCCACGTCCACGCCCTGCTCCGCGAGCTTCCCGCGCTCGGGGAGCAGTAGGATGCCGGTGTCGAACTGCAGCCAGTCGGCTCCACCGGCGCGCCGGTCGAGCGCCGCGTTGACGCTCCGGATGATGCTGTCGGGAATCACCCGCACGGCACCGGTGTGGCCGAGGGCGCGCGCCCGCTCGGGAAACGGCATCACGCCGTGATCGGCGGTCAGCACGATCATCACGTTTCCCGTCCCGAACCGCACGAACAGCTGCTGCAGGAACCAGCCCAGGTAGCGGTCGAGCCGCACCACCTGGTCGTGGATCTCGCGGGAGTCCGGGCCGTAGGCGTGCCCGACCCCGTCGGTCGCCGACAGACTGACCGCGAGCAGGTCGGTGGCGCCGCGGCCGCCCAGCTGGAGGACCCGCACCCCCTCGAGCGCGAACGCGAGGGTGAGCGAGTCCATCGTCGGGATGTTCCCGAAGGCGGCCGCCGCCGCCGCGCTGTCGGCCGGCAGCTGGTGGGGGAAGGTGAAGTCCGTCCCGCCGTTTTCGTACGCCACGCTGTCGGGCTCGGCGTACCGCTGCGGGGGCAGCAGCAGGGTCCAGCGGCGCCCGGCGGCGCGGAACGGGACGCGGCGGGCGTTGAACGCCCGCACCCAGGCCGGGAGCGAGTCGGCGTAGTAGCGGCTCGTGGTGAAGACGCCCGACTGATACCAGTACACCTGCTGCTTCGCCCGGCCGAGCGGCAGGATCGCCCCGCGATCCTTGCGCGACACCGAGAGCGCTCGCGCGGCCGGCTCGACGGCCTCCAGCCAGTCGAACAACGCCGTGCCGCGGAACCGCGCCGGTGACGCTCCCGATTCCCGCACCTCCAGCAGCGGCGCCGCCGCATCCTGGACGCTGGCGGTGTTGCGGATGATGCCCGTATGGGCCGGCCAGCGGCCCGACAGGATCGTGGAGTGCCCCGGAGCGGTCTCGGTGACGGCATGGTCCTGGTAAGCATCGGTGAAACTGGCTCCCCGCGCGAGGAGCATGGCCAGGCCGCCGTTCAGCTGGGTCCGGTAGCGGTCGAAGTAGTCGGGTCGCAGCTGGTCCACGGTGATGACGACGACCAGCTTGGGACGCGGTGCCGGCAGTGGCCCCGAGGCCGCCCCGGCGAGCAGCAAGAGCAGTGGTCGGATCATGAAGAAAAGGTAACAGCGGGCACGGGTTCTCTCACAGGGACGCGGGCGGCGAGGAGCAACGCGCCCGCGATGATCACCGCGCAGGCGTAGAACGGCACGCTGGGGCCGACGTGCTGGTAGGCGAAACCGGCCCAGATCGGGCCGATGACGCTCGCGACCCCGCGCAGCGCCTGCTGCACCCCCATCATGAGCCCGAACTCGTGCTGATCCGACCGGTGGCTCACGAGCGCCGAGGTCGCCGGGAACAACAGCGCCGTGCCGAGCGGCAGCAGCACCTGATAGAGGAGGAACACCGGCACCGAGCCGGCAAGGGGGAGAAGCGCGTACCCCAGGCCGTACAGCACGGCGCCGAGTCGCATGGTGCGCACCTCGCCCAAGCGGTCGTTGACCCAACCGACCACGAACGCCCGCATCAGCACGCCCACGCCGCCGAAGATCAGGAAGAAGTAGCCGATGTTCCGCTCCGTGATCCCGAAGCGCTCCGAGAGGTACAGCGCGAAGACGGGGGGCGTGGCGTTGTAGGCCAGCATGGCGACCGCATAGATCCAGATGATGTGCGCGACGGGGCGCCCGGGGTGGCGCACCACCTCCCACATCGCGCGGCGGACCGGGCGCGGCTCGGGGGGCGGCACCTGGCGGCCGCTTGCGGTGGTCCGGTGCGGGGCCAGGACGCGCGATTCCGGGAGCCACTTCCAGGCGAACACGACGTTGAGCGCGCACAGGCCCGCCGCGACGAGCCCGGGTGCCGTCTCACCCCAGCGAGCGGCGAACGACCCGAGCGCGGGGCCGACGATGACGCCGAAGCTCGTGGCCGCCGACAGCCAGCCCAGCGCCTTGGCCCGCTCGTGAGGGGCCATCGAATCGGCGACGTACGCCTGGGCGACGCCCGTCGTCCCGCCGCCCAGCCCTTGCACGAAGCGGGAGATGAACAGGAGCCACAG
>DASWDP010000039.1:0-9107 GCA_036395195.1 Gemmatimonadales bacterium | reverse complement strand
CTCGGCCGCCGAGCTGCTGCTCGAGCGCTACGCCGAGCCGCTCGCGGCGCTGGCGCGGCGCGCGGGCGGTCGGGAGCGCCGGCCGCCGCTCGAGCTCGCGTGGCGCACGCTGGTGCGCTGCCAGTTTCACGACGCGATCGGGGGGTGCGCGAGCGACGAGGTCGCGCGCGCCGTGGACGCACGGCTCGCGAGCGTGGAGGCGCTGGGGCGGGAGGTGGTGCGCGGCAGCCTGCTCGACCTCGTGCGTCACGACCCCGATGCGGCGCGCGAGCGGGCGGCCGAGGCCGAGCCGGCGCTCGTGCTGTGGAACCCCGCGGCGCGGCCGCGCAGCGGCGTCGTGGTGGCGGATGTGACCCTGTTCCGGCGCGACGTCCCCGTCGGCCCCCCCCCGCCCGGCGGGCGGGCGCCGCGGGAGGGAGCGGGGTACCGGCCGTTCGCGCTCAGGGGCCCCGACGGCCGGGCCATTCCGGTGCAGGTGCTCGACCGGCGCCGGACGACTGAGCGGCTCGACGCCGCGCGGCATTATCCCGACCTGGACGAGGTGGACGAGGTGCGCGTCGCGTTCCGGGCACCGACGGTGGCGGGGCTGGGGCTCGCCGTCGCCGGACTCAGGCCCGGAGACGGGCTGGCGCGGGTCGGCGGCGGTGAAGGGGCCGCGGTCAAAGGGCGGTCGGTCGTGAATCACTGGATCGAGGTCGCGCTCGAGCCCACGGGCGCGCTCGCGCTGCACGACCGCCGCACGGGGGAGCGGTTCTCCGATGTGCTGCGGCTCGAGGACGGCGGCGACGCCGGCGATACGTACACGTACTGCCCGGCCGCGGACGGCCGGCCGGTGCGTGCCGTCGGCCCGATCAAGGTCCGGCGGGTCGCGGCCGGACCTCTCGTCGCGGGGCTCGAGGTCCGGTTCGAGATCCGCCGGCGGGTGGCGGTCCGGCTCGTGGTGATGCTGCACGCCGACAGTCCGATCGTGCGCTGCCTGCTCGATATCGAGAACCGCGCGGCGTGGCACCGGTTGCGCGCGCGCCTCCCCACGCGCCTCGGGGGCGGGGGGACGGCGGCGGTCGCGGGCACGGCGTTCGGCGCCGCCTCGCGGCCGCCGCTCGTCGCGCGCGCGGCGGAGTATCCGCTCGAGACGCCGGTCGCCACCGCGCCCGCGCACCGCTGGGTCGCGGCGGCGGAGGGGCGGCGCGGGCTCGCGCTCCTCGCTCCCGGGTTCTTCGAGTACGAATGGACCGCCGGGGGCGACCTGGTGATGACGCTGTTGCGCGCGGTCGGCGAGTTGTCGCGCGGCGATCTGCCGACGCGCCCGGGACATGCGGGCTGGGCCACGGCGACGCCGCTCGCGCAATGCCTCGGGGCGAGCCGCGTGGAGCTGGCGATCGTGCCCGTCGCGCAGGCCGAGCTGGAGCGGGGGGACGCGATCCCGGAGCTCTGGGAGGACGCGTTCCTGCCGGTGCGCGGCTTCTGGCTGCGCGACGCCGCCGCGCTCGCGCCCGCCGCCGTGGACGTCACGCTCGAGGGCTCGGGGTTGGTGCTCTCGGCGGTGAAGCCGGCGCAGCAGGGATCACCCCTCCTGCTGCGCTGCTACAACGCCACGGACCGGAAGGCCGCGGGGGCGTGGACCTTCGGGGACTCCGTGAAGAGCGCGCACCGGGTGCGCGCCGACGAGCGGGAGTCGGTGGCGCTGGTGCTCGAGGGCCGGGGGAAAACGGTGCGCTTCGCAGCGGAGCCGCACGAGATCGTGACGATCCTGGTGACGTGAATCAAATGCGGAATGCGAAGTGCGGAATGCGGAATTGGAGGGCAAGGTCGTTCGCTGCTCGACGCCCACGTTTACATTCCGCATTCCAAATTCCGCATTCCGCATTGGGGAGGGGCGTTTGGAAGAACATCGGATCTCCGTAACGCGCTCCGCGCGTTATTTCACGCTGGGTGGCGGCCCGCGCGGGGCGGCGGAGGTCTGGTTCGTGTGCCACGGCTACGGGCAGCTCGCGGCGCGCTTCCTGGAAAAATTTCGCGTCCTCGACGACGGGACGCGGTACCTCGTAGCGCCCGAGGCGCTATCGCGCTTCTACCTGGAAGACGCCGCGGTGCCGGCGAAGGAGCGCAAGGTCGGCGCGACGTGGATGACGCGCGAGGATCGGCTCAACGACATCGACGACTACGTGCGCTACCTGGATGCGCTGCATGCCGAAGTGCTCGGGCCTATGGCGCGCGCCGCCCCGCGGGTCACGGCGCTGGGCTTTTCCCAGGGGGCGGCGACGGTGAGCCGCTGGGTGGCGCTGGGGAAAGCGCGGATCGATCGACTCGTGCTCTGGGGTGGCGAATTCCCGCCCGACCTCGACCTCACGCCGGCGACGGTGGTGGGGAGGCTCCGCGCCGCGCGACTGTCGCTGGTGTACGGCCGATCCGACGAGTTCATCACTCCCAAGGTCGTCGCCGGCATCACCGAGCGGCTGCGGCAACACGACATACCCTGTCGGCAGATCCCGTTCGACGGCGGGCACGAGTTGGACGAGGAGGTGCTGCGAGAGCTGGCGATGTAATCCGTCATCCGTTGTCCGTAACTGCACCGCGGCTACGGACGACGGATGACGAACGACGGATTCAGCGCGTCCTGCACGGCGTCTCCCAGCAGCGTGCACGCGACGACCACGAGCACCAGCGCGACCCCGGGCGCCGTCGCCACCCACGGCGCGTTGACCAGCGTGTCCCGGCCCGAGGCGATCATGTTACCCCACGACGGCGTAGGTGGCTGGACACCGAGGCCCAGGAACGACAGGCCCGCTTCCAGCATGATCGCGTTGCCGACGCCGAGCGCCGCCGCGACGATCACGGGGGTGAGGGCGTTGGGCAAGATGTGACGCCACAGCACGCGCAGCCGCGCGACGCCGAGGGCGCGCGCGCCCTCGACGAACGGGCGGGCGGCGAGGGCGCGCACTTCGCCGTGCACGAGCCGCGCGACCGACATCCATCCCGTCAGCCCCAGCACGACGATCACGAGCGCCGCGCTCGGCCGCCACACGGCGGCGAGGAGCAGGAGCAGGACCACCCGCGGCACCGCCAGCGCGAAATCGGTGACGCCCAGCAGCAGCGCCCGCACCGGCCCGCCCCAGTAGCCCGCCGCCGCGCCCACCGCGAGGCCGATCGCGATCGAGAGCAGGACGGCCAGCACCCCCACGCCGAGGGAGACGCGCGCGCCGTACACCAGGCGGGTCCACACGTCGCGCCCGAAGCGGTCGGTGCCGAGCGGGTGGAACATGCCGTGCCCGTCGGTCGCGAGGGGCGGCACGAAGCGCGTCGCGGCGACGTCGCGCTGCGCGGTCGGGTCGCCGCTCGAGACGAGGGGCGCGGCGAGCGCCGCGACGGCGACGATCGCGAGCACGGCGGCACCGAACGCCGCCCGGCGGTCGCGCAGCAGCGGCCTCATGTCCCGCGCTCCGCGTGCCGGATGCGCGGGTCGATCCAGGCGAGCCCCGCGTCGGCGAGGAAGTTCCCGAGCACGACCAGACTCGCGCTCACGGCCGTCGCGGCCATCGCGACGGGGTAGTCCCGCGCCTGGACGGCCTCGACGAGCTTACGCCCCACGCCCGGCCACAGGAAGACGGCCTCGACGAACACGGCGCCCGAGAACAGCGCTGGCAGCGAGAGCCCGAGCAACGTGATCACCGGGATCAAAGCATTGCGTGCAACGTGGCGTCGTGTGACTTGCGACGGCGAAAGTCCCTTCGCCTCGGCGGTCCGCACGAACGGCTGGCTCCGCACGTCGAGCATGGCGCCGCGCACGAAGCGCGCCGTGCCGCCGACGCCGATGAGCGTGAGGGTGGCGAGCGGCAGGGCGAGGTGGCGCAGCCGGTCGGCGAGGGCGCTCCAGCCGGTGAGGAGGTCGGCGTCGAGCCCGGCGGCGCCGAAGGCGGGGAGCCAGCGTGCCCAGTAGGTGAACGCCATCACCAGCATGAGCCCGAGCCAGTAGCCCGGGAGCGCGAACAGGGTCACGGTCGTCACGGACAGCGCGGTGTCGACCCGCGGGCCCGCCGTGGCCTGCACGGCGCCGACCGCGAGGCCAAGCAGGTAGCTGAGCACCAGCGACAATCCCACGAGCTCGACGGTGGCGGGCACCGCCTCGCCGAGCAGCGTGCGCACGGGGCGGCCGGTGGCGATGCTCCGGCCCCAGTCCCCGCGCGCGAACCGGCCGAGCCACCCCACGTACTGGGCGGCGAGCGGCCGGTCGAGGCCGAGCGCGCGGCGCTGGGCGGCGAGCTGAGCCGGGGTCGCCGCCGGCCCCAGCAGCCGCTCGACCGGATCCCCGGGGGCGAGCCGGAGCAGGAAGAACGTCAGCGTGACCACGCCCGCCACGACGGCGAGCCCGGTCGCGGCCCGACGCGCGAGCCTCGCGAACATGGGCGGAATCTCGCGCGCCCTTCCGGGCGCCGCTAGAATCCGGGCGTGCCGCGACGAACGCTGTGGGCCGCCCTGGCGGTGGCCGTGCTCGGAGGCGGGGCGGGGGGCGGGTGCGAGAGTCCCGCGCGCCGCGGGCGCACCGTCGTGTACGCCTCGGGCGCCGAGCTGCAGAGCATCAACCCGCTGCTCACCGTGCATCCGCTGGCGAAGCAGCTGCAGCGCTACGTGCTGCTCACGACCCTGGTGCGCTACGACTCGACGCTCACCCCGCGGCCGTACCTGGCGCGAGTGTGGACGTGGGGTCCCGAGCGGCGCACCCTCATCTTCCGGCTCGCGCCGGGGGTCCGCTGGCACGACGGCGTGCCGACCACGGCGCGCGACGTGGCGTGGACGATCAACACGGCGCGCGACCCCGCCACCGGCTACCCGCGGCTCAACGACCTCGCGGGCGTCGCGTTCGTGGACGACCCGAACGACTCGACCGTGATCCTGCGGTTCACCCAGCCGCAGCGCGACGTGCCGGACGTGCTGACCGACCTGGCGATCCTCCCGGCGCACCTGCTCGACTCCGTGCCGCATGCGGCGCTGCGCCAGGCGGCGTGGAACGAGCATCCGGTGGGGAACGGACCGTTCCGCTTCGTGGCGCACGAGTCGAACCGGCGCTGGGTGTTCGCCGCCGATTCCGCGTTCCCGCCCGCGCTCGGCGGCCCGCCACGGCTCGAGCGCCTGATCGTGGTCGTCGTGGACGAGCCCACCACGAAGCTCGCCGCGCTCACCGCGGGGGAGATCGACTTCGCCGGCATCCAGCCCGCCCACGCGGGGTTCGTGCGCCGGAACCTCGCGCTCCGCGTCCTCGACTACCCGCTGATCCTTCCGTACGGCATCGTGTTCAATACCCGGCGCCCGCCCTTCGACGACCCGCGCGTACGGCTCGCCGTCGCGCTCGCGATCGACCGCCAGGAGATCGTCGACGGCTACCTCTACGGGTTCGGCGCGGTCGCGGACGGCCCCGTGGCGGCCGGTGTGCCCGGCTACGTCGCCGTGCGCCCGGTCGCCACGAATCCCGACTCGGCGCGCCGCCTGCTCGGCGGCCGGCGGATCGCGTTCGAGCTGCTCACCGTCGGCAGCGGCGAGGCGGCCCTCGAGCAGATGCTCCAGGCGCGCCTCGCGACCGTCGGGTTCGACGTGTCCATCCGCCAGCTCGAGCTGACGGCGTTCCTCGATCGGGTGAATCCCCGCCGCCACGACTTCGAGGCCGCGGTGCTGGGCACCCCGGGCGATGCGGGCCTCGGCTATCTCGGCACGCTCGCCGACCTCGCCGGACTGCGGGCCCCCCCGCTCGACGACCCGGCGCGGGCCCAGCGCCTGTTCCGGGACTCCCTCCCCGTGGCCTTCCTTTATCATGCGCGCGGCGTGCAGGGGATGAACCGGCGGGTGCAGGGGGTCCGCATGGACCTGCGGGGCGAGCTCGCGACGGTCGCCGACTGGTGGGTGGCGCCGTGAGGGGGGGGCGCCGCGAGCTGCCGAGCGGGTTTCACGCCGCCGCGCCGCTGCGCCTCGACTTGGCGGGCGGCTGGACCGACGTGCCGCCGTTCTCGGCGCGCGAGGGTGGAATCGTGGTGACCGCCGCGATCGCCCTCACGGCGCGGGTCGAGCTGCGGCTGGGCGGCCCGCGGATCAAGCTGGTGTCGGAGGAGCTGGGCCAGGAGCTCGAATGCGCGAACTCGGGCGGCCTGGTTCTCGACGGCCGGCTCGACGCGCTCAAGGCGGCCCTGCGGATGTTCCCGGTGCAGGCGACGTGTACGCTCACCACGCGATCGGACGCGCCGGCGGGCGCGGGGAGCGGCCTGGGCGGCGCGGGCGCGACGGACGTGGCGCTCGTCGCAGCGCTGGCGCTCGCGCGCACCGAGCGGCTCTCCGAGCGGGAGATCGCGGAGCAGGCGTGGTACCTGGAGGCGGTGGAGCGAAAGGTGCCGGGCGGCAAGCAGGATCACTTCGCCGCCGCCCTCGGGGGGTTCCAGCGGCTGAGCTTCCGTGATCCCGACGTGGGGACGGAGCCGATCACCCTCGATCCGGCGTTCGCGGCGGCGCTGGAGCGGCAGACGGTGCTGTGCTACACCGGCCGCCCGGCCGCCGCGGGCGCGGCGCTCACCCGCGTGGCCGCCGCCTGCGAGCGCGGTGACGACGGGGTGACGGGCGCGCTGCGCGCCGTCAAGGACGCGGCGGAGGCGATGGTGGAGGCGCTGCGCGCCGCGGACCTCGCGCGGGTGGGGGCACTGCTCGCCGAGGGCTGGAGGCACCAGCAGGCGCTCGACCCGGACGTGCGCACGGCGGAGATGGCGCGGCTCGAGCGCGCGCTGGCGGCCGCCGGCGCGCTCGGCGGGAAGGGGGCGGGCCTGGGAGCCGGGGGGTCGATGTTTTTCGTGACGGGCGACGATCCGGCACCGGCGGTCGCCGCGGCGCGCGCGGCCGGTGCGACCGTCCTGCCGGCGCGGTGGGCGGCCGAAGGGGTGCGGGCATGGTGACGGCGGAGCGGCTCGCGGCGCGGCGGCAGGAGGTCGCGCGCTCTCCCGACCTCGCCGCGCTGCTCGCGCATCTCACCGAGCGCGCGGCGCCGGTGCTCGCGCGGATGCCGCCCGTCCCGGAGGAGAAGGCACTGCTCTCGACCGACGGCGGCGTGTGTCCCGGCGACGGCATGCCGCTCGCCTTCGACCCGTGGAGCCCGCGCGAGCACCGCTGCCCGCGCTGCGGCAAGACGCTCAGCGGGGAGCGTCACGATCGCCACTGGGCGCGATACCAGCATCTCTGGCTCGCGGAGCGCGCCGCGCACCTCGCGACGCTGGCGGCGCTGGGGGGCAATGACGCGGCGGGCGCCCGGGCGGCTGAGATCCTCCGGGCTTACGCCCGGACCTATTTGCGCTATCCGAACCGTGATAACGTGCTCGGGCCCAGCCGGCTGTTCTTCTCCACCTATCTCGAGTCGCTCTGGATCTGCAACTACCTTGCCACGGCGATGCTGCTGCGCGAGTCTGGGCGGCTCGACGACGCCGCGGCACAGGGCGTGACCCAAGTGGCCGACGAGGCGGCGAATCTCATCGGGGAGTTCGACGAGGGGTTCTCGAACCGGCAGACCTGGAACAACGCCGCGCTGGCGGCGATCGCCGTGTGGTTCGAAGACGAGGGACTCGCCCGCCGCGCGGTCGAGGGCCAGACGGGGCTGCTCGCGCACCTGCTCCGGGGCTTCGGACGGGACGGGATGTGGTACGAGGGGGAGAACTATCACCTGTTCGCGCTGCGCGGGTTGCTCACCGGCGCCGCGTGGGCGCGCGAGGCGGGAGTGGACATCCATGCCGAGCCACGGCTCGCCGAGCGCGTGATCGCGGCGCTGCTCGCGCCGGCGCGGTCCGCCCTCCCCGATTTCACGTTCCCGGCGCGCAAGGACTCGCGCTTCGGGGTCTCGCTCGCGCAACCGATGTACCTCGAGCTGTGGGAGATCGGGCTAGCGAAAGCTGGGATGGGGGACGAGGGACGGGGGACGAGTGGGCTCGCGAGTTGGCTGAGGGCGCTCTACAGCACCCCTGCCGTGGTGCCTGACGTGTTCGAGTCGTATCTCCACGACGCACCGACGCAACCCGTCCCCCGTCCCCCGTCCCGCCTCACGCTCTCATGGTGGTCCTTGCTCGACATGACGCCCGAGCTTCCCGACGCGCCGCCCTGGTCTCCCGGCAGCGTGTTGTTCGAGTCGCAGGGGCTCGCCGTGCTGCGCACCGCCGGAGGGACGCGCTACGTGAGCCTCGAGTGCGGTCCCCTGGGGGGCGGGCACGGCCATCCCGACCGCCTGCACCTCACGCTCCACGCCGATGGGGTGCATTGGCTCGCCGATGCGGGCGCGGGGTCCTACGTGACGCGCGATCTCTTTTGGTACCGCTCGACGCTGGCCCACAACGCGCCCCGGTTGGACGGCGCGTCCCAGCCGCTCAGGGAGAAGGAGGGCGACGCGACGTGCGAAACGTTCGACGCGGGAAGTGACTGGGCCTGGGCCCGGGGCCGCTACCGGGACGTGACGCGCACCGTCGTATCGGGTCCGGGGTACGTGCTCGACGTGGTCGAGCTCGCGAGCCGCGGAGAGCGCGTCATCGAGCTGCCGTGGCACTTTCGGGGGCCGGGAGACGGGGGACGGGGGACGTGGACGGCGGCCGATATCGCAGACGAGTTCGTATCGCGGGTGGAGCGGTTGGTCCCGGCAGGCGCCGGACCGGTCGTGCTGGAGTTCGCCGCCGGCTCACGCGTGCTCAAGGCGTTTCTCCTGTTCGACGGCGAGCTGTTGCGCGCGGACGGGCCTGGAAAGCCGGGAGCCGGGAAACGGGAGACGTTTTACGTCGTGCGCGCCCGGGGGCGCAGTGCGCGGATCGTGACGGTGCTGGAGCCGGTCGGCGACGCGCCGGCCGTGCGGGGCGTGCGGGCGCAGGGCGGGGTGATCGAGGTGGACACGGCGCAGGGGATCCACCGTCACACCGCCACCGCCACCGGCGGGGACGTCGACACCGGCGCGGGGGGGGGGACGCGTGCGGCTGGGAGGCGCGCGCGAGCCCGAGCCGCCGTTCGCGCCGCTGCTCGAGCTCGACCGGCCGACGCCGGCCCTCGGCGCGGCGCTGCGGGTGAGCGAGCCGCCGCCGCTCGACGGTTCGCTCGACGGGTTCGACACG
>DASWDP010000038.1:0-2704 GCA_036395195.1 Gemmatimonadales bacterium | reverse complement strand
GTCTCTTCTATCGCCTTCTCGACGAGCCGTCTCGCTTCGCGTGCCGTCGCCTCGTCTACCGCCGCCCGCGCGCGCCCGAGCGCCTCCTCGACTTTCTTGCGGGCCTCGAGCAGGTACGCGCGCGCCTGGTCGCGCGCCGCGCGCTCGAGTGTCTGGGCGCGCGCCTTGATCTCACGCTCGCGTGCCGCCACCTCGTCCGCCCGCGCGTCGACTTTCGCGGCGTCCTCCCGCAGCGCCGCATCGCGGGCGGCGAGCTCCCGCTCCTTCGCCTCGAGGTCCCGCGCCCGCGCCTCGACGGTGGCGAGCAGCGCATCCAGCGCCCGCTCGGCGTCGGGCATGGCGCGCTCCGCCTCGTCCAGCACCTCCAGCGCGACGCCGAGCCGGCGCGCGATGGCGAGGCCGTACGAGCGCCCGGGGACGCCCTTGAGCAGCCGATACGTGGGCGTGAGCGTCTCGGCGTCGAACTGGAGCGAGGCGTTCACGATCCCGACCGTCTCGGCGGCGAGCTTCTTCAGCGCGCCCAGGTGGGTCGTCGCCAGGGTGACGGCGCGGCGGCGGGTGAGCGTCTTCAGGACCGCCGCCGCGAGCGCACCGCCCTCGGCCGGATCGGTGCCGCTCCCGATCTCGTCGAGCAGTACGAGCGATCCCGCGCCGGCCCCGTCTTTCTCCAGGATGTCGCGCAGCACCGCGACGTGCGCCGAGAAGGTCGAGAGGCTCGCGGCGATGGACTGGCGGTCCCCGATGTCCGCGAACACGGCGTCGAACACCGGCAGCGTGGACTGCGGCCCGAGCGGCGGGATGATCCCGCTCTGCGTCATGAGGCACAGCAGCCCGACCGCCTTGATCATCACCGTCTTCCCGCCGGTGTTGGGCCCGGAGACGAGGACGGTGCGCTCGTCGGGGGCGAGCTCCAGGTCGAACGGCACGACGGGATGGTCGCCCGCGACCAGCAGCGGATGCCGGCCGCCGTGGATCGCGAGCGGTCCGGTCCCGAGCGCCGGCGCGAATCCGTTCACCTCGACGGCGTAGCGGGCGCGGGCGCACAGGTCGTCGAACGCGATGCACATCTCCCACGCCGCCGCCACGGTGTCGCGGTGCGGGCGCAGCAGATCGGTCAGCTCGCGCAGCACGCGCAGCACCTCGCGCTGCTCGTCCGCTTCGTGGGCGCGCAGCGCGTTGCCGAGCTCGATCACCTCGGGGGGCTCGACGAACACCGTGGCGCGCGTCGCCGATTCGTCGTGCACGATGCCGCCGACGCGGGCGCGGGCGGTGCTGCGCACGGGGATCACGTAGCGGCCGCCCCGCACGGTGACGCTCGCGTCGGGCGCGCGCTCCGCGGGGTCGAGGGCGCCGAGGATCGTCTCGAGCTTCGCGACCAGCCGCTGGCGCGCCTCGCGGACCCCCTGGCGCGCGCGGGCGAGGGCGCGCGACGCCGCATCGAGCACGCGGCCCTCCGGGTCGAGGGACGCGGCCAGCCGCTTCTCGAGCTCCTTGGGCGGCGGCTCGACCCGCAGCGCGGCGGTGCGCGGCGCGGCGGCCGCGAGCCGGGCGAGGTCCCCCGCGACGACGCGCGCGGCGGCGAGCGCCCGGCCCAGCTCGGCGAGCGCGGGGCCTTCGAGCGCGCTCCCCGGCACGGCGAGCAGCGCGAGCGCCGGGCCGATGTCGGGCACCGGCTCGGCGCGGATCGTGTCGTCGGTGAGCAGCAGCGCCGCCAGCTCGGCGACCTGGGCGAGCGCGGCGCGGATCGGCTCGACGGCGGTGGCGGGAGTACGGCTGCGAACCCGGGCGGCGCCGAGCGGACCGGCGGCGTGCGCCGCCACCCGCTCCAGCGCGGCAGGAAACTCCAGTGTCTCCAGCACGGAGGGGGCGACCCCTCCCTCGAGGCTCATACGGCCGCCGCCAGCTCCTCGCGGGCGATCTGGTTCACGACCTTGCCGTCCGCCCGTCCTTTGAATTGCGGCATCACCTGTCCCATGACTTTCCCGAGATCCCTGGCGCCCCCGGCGATCGCGTCGCGCACGGCGCGGCGGATCTCCTCGGGGTCCACGGCCGCGGGGAGGAATTCTTCGAGCATCTTCACTTCCGCGAGCTCCGCGGCGGCGCGGTCCGGACGGCCGGCGGCGGCATACTGCTCCGCCGCCTCGCGCCGCCGCTTGATCCCGCGCCGCAGGACCTCGGCCGCCTCGTCGTCGGAGAGGAGGTGCTGGAGCTCGAATTCGCGGTTCTTGAGGTCTGCGAGGATCGTGGAGAGGAGGAGCGTGCGCGCCTGATCGCGGTGTTTCCGGGCCTCGTTCATCGCGGCACGCAGCCGCTCGGGCAAGCTCGCCACGTCAGGCCGGACGCGTGCGCCGGCTTTTGCGGCGCGCCGCGTTCAGTTTACGCTTGCGCCGCTCGCTGGGCTTCTCGTAATGACGGTGCTTCCGCAGGTCGGACAGGATCCCCGCCTTCTCGCACTTCTTCTTGAAGCGCTTCAGGGCACGCTCGAAGCTCTCGTCATCATGAATGATGACTTCCGGCATGCGATCTCGGTAACTGTGATGAACGCAAAAACTTAGCCCCGGCCGGGACGAGGTGCAACCCCGTTATCCCGGCGGCCACGTCATCGGGCGCCCACCCAACAAGTGCAGATGGAGGTGAAACACCGTCTGCCCGCCGTCGGGGTTGGTGTTCACCACCACGCGATAGCCGCGCTCCGCGATCCCCA
>DASWDP010000037.1:0-7281 GCA_036395195.1 Gemmatimonadales bacterium | reverse complement strand
GTCAGCGCGACCACGCTGCCGATCCCGACCAGTGCCTTGATGGCCGTCTGCGAGAGCTCCACGGCGCGGGAAGAGCCCGAGCCGTGGGGCACCAGCATGACCGTCCAGCGTCGCTCCGCCTTCTTGCGCATCAGCCTGCGGCGACCTCGCGTCAAACGTTCGCGGAGGAGAACCCGGACAGGGCGTCGGGATCCGGTTCCCGAGTGGAAGACTAAAGTAGGGTTCGAGCCCGCGTGCGTCAACAACGGCGGACCGTGAGCCAGGTCACACGTGTTTGGGCAGTATCTCAGCTCTGCGTTCCCCCTCTCCGCAACGCGGAGAGGGGGCCAGGGGGTGAGGCTCCCGGGGCGGGCTTCGGCTTGGGGAAGAGAATCGGGGGCTTGGCGACCGGGCGGCCGGAAACGTCAAGCCCGGCGAGGTCTTGCAGCCGGACGCCGGCGAGCGGGGGCGCGCCCTCGAACAGCGACCAGATGGTGGCGGCCGTCGCCGGAAGGAACGGCCCCGACAGCACCGCGAGTCGCGCGACGGTGCACGCGAGGCTCGCGAGCACGTCGTCGAGCTCGGCATCCTTGCCCGCTTTCGCGAGCTCCCACGGAGCGGTCTCCTGAATGTGGCGATTGGCGCGCGCGGCGAGCTCCATCCACCGCGCCGCACCCTCCTCCAGGCGATTGCCGTCCATCGCGCGCTGGTACGCGGCGACCTCCTCGCGGGCGGCGTCCGCGAGCGGCCCCGCGCGGCGCTTCGCCGCGGGCACGGCGCCGCCGCGGTATCGGTGAATCATGTCGAGCGAGCGCTTCACGAGATTACCGAGCGTGTCGGCGAGGTCCGCGGTGTAGCGCGCGTCGAAGCGCTCCCACGTGAAGTCGCCGTCGTGCTCGAAGCCGACCTCGCGCAACAGGAAGTAGCGCAGCGCGTCGGCGCCGTGGTAGTCGATCGCGTCGCCCAGGCTGACCGCCGTGCCGGCGGTCTTGCTCATCTTGGCGCCCGACCATTGCACGTAGCCGTGCGCCCACACCGCGCGGGGCGGGGGGAGCTCCGCCGCGAGCAGCATCGCGGGCCAGATCACGCAGTGGAAGCGCGTGATGCCCTTGCCGATGACGTGGAGGTCGGCGGGCCACAGCCGCTCGAAACCGGGGTCGGGGAAGCCGGTGGCCGAGAGGTAGTTGATCAGGGCGTCGAACCAGACGTACACCGTCTGCTGCGGGTCGCCGGGGAAGGGGATGCCCCACGGCTGGCGCTGCCGCGAGATGGAGATGTCCTGCAGGCCGGCCTCGAGCAGCCGCACGACCTCGTTGCGGCGGATCCCGGGCTCGACGCTGATGGCGCCGGAGCGGATGCGCTCCAGCACGGCGTCGCGGTACGCGCTCAAGCGAAAGAAGTGGTTGCGCTCCCGCGTCGGGATCAGCTCGAGCGTGGGATGCTCGATGCAGTGGCCGTCGACGATCTGCGCGCCGGTCTTGAACTCCTCGCAGCCGGTGCAGTACAGCCCTTCGTATTCCGCCTCGAACAGGTCCTGCGGCCGGCGCTGCCGGATGCGCTCCAGCAGCGCGGTGACGGTGCGGGCGTGCCGCGGCTCGGTGGTGCGGATCCAATCGTCGTGGCTGCAGTCGAGCCGGCGCCAGTACTCGGCGAACGTATCGGCCATGCGATCGACCCACGCCTGCGGGCTCACGCCCGCGCGGGCCGCGGCCTGGATCACGGACTGGCTGTGCTCGTCCATCCCCATGACGAAGTGGACGGCGTCGCCGCGCAGGCGGTGATAGCGCGCGATGCAGTCGGCGCCGAGCTTCTCGAGGGCGTGGCCGAGGTGCGGCTCGCCGTTCGAATAATCGATCGCCGTCGTGAGGTAGAACTTAGGCAACTTCTTCCTTCAGCCGCTCGAGCGCCACGACGCGCGTGTCGCCGGCGTCGGTCCGCAACGTGACGGTCTCACGGAAGATGTCCACCGCGAGCACCTTCTCGAGCCCCACGCTCGTGCGCAGCACCTTGCCTTCCTTGGGGAAGCGCTTGCGCGTCTGCACGTAGAAGTCGTGCTCGTAGCGGAGGCAGCAGAGCAGCCGGCCGCAGCCGCCCGAGATCTGGGACGGATTGAGCGACAGGTGCTGGTCCTTGGCGAGCGACAGGCTCACGGGCCGCAGCTCGGGCAGCCAGCTCGAGCAGCAGAACTGGCGCCCGCAGCGCCCCACGCCGTCGAGCCGCTTGGCCTCGTCGCGCGCCCCGATCTGGCGCAGCTCGATCCGCGCGCGGAACAGGCCCGCGAGGTCCCGCACCAGCGCGCGGAAGTCCACGCGCTGCTCGGCCGTGAAGTACACGGTGAGCTTCTTCCGGTCCCACTGCCACTCGGCGTCGGCGACCTTCATCGGGAGGGCGTGCTGCTTGACTCGCTCCATCACCGTGCGGCGGGCGGTGTCCTCTTCGCCGTGGAGCCGGTCGGCGACGCCCTCGTCGTCCGGCGTCGCGCGGCGCAGGATGCGGCGCTCGGGCGGCGCGGCAGGCGCGGCCGCGGCGAGGCTGCACCCGCTGCAGCTCCCACCGCACTTCCGCGCGGCCACGGGACCGAGCGCCGACACCCGGCCCAAATCCTGTCCCCGTTCGACCTCCACGATCACGGGATCGTGGAGCGCGAGCGGCTCCGCGGACGGCCAGGTGAAGAACTCCTTGCGGTTCCCCTTGAACCGGACTTCGACGACGTCCGTCAAGTCATTTCTCGCTCAATGCGCCCATCGAAAGATACTTCTCTTCGCGGCGTTTCAGGAGCTTCTCGATCCTGATCTTCCGCAGCTGGCGCGCATGACGCCGCAGCGCCTCGCCCAGGGCTTCGGCCGCGCCCTCGGGGTCGGCGTGGGCGCCGCCCGCCGGCTCGGGGATGATCTCGTCGATCACCCCCAGCTCGAGCAGGTCTTCGGCCGTGATCTTCAGGGCTTCGGCCGCCCGCTCCCGCTGGGTCGCGTCCTTCCACAGGATGGCCGCGCAACCTTCGGGGGAGATGACGGAGTACACCGAGTTCTCGAGCATCAGCACGCGGTCGGCGAGGCCGACGGCGAGCGCGCCGCCCGAGCCGCCCTCCCCGATGACCACCGTGATGATCGGCGTCCGGAGCGTCGCCATCTCGACCAGGTTGCGGGCGATGGCTTCCGCCTGGCCCCGCTCCTCCGCCCCGAGCCCGGGGTAGGCTCCGGGCGTGTCCACCAGCGTGATCACCGGCGCGCGGAAGCGCTCGGCGAGGCGCATCAGGCGCATCGCCTTGCGGTAGCCCTCGGGGTGGGCCATGCCGAAGTTGCGGCGCAGGTTCTCCTTCGTGTCGCGCCCCTTCTGGTGCCCGATCAGCATGACGCTCATCCCGTCGAGCCGCGCCCACCCGCCCACCATGGCGGGGTCGTCCCGGAACAGCCGGTCGCCGTGCAGCTCGACGAAGTCGGTGAACACGGTATTGACGTAGTCGAGCGTGTAGGGCCGCTTGGGGTGCCGGGCCACCTGGACGCGCTGCATCGGCGTCAGGTTCTTGTAGATCTCGGCGCGCAGCTCCGCCAGCTTCTTCTCGAGCGGGGCGAGCTCCTTCGCGACGTCCACGGCCGTCTCGCCCGCGACGCGCTTCATCTCCTCGATCTGGCGCTCCAGCTCGAGCAGCGGGCGCTCGAAATCCAGCGTGTGGGTCGCCATCGGTCAGGTCGTCCTCACCAGATGCACGTGCTCGGGCCCGAGCAGGTCCCGGAGCCCCGCCAGCAGATCGTCCCCCACGTCAACCTTGAGCGACCGGCTGCGCAAGCGGACGGCGCCGTTACGGTCGTCCCCCCTCTCCCGAAGGGAGAAGGGGTCAGGGGGTGAGGACTCGGAGGGAGAGGGGGATGGGGGGTGAGGAT
Source organism: Gemmatimonadales bacterium (assembly GCA_036395195.1). Classification (GTDB taxonomy): domain Bacteria; phylum Gemmatimonadota; class Gemmatimonadetes; order Gemmatimonadales; family GWC2-71-9; genus AG41. The sequence continues at coordinate 3,421 of DASWDP010000037.1, read as the reverse complement.
CCCACTCCACCAGCACGGGCGCGGACCCGGGATGCGCCGCGCACAGCGCCGCCACCGCGCGCGTGGCGTCGGGGGGCGGGGGCGCCGCGGGCGACCACGTGAGCGCCACGCCGATCGCGCCGGTCGCCCGCAGCTCATCCAGCGGTTGGGCGGCCTCGACGATGAACGGCGCCTGCTCCTCGTCCCGGTCGCGGCCGCTGTAGCTGCCCGTGAGGAGCAGCGCGCGATCGAGCCGGATGACCTCGTTCAGCTTCGCCCACGCCTCCGGGAACACGAGCGCCTCGGCGGTGCCGTGAAAATCCTCGAGCGTGAGGCGCGCGTACTCGGCGCCCGACTTCTTCGAGACCTGGCGCTTCACCACCGTCACCACGGCCGCGACCCGGACCTTCTGGTCGCTCCACTGCCCCAGCGTGGCCGTGGTGCGCGTCCCGAAAAGCTCCACCTCCACGCGGTAGCGCGCGAGGGGGTGGCCGGAGATGAAGAACCCGAGCACGGCCTTCTCGCGAACCAGGCGGTCGTGCTCGGTCCAGGGAGGGACGTCGGGGCTCGGGGCTCGGGGCTCGGGGCTCGGAGTTTCTCCTCCGAAGAGCGCATGCTGGCCGCTGGTGCGCTCTGCCTGGCGCGCCTGGGCTTCGGCGAAGGCCGCATCGAGCGCCGCCACGAGCTGGGCCCGATGCCCGCCGAGCGAGTCGCACGCCCCGGCGTCGATCAGCGCCTCGAGCACGCGCTTGTTGCAGAGCCGCAGGTCGATGCGCTCACACACGTCGACGAGGGAGCGGTAGGGCCCGCCCGCCCCGCGGCCGGCGAGGATGGACTCGATCGCGCCCGCGCCCACGTTCTTGATCGCGCCGAGCCCGAACCGGATACGCCGGTCGCCCACGACGGTGAACTTGAACCCGGACTCGTTGACGTCGGGCGGCAGCACCTCGAGCCCCAGCTCGCGTGCCTCGTTGATGTATTGCACCACCTTGTCGGTGTTGCCGATTTCCGACGACAGCAGCGCCGACATGAACTCCGGCGTGTAGTGCGCCTTGAGCCACGCGGTCCGGTACGACAGCACCGAGTACGCCACCGCGTGCGACTTGTTGAAGCCGTAGCGGCCGAACGTCTCGATCTGGGCCGCGATGTCCGCGATCGCGCGCCGGTCGTGCCCGAGCGCAACGGCGCGTTCCACGAACCGGCCGAGCTCCTGCTGGATCAGCTCCTGGTCCTTCTTGCCGACCGCCTTGCGCAGCACGTCGGCTTCGGCAAGCGAGAAACCGGCGAGCACGTTGGCGATCCGCATCACCTGCTCCTGATAGGTGATGACGCCGTACGTCGGCTCGAGGATCTCCCGTACCGCGGGGTGCGGGTAGCGCACCGGCTCGCGGCCGAGCTTGCGGTTGATGAAGACGAGGTGCATTCCCGTGTCGAGCGGGCCGGGCCGGAGCAGCGCGTTGGTGGCGACCAGGTCGTCGAACCGGTCGCATTTCATGTTGCGCAGGCAGTCGGTGGCGAGCGGGGACTCGAACTGGAAGACGCCGGCCGTCCGGCCCGAGCCGAGCAGCCGGTAGACCTGGGGATCGTCGAGGTCGAGCGCGTCGAAGTCGAGCCGCAGGCCGTGCCGCTCCTCGACCATCCGCCCCGCGTCGTGGATCACCGTCAGCGTCTTGAGCCCCAGGATGTCGATCTTCAGCATCCCGACCCTTTCGAGGGCGACCATGTCGTACTGGGTGATGATCGCGTCGGCCTCCTGAGGGGCGAGGCAGACGGGGACGTAGTCGGTGAGCGGCCCCGGCGCGATCACGACGCCCGCCGCGTGCACGGACGCGTGACGCGCGAGGCCTTCGATGCGACGCCCGAGATCCAGGACCTTGCGCACCCGCTCGTCCTGGCGCGCGAGGGCGCGGAGCTCCGGCGACTTCTCCGGCGCCTCCGCGAGCGTGACGCCGACGCCCGGGCCCGCCGGGATCAGCTTGGTGAAGCGGTCCACTTCGCCCGGCTCGACCCGGAGCGTGCGCGCCACGTCGCGGAACGCGGCGCGGGCCTTGAGCGTGCCGAACGTGATGATCTGTCCCACCGACTCGCGGCCGTAGCGCTCCCGCACGTACTGGATCACCTCGCCACGGCGCTCGAAGCAGAAGTCGAGGTCGATGTCCGGCATCGACACGCGTTCGGGGTTCAGGAACCGCTCGAACAGCAGGTCGAACCGGAGCGGGTCGATATCGGTGATGCCGAGCGCGTAGGCGACCAGCGAGCCCGCGGCGGAACCCCGTCCCGGGCCGACCGGGATGCCGCGGTCCTTCGCCGCCTGCACGATGTCGTAGACAATGAGGAAATAGCCGGCGTAGCCGGTGTGCGAGATGACGCCCAGCTCGTAGTCGAGCCGCTGCTCCACCGGCGCGGGCAGCGGGTCGCCGTAGCGCCGCCGCGCGCCCGCGCGCGCGAGGTGCACGAGCTGATCGTTGTCCGACGCGAACTCGGGCGCCCGCGGATACTGGGGGAGGAAGTACCGCTTCTCGAAGTCGAACTCGCACAGGGCCGCCACACGCGCCGTCTCGGCCAGCACGTCGGGACGGTCCCGGAACAGGAGCTGCATCTCCGGCTCCGATTTGACGTAGCTCTCCTGGCCGAAGAAGCGGAACCGGTTGGGATCGTCGAGGTCTTTCCCGGTACCGATCGCGAGGAGCACGTCGTGCGCCTCGGCGTCCTCTTTCCTTAAGTAGTGGGCGTCGTTGGTGGCGACCACCGGAAGGCCGAGCTCGGCCGCCAGCCGGAACATGCCCGCGGTGACGGTCCGTTCGTCCGCGATCCCGTGGTCCTGCACCTCGAGCCAGAACCCGTCCGGGCCGAAGACGCGCGCGAAGTACTCCGCGCTCGCCTTGGCGGTCTCGTAGTTCCCCTGACGCAGGTACAGCGCGATCTCGCCGGAGAGGCAGGCGGCGAGGCCGATCAGTCCATCCTTATGCCGCTCCAGCACCTCGCGGTCGATCCGCGGCCGGCGGTAGTAGCCCTCGAGGAATCCGATCGAGGAGAGCTTGATCAGGTTCTTGTAGCCGGTGCGGTTCTTGGCGAGCAGAACGAGGTGCGAGTAGGGCCCGGGTGCGTCGGTGGGGCGCTCCCGCTTGTGGCGGCTCCCGAACGCGAGATACGCCTCGAAGCCGAGGATCGGCCGGATCTTGCGCGCCTTGGCCTCGGCGTAGAACTGCCAGGCCCCGTGCAGGTTGCCGTGGTCGGTGATGGCGAGCGCATCCATACCCAGCGCCTGGATCCGGTCGAGCAGGTCGGGGATCCGGTTGGCGCCGTCGAGGAGGGAGTATTCGCTGTGGGTGTGGAGGTGGACGAACGCCATGACGTCAGCGCGCTCGCGCGTCGAGCTCTTCGAGCACCCGCTCCAGGGGGAGCCGCTTCGCCTCGAGCAGCACGATCAGGTGGTACAGCA
>DASWDP010000036.1:0-20973 GCA_036395195.1 Gemmatimonadales bacterium | reverse complement strand
TCCGCCACCCGCCGCCCGATCACGTCCGCGATCACCCGGACCTCCCGCATCAGCTGCGCGAACTGCTCCGGGAACAGCGTCTGTGCCCCGTCCGAGAGCGCCTGGTCGGGGTTCGGGTGCACTTCGATCATGATGCCGTCCGCGCCCGCGGCCACTGCGGCGCGCGCCATCGGAATCACCTTGTCGCGCAGCCCGGTGCCGTGCGACGGGTCGGCGATGATCGGGAGGTGCGACAGCTTGTGCACCACGGGGATCGCCGTGAGGTCGAACACGTTGCGCGTTGCGGTGTCGAAGCCGCGGATGCCGCGCTCGCACAGGATCACGTCGTGGTTGCCTTCCGCGAGCAGGTACTCGGCGGAGAGCAGCAGCTCCTCGATGGTCGCCGACATGCCCCGCTTCAGGAGCACCGGCTTTTTCGCCCGGCCGGCCGCCTTGAGCAGGGAGAAGTTCTGCATGTTCCGGGCGCCCAGCTGGATGATGTCGGCTACCTCCGCCACGTAGCCCACGCCCTCGGGGTCCATCGCCTCGGTGCAGATCAACAACCCGGTCTCCTCGCGCGCCCTGGCCAGGAGCTTCAAGCCCGGCTTCCCGAGCCCCTGGAACGAGTAGGGCGAGGTGCGCGGCTTCCAGGCGCCGCCGCGGAGGATCACGGCGCCGGCGTCCTTGACGAGGCGGGCCGCGTCGATGATCTGCCGCTCGCTTTCCACCGAGCACGGGCCGGCGATCGCCACCACGTCGGTCCCGCCGACCTGGACGCCGCCCGCGAGGCGCACGACGGTGTTCTCCGCCTTCCACTCGCGGCTCACCTGCTTGTAGGGCTTCGAGACGTGGATGACGTCCTGCACGCCGGGCAGCCCCTCGAGTCGCGACGCGTCCACGCGCCCGTCGTTGCCGACCAGGCCGACGGCGGTGCGCTGCGCGCCCGGCATGGGCCGGGCCTTGTAGCCCATCTCCTCGATCACCGCGACGACGCGCCGCACTTCCTCTTCCGTCGCCCCGTGCCGCATCACGATCAGCACTGCTACTTTCCTCCCCCCCCGATGGTGAACCGGTCGCCGTCGCGCGCCGCCGCGATCGGTCCGGTGAAGCGGGTCCCGGCGGCCCGGGCCGGGTCCGAAGTTTCTACCGGGGGATAGAAGTGCGTCAAGACGAGCCGGCGCGCGCCCGCATCGCGCGCCAGCTCCCCTGCCTGCTCGGGCGTCAGGTGGATGTCCATCGCCAGCTCCGCCGGCAGGGAGCACTCCGCGAGCAGCACGTCGGCCCCCGACGCCCAGCGCGCCAGCTCGCTCGATGGGCCGGTGTCCCCCGTGTACACGAGACGTCCCTCGGGCGCGGTGAGGGAGAGCGCCACGCTCTCGGGCGTGTGCGGCACGGGGAACGTCTCGAGGCTCACGTCCGCGTCGAGCGGGAACGGCTCCCCGTCGCGCACGTCGAGGATGCCGATCGGGAATCCGGGATCGAGCAGCCAGGGGCCGTACCCCTCCGCGAGCGCCTTGACGAGCCGCACCACCCCCGGCGGCCCGAGGATCACGAGCGGGTCCTTGCGCGGCGGCACCGTGGTGTACTTGAGGGCGTACACCAGCATCGGCAGCTCGCCCCAGTGATCCGGGTGGAAGTGGGAGAGAATCACGTGGCTGACGTCGTGCCAGGGGAGGCCGAACTGCGCGAGGCGGTGCAGCGCACCCGCCCCGCAGTCGAGCAGGATCTTCAGGCCGCCCCGGCTCACCCAGTGGCACGCCGAGGTGCGGTTCGCCGATGGGGCGACGGTTCCCGTTCCGACGGTCACCAGTTCCATTCCGTTACCGAGTCCTTCCGCGGAAGACGATGCGTCTGAACTGAATTACTCCCCCCGCCTGCAACTTGTACAGATACACGCCGGGCGGCACCTCCCGCCCGTCGTCGGCGCGGCCGTCCCAGGCGAGCCGACCGTCGCACGTCGGCCCGCTGGCGGGTCCGCGGCCGTAGCGTCCGGCCGCGAGCATCGGGCCGAAGTCGGGGCCCGGCACCAGGTGGCGCACGGGGTTGCCCCGCAGGTCGAGGATGGTGAGCTCCGTGCGGCTCGTGACCGCGAGGTCGAACCAGAGGCACGTCGAGTCTCGCCCGGCGCCGGGGAAGGGGTTGGGGAAGTTCTGATACAGCAGCGTCGCGGGCGGGATCGACGAGTCCACCACCACGAACACGCCGGCGCTGCGCGCCAGGCTCGTGTCGCCGCCTGCGTGCGCGGCGACGGACCAGAGGTACGCGACGTCTCGCTCGAGCGGCTTGGGCGCTCGGTAAGCCGTGTCCAAGAGGCCACCGGCCGACAGCTCGGGGATGTCGGCGAACTGGGCGGCCGCGCGGCGCACGAAGAGGTCATAGCGGAACGGCCCCGGCGGGACGGCGACCGCCGGCGAGCGCCACGTGAAGGTCGGCCGGTCATCGGCGGTGTTGACGCCGCCCGGCGCCGAGAGCGTCGTGAGCGTCGCCCAGGACGGGACGGCGATCGGCCCGACCACGCCCGTCGTCGCGCCGGCGGCATCCACGCGCCAAAACAGTGGTCGCCCGGGCTTGAGGGGCCGGCGGAGCGCGTAGTGGGTCGTGTCGGTCAGGGTGTCGACGACGACGTAGGTGAGCCCGGAGTCCCGGGCGATGCGGAGGCGATACGCGGTACCAGACGGGGGCGGGCTGTCCGGCGACCAGGCGAAGTCGGGGGTGATGGACGGGAGCACCGGGTCCACCGGCGCGAGCGCGGCGATCCCCTCCGCAGGCGCCGCGGGCCGCTGCGCCGCGGGGCCCGCCGCCAGGGCGAGCCCGAGGAGCGCCGCGGCCCGGAGGGACCGGCCCACGCCGGTTAGGCCGGTTCCATCTGGCCGAGCCGCACGCCGACGATCGTCGAGACTCCGGGCTCCTGCATCGTCACGCCGTACACGGCGTCGGCCGCCTGCATGGTGCGCGGGTTGTGCGTGATGACGATGAACTGGGTCTGGTCCTTGAACTCGGCGAGCAGCCGCACGTAGCGCCCCACGTTGGCGTCGTCGAGCGGCGCGTCCACTTCATCCAGGAGGCAGAACGGGCTGGGCTTCGTGAGGAAGATCGCGAACAGGAGCGACACCGCGACGAGCGCGCGCTCGCCGGAGGAGAGCAGGTGAATCCGCTGCGTGCGCTTGCCGCGCGGCGCGGCGTGGATCTCGATCTCGCTCTCGAGCGGCTCGTCCTCGTTCGCGAGCCGCACGTCGCACTCGCCGCCGCCGAACAGCGTCTGGAACACCGTGCGGAAATGCTCGCGCACCTTGCCGAACGACTCGAGGAACATGGTCTTGGCGGTTTGATCGATCTCGCGGGCCGCCTGCTGCAGCGACTGGCGGGCGGTGACGAGGTCGTCCCGCTGCGTCATCAGAAACTCGAGGCGCTTGACCTCCTCGGCGTGCTCCTCGACCGCGAGGGCGTTGACGGGGCCGACGCCGTCGATCGCGCCCTTGAGGCGCTCGTTCTCCTGGCGGAGCCACTCGAGGTCGCCCGGCACGTCGGGCGCGTCGGCGAGCAGGCGGTCGAGGGGCTTGCGCCACTCGGTCTCGACCCGCTCGACCAGCCCGCGCTTGCGACCCAGGATCTCGGTGCGCTCGAGCTCGAGCTTGTGCTCCTCCGCGCCGAGCGCGTCGAGGGCGCGGCGCGCCTCTTCGAGCGCCGCCTCGGATTCCGCGAGGCGCGCCTCCACTGCCTGGACCTGCGCGTCGGCCTCCCGGGCCGCGGATTCCAGCGCCCCCAGGGCGAGCTTCCGCTCCTGCAAGGCATCCTGCCACTGCGCCTGCTGTGCGGTGAGGGTCGTCGTATCGTCCTCGAGCGCGGCGATCTCTTCGGCGAGGGCGGTGCCCTGGCGGCGGGCCGCGTCGGCCTCGGCGGCGGCGCGCGTCGCGCGCTCCCGTGCGGCCGTGAGGCGCGCCTCGACCTGCGCCGCGTCCACCTGCCACTGGACCCGCTGCTCGCGGGCCGCCTCCTGCTGCGCCTCCAGGTCCACCAGGCGCGCGCGCTCGGTGCCGAGCCGCTCGTCGAGCCGCACGCGCTCGACTTCGTGCCGCTCGAGCTCGGCGTGCAGCGCGCCCAGCCGCGCCTCCACCTCGGTCAGGCGGCGGGACAACCGCTCCACCTGCGCCGCCGCGTCCGCCGACTCACGCTGCGCGTGCGCCACGGCGCGCTCGGCGTCGCCCTTCGCTGCGCCCGCCTCGAGCTCCTGCTGGCGCGCCCGCTCCGCCGCCTCGACCGCCCGGGCGAACTCCGCCTCGGCTGCGGCGAGGGCCGCGAGCGTCTGCTCGAGCGCCTCGGCGACGCCGGCTCGCGCCGCCGCCGCCTCCCGCACGTCCTGCTCCAGTCCTTCGAGCTCGGCGCGCCGCTGCAGCGGGCCGCCTGCGGTCGCCCCCGAGAGCAGCACCGCGCCGTTCGCGCGGCGCAACGCGCGGCCACCGTCGCCGTCGAGCACCTCGTGACCCGCCAGGAGCGCCCGCACCCAGGCCGCCGCCGGGCCGTCCACGCGCAGCGCGTCCTGCAGCGGGTGGCCGTCCGCCCCGCGTCGCGGCCCCGGCACGGTGGGGAGGAGCACCAGGGGACCGGGCTGCGCCGTCTCGTGCCAGCGGCGGATCGCCTCGACCGCCGACTCGTCCCGCACCAGCACGGCGTGCAGCCACTCGCCGAGCAGGCGCTCCGCGAGCTCCGCGTCGCGCCGGCTAGTGCGGACGAAGTCCGAAAGCGGGCCGATCACCGCGTCGCCGAACTGCGCCTTCGCCTTGAGGAGCGCCTGCGCGGCGGGCGCGAGCCCGACGCGCTCGCGCTCGAGCTCGGCGAGGGCGTCGCGCCGCGCCGTGGCCTGGGCCAGCGCTTCCTCGGCCTGGCGGCGCGCCGCCCGGCCGCGCGTCTCCCGCTCCTTGAGCTCGGCCACGCCGCGCCGCGCGTGCTCCACGGCGTCGGCCGCCTGGCTCGCCGCCCGCGCCTGCGCCACGGCACGCTGCGCGCGCGAGCTCGCCTCGGTGGCGGCCGCCCGCTCCGCGGCCTGCCGCGTCGAGCGCTCCTGCGACGCCTGGGCGAGCTGCTGGCGCAGCTCCGCCCGCTCCCGCTCCAGCGCGGCCCGCTCTCCCTCGAGCGCCCGGAACGCCTCGGCCCGGCGCTGCAGCTCCTCTTCCAGCTCCCGCACGGCGGTGCGCTGTGCCAGCAGGCGGTCGCGCACCTCCTGCTCGCGCGCCGTGCGGCCGGCGAGCTCCTGCGCGACCGCGGCCAGATCCCGCTCCGCCGCCGCGCACTCCGCCGCCGCGGCCTCCCGCTCCCGCTCCGCCTGCACCGCGCGCGACTCTTCCTGCCCGCGCCGCTGGCCTGCCGTGACGCGCCGCTGCCCGGCGTTGTGCAGCCGCTCCGCCGCCAACGCCAGGTCGCCCTCGAGCCGCCCCACCTCGAGCCTGGCGTCTGCCAAGCGCCGCTCCACTTCAGTGCGCCGCGCCTCGGCGGTGTGGCGCGCCTGCACCCGGGTCTCGCGCACCCGCTCCGCCGCCGCCAGCCGCCCGCGCTCCGCGGGCAGGGTCTGCGCCAGCTCGTCGGCGCGCTTCCCGAGCGCGCCCAGCGCGAGGTCGAAGTCCTCGAGCTCGCGCCGCACCAGCGTGAGCGCGATGCCGAACCGCTCCTCGATCATCTTGCCGTGGCGCTCGGCCTTGCCGCGCTGGCGCGCGAGGCTCCGCACCTGCGTCTGCACCTCGCTGATCAGGTCCTCCAGCCGCGCCAGGTCCGCCGCCGTCTCCTCGAGCCGCCGCTCCGTGCTCTTCTTGCGGTCGCGATACAGCCCGATGCCCGCCGCCTCCTCGAACAGCGCGCGCCGCTCCTCGGCCTTCTCGGAGAGCAGCGCCTCGATCATCTTCGCTTCCATCACCACGCCCGCGTCGGTGCCGAGCCCGGTCCCCCGCAGCAGGTCCTGAATGTCCCGCAGTCGGACCGGCGACCGGTTGAGCAGATATTCGCTCTGGCCGGAGCGCGACAGCCGCCGCGTGACCACCACCTCCTGGTAGGCGATCGGCAGCGTGCCGTCCGCATTGTCGAAGACGAGCGAGACCTCGGCGACGTTCACAGGGCGCCGGCCGGTCGAGCCCTGGAAGATCACGTCCTCCATCTTGCCCCCGCGCAACAGCCGCGGGGACTGCTCCCCGAGCACCCAGCGCACGGCGTCCGAGATGTTGGACTTCCCGCAACCGTTCGGGCCCACGATCGCGGTGACCCCCGTCTCGAACGGCAGCTCCACCGTGCCTGCGAACGACTTGAAGCCCGAAAGCTCCAGCCGGGTCAGTCTCATGGTGTCGTTCCCATCCGGGTGACGAGGGTGGCCTGCACGCCGGCGCGCTTCAACCGGGCCTCGGTGAGACTCGCCTGCTCGGGACTCTCGAATGCGCCCACCAGCACCCGGCTGCCTGCGCCCCCCCCGCCCCCGCCGCCCCCCCCGCCCGCCCCGTCCCAGGCGACCGCCGGGATGCCAAGGGCCCGCAGGCTGTCGGGCGCGGCCGGACCGCCCACCGCAAAGGAGTAGGGGGCGCGCAGCACGTCACCCTGCCCGCGGGCGGCGAGGCCGTGCTCCCACACCGTCGCGCGCGCGGCGACGGCCGAGTCGCGCGTCGGGTAGGCGCCGGCGAGCACGCGGTACCACACGGTGGCTCGGCGGCGCTCGACCAGGGCGACCGGCGTCACGAAAGGCGTGATCCCGTTCGACGCCAGGCGGTCGCCGAGCGCGAGCGCCTTGTCGAGTCGCGCGTACGCCGCGAGCTGGACCGTCCACGGCAGGGAATCACGGCGCGGAGCGACCGCCACCGGCGCCGGGCGCGGCGGGGGCGTCACCGGCGCGGCGGGCCCGTGCTCGGCGCCGCGGACCAGGAGCGCCCAACTGCCCGCGGCTCCGGCGGCGAGCGTCGCCGCGACGACGACCGGCCGCGTCCGCCGCCGGGGGGCGACGCGCGTGGCGGCGGACACCCGCCCGGGCGCGGGCGCCGCGACGGGGGTGGGGGTGGGGATCCAGCGCTCGCGCACCACGCCGAGCAGCGTGATGCCGCGCTCCATCGCCGCGACGATCCCCTGGCCGATCGACGACTCGGGCTCGAACCCCTCCGGGGACAGCAGGATCAGGCCGTCCGGAACCGCCGAGAGGCGCGCCAGCGCGCCCGCCGAGAGGTAGAGCAGCAGCAACGCCCCTTCGATGCGGAAGCCGCCGTGCAGCTTGCGCCAGCGCGGATTGGCGAACAGGTCCCCGGCGTGCGTCGTGACCGTCCCCGCGGCGATGAAGAAGACGGGCCCCACCTCGTGCGCCGCCTTGGTCAGCGACACGTCGTACTCGAAGGCGTCCACGATCCCTTCGGTCGGAGAGAGCCCCACGACCTCGTGCAACCGGGGATCCTCGAGCCACAGGTCCACGAGCGCCACGCGCCGGCCGCCCTGCGCGGCTGCCCGCGCGACGTCCCAGGCCGCGCCTCCCGCCCACTTGAGGTCGGCCGTCGCCGGGACGAGCGCCACGAGCGCCTGCCCGGCGACGAGCGACGGCATGAGGGCGTCGAGCCGCGAGCGCGGCAGGGGCCGGACCGTCATGGCGTGGCCGGCTGGTAGATCCAGAAGGGGCGGCCGAGCTTGCGCCCGATGGCTTCCGCCTGGGCCCGGGTGGCGTAGGGTCCAAGCACCACCCGGTAGCCGTCGTCGGGGTTCTTGGGCTGGAGCACCCGCGCCGCGAGGCCCGCGCGCGTGAGCTGCTGCGCCATTTCGGACGACCACGCCTCGTTCTGCGACGTGGACACCTGCACGTACATCGGTCCTTCCGCCCCCGCCCCCGCCCCTGAGGTGTCGGTGGCAGGCAGCGTGGCCTGCGCGTCGGCGAGGGCGCCCCGGTAGCCGGTCCGGGGCCGCCACGTGCTGAGGGTCCAGAGGTCCGCCGCGGCGCCCTTCACCCGGCCCGTTTGGGCGAGGGAATCGGGGCGGTAGGCGACGACGTCGTCCCCCTGACGCACCAGCAGCGAGCCGTCAGGGCTGATCGCGGGGAGGTCCACCCGCCAGCCGCTCGCCACCGCACCGACGAGCTGCTTCACCGGCAAGTCCACGACCCACGCCGAGTCGCCGATGGTCGGGCGGGCGAGCAACCAGCGCCCCAGCGGATCGAGCCGGATCGTCGTCGCGGGCATCGGGAGCGCGACGCCGTCGATCTCGGCGCGCTCGTAGCGGTCGATCGCCGCGAGCCCCGGCTCGGTGCGGCGCGCCACGTAGATGCGATGGCCCGAGGGCGAGAACACGAGCGCACGCGGATGGTCCGACAGCGGTACGAACGCCGGCTCACGGCGCCCCAACGGGTCCATCAGCAGCACGCCGGAGTCGCTCGCCACCGCGAGCAAGTCACCCCATCGCGTCGCCGCGACGTCGCCGCCGCTCGGGATCGGCCGGCTCGTGGCCGGCTGGTCCGCGGCGGCGGTCACCAGCTTGGGAGGATCGACGGCGACGAGCCGCTGGTCCGCCGCGCCGAACAGCTCCCGCGGGATGCCCGGGAGCGCCTGCGGCCAGGCGACCCGCACCCGGCGCGCCAGCGACACGACCCGCCGCTTCGCGTCCACCGTGTACAGCGTGCCGTCGGGCCCGAGAGTCGCCTGCTCGATGCCGCTCGCCACCGTATCGACTCGGGCGCTCCCGAGGTCGAGCGCCAGCACCTCGCGCTTGTCGCTCATCACGTACAGGAACTCGGCCTCGGGGTCGAGCCCGACGACCTGCGCAACGGGAGGGAGTTTCCCCCGGATGGCGCCCGGGATCTCGACTAGCCCCGGCAGGCGGTACGCCCGCGGGGTACCCCCCTTGGCGGGGATCCGCAGCGCGGCGGCGGGGCTGCGCAGACCGACCGCTTGGCGGCTAATGGCTTGCGAGGATTGTGGTTGCGTCCCTTGTGCCGACGCGACCGCTGGTGCTCGGGACCGGCAGCCCCAGAGCGCCAGGCTGGCAAGGAGGAAGAACGAGCTGCGGGTACGCAAATGGCCTCGCCGGACAAGATAGGCAACCGGCGAGGCCAGGGCAAGTGTTTTAGCGGTGCGGAGTTAGAACGTTGGACCGAGGCTCACCGTCCAGTACGGGTTGTCGTGCGCCCGGTTGAGCGGCTTGGTGTAGTCGAACCGCAGGATCACGAAGCCGAGGAAGTTCAGCCGGATCGAGCCGCCCCAGCTGCGCAGCGGCTGGCGAACGATCTCGGGGTCCTCGCCGGCTTTGCGCTGCCACACCAGGGTGGACCCGCTGTTCCACGCGAGCCCCATGTCGTAGAAGAGGGCTCCTTCGATCGGCGGCAGGCCGACCGGCAGGAACCCGAGCACCAGGCTGCGGGTGAGGGGGAAGCGCAGCTCCGCGTTGAAGACGCCGATGCTCGAGCCGATCAGCTGGTCCAGGTCGGGGCAGCCGGTGGGACCGGTGGGGCTCGTCGGGGCGGTGATGCACTCGTTGTTGAAGAGCGAGCCGGCGGTGTAGCCCCGGATCAGCTCGGTGCTGCCAAGGAACTGGTAGAACTGGTCGGCGTCGCGTCCGTGCCGGCCGAAGTAGAGGCCGCGGAAGGCGAAGGTGAACGGCCGCGCGAAGAAATAGCGTCGCCAGTCCACCAGGGCCGTGGTGAACCGCCACGCCCCGAAGGTCGGCGAGACCTCCAGCCGGTAGCGGGAGCCGGCGAACGGTCCCACCCAGCCGAACAGGGTGTTGTCGTGGACAAGGGCGAGCTGCGGGCCGTAGTAGCTGACGGAAGCCAGGTCTTGGGTGAAGGGGTCGGAGATCGGCGCGCAGGTGAAGGCATCGCACCCGTAGGCCTGCTGCAAAATGGACTGGTCGATGTTCGCGAAGTGGGCTCCAAACTCCAGGCGCGTGAACCGGCTGAACGGGTAATAGCTCGCGCCGAACACGTCGCGGACGACGAACCGCTCGATCTGCACCGTGTAGACGCCGCCCCCGTTGTCCACTGTCGGCAGATAGAAGTAGTACGGCGTCTGCGACGCGCCGGCCAGCCAGTTGAGCCGGTGCGCCTGGTTCAAGTAGCCGGCGAACACCTGCGCTTCGGACAGGCGCCCGTTCAGCGAAGCCGCGAACGCCAGCGTGTGATTCCCGAGCATGTCGGAGAGCGTGATCGCCGTTCCGCCGAAGAAGCCGCGCCCGAAGTTGTCGCGCTCGTAGCCGATGGTCGGCCGCGCGACGTAATCAGGTGTGAACCGGGTGCGGTACGCTTTGAAGCTGAACTCGCTCGTGTCGGGGAGCGCGGGCGACGAATCGATCAGCGCCTTCACCGAGACGGGGGGCGGCGCGGACGTCGAGTCGGCGGTCCCCTGCGGCGGCGCGCCGGAGGCGCGGAAGCCCGTCGGCGAGCGGTACACCGACTCGCCGGCGCGCGGCGCCGGCTCACTGGGAGCGCCCGGCGGAGCCACCGCCACCGCGGGGGTGGCGTTGGGATTCACGGCCCGGCGTTGCGCCGCGAGCAGTGAAGTCACCGGCGGGGTCGCCGGCGGCTGGTACGGCTGCCGCTTGAGCGAGCGCGGGTTGTCCACGCCGTACACGTTGTACTCCCTCTCCTCGTAGTACGCGAAGGCGAGCCGGTCGGCCTCGTGCGCCCAAGAGAGGGCGGGGGAGAGCGGTGTGATGCCCGTGACCCCGGTATACACATCCGTGAGCTGGTAGACGTTGCCGTCGGTCAAGTCGTACAGGAAAATGTTGCTGATCCCGGCCGCGCGGTCGGAGACGAAGGCGAGCGATCGGCCGTCCGGCGCCCACGCCGGGTCGATGTTCTTCCCCTGGTCCATGTGCTTGAGCAGCTCGATCCGGCCGTCGTCCAGGTGGTAGAGCCCGATCCGCATGTTGCCGAACTTGAGCGTGCTGAAGTCCGTCTCGCCGCCGCGGTCGGTGGTGAACGCGATCGTCTTGCCGTCGGGGGACCAGGCAGGCTGGAGATCGGCGTACTTGTCGTTGGTGAGGCGTCGCAGGTCCGAGCCGTCGGCGTTCACGATGAACAGATCGGACAGGCCGCCGTCGTAGCCGGTGAACACGAGCTGTTTCCCGTCGGGCGACCAGGAGGGCGTGGTGAGCCCGTTCAACGGGATGGGGATGCGGCGCACCTCCCGGTCCCTTTTCACATCGAGGATCACGAGGTCGTCGCGGTCCTTGTGCTTCGCGGCGATGGCGAAGTTGCGGCCGTCGGGGGAGAACGTTCCGGCGGAATTGATGAACCGCAGGCTCTCGAAGTTACTGTTGAGCGTGGACTTGACGAGCCGCCGCTTGACCCGCCCGGTCTCCGCGTCGGCGAGGTAGAGGTCCACGAAGAAGGAGTTGCGCTCGCTGAAGTAGGCGATGTCGCGTCCATCGGGGCTCAGCGCGGGCGCGAGATGCAGCGTACCGTCCGAGCGCTTCTTCGTGAGCACCGGCTGCGCGATGCGCCGGGCCTTGTAGTGCTCGGCGAGCTGGGGCAGGTACGTCGTCTGGACGGCATCCCGCCACTCGTTGAAGAGGTCGTCGAGCGAGATGCCGAGCGCGCGCTTGACGGCGCCCTCGACGCCGCTCGTGGTCGACGCCTGCAGGATTTCCCCGATCACCTCGTCGCCCCACTTCTCTCCGATGTAGGCCCAGATCGCGTGCCCGAAGTAATAGGGGAACACCTCGTCGTAGGTCAGCTGCCGCGTGGTCGGCAGGTGCCCGTCGAGCGCCGCGTCCCGGAGCCACATCGAAGTGTGCGGATCGATCGGTCCGACTGAGAGGTACTCCGCCATCCCCTCCATGAACCAGAGGGACGGGTTCACGTTGATGAGCGTCTGCACGCCGGCGCCGATGCGCCCGCGGCTGAAGACGTCGTACTGGAACTGGTGCACCATCTCGTGGCCAATCACGTGCTCGAGCTCGGCGTACGACCCCGTGAAGGGCAGGACCATGCGGTGCTTGAAGAACTCGGTCACCCCGCCCAGCCCCTCGCCCGTGGCGTCGATGATGTTCGTCTGCTGGAAGTCGGACTGCGACGCGTACAGGATGATCGGCTTCCGACCCTGGAACTGGTGGTGCAGGATGCGCGACAGCCGGGCGTACCACCGCTCCGCCATCCGCGCCGCGTCGAGCGCGGCCACGCGCTCGGCGGGATAGTAGTAGACGTCGAAGTGCTCCGTCTGGATGATGCGGAAGTCGAAGGTCCGGTACTGCACCTTGTTCTGGCCGAAATACTGTGCCGCGAGCGGCGCCGCGCCGCACAGCGCGAGCACTGCGGCGATACCGCCGGTCCATCGCATAGGGCGCATGGAAATCATCCTTTCGGCCCGCCCGCGCCTCCCCGGGTGACGGACGCCAGCACCGGCGCGTCGCCCCAGAGGCGCTCCAGCTGGTAGAATTCGCGCAATTCGGGATGAAAGACGTGCACCACGAAGTCCACGTAGTCCAGCAGCACCCACCGCCCCTGCGGCAACCCCTCGACATGATGGGGAGTGATGCCGCGGGGCGCCAACGCCGTCATCAAGTGGTCCGCCATCCCGCGCACGTGCGCGTCCGAGGTGCCCGACACGATCACGAAGTAGTCGGCCGCGGCGGTCAGGCCCCTGAGGTCCAGCACGACGGCGTCCACCGCTTTGCGGTCCGCCAGCGCTTCCGTCACCAGCCGCAGCGCCGCCAGCGCGTCCGCGCCGGGGCGCCCTGCCGGGCGCCCGCTCCGCCTGCTACTCATAGCGCCCCGCCGTGCCGTTTGTTCCGTCCTCGATCTGATAGAACACCCCCCACGCGCCGATCCCGGCGTACGCGATGCCGATTCCCGAGGTCACGCGCCCCCCCCCGCCGTCATTCCTTGGCGACGGTCACCCGGATCTCGGGGCGCACGTCGGGATGCAGCTTGATCCCGACCCGGAACTCGCCCAGCTCGCGGATCGGCTCGGGCAGGTCCACCTTGCGCTTGTCCACGCGGATCCCGAGCTCCTCGAGCCGGCGCTGGATGTCGCTCGCGGTGACGGAGCCGTACAGCTTGTCCTCCTCCCCGACCTTGACCGTGAACGCGAGCTCGACCGCCGCGATCCGGGTCGCTTCGGTCTCCGCGGCAGTCTTCTCGGCCGCGCGCTGCTGGGCGATCCGCTGGGCCTCGAAGGCGATCCGCTTCTTGTTCGCGTCGGTGGCCGGGTAGGCGAGCCCCTTCGGCAGGAGGTAGTTGCGGGCGTAGCCGTCCTTCACCTTGACGACCTCGCCGGCCTTGCCGACGTGCTGCACGTCCTCTCGCAGGATGATCTCCATGGTCCGCTTTCCTCTAATGGTTCAGGATTGCGCCCGCCGGGGTCGTGCCGGGCGCCCCGCGGCCCGCCGGCTCCGCCGGACGCGCGCGGGACGCGGCGAGCCCCGATCCGAAGGGGTGGCGGGCGACGAGCGCGTGGCCGCGCCACGCGAGCGCGAGCCCCGCCAGGGTCTCGAGCAGCAGCCACACCGGCCAGCCGACCGCGAGCAGCCGGACGGCGGGCTCGAACGCGGGGTAGAGCGGGGGCGCGAGCTCCACCACCCGCCGCGCGGCGCCGCTCGCCGCGCGCGTCGCTTCCCACTGCAGCTCGCTCCAGAGGATCGGCCCCTCCCCGACGACGGCGCTCAGCACGGCGACGCCCGCTGCGGCGTACAGGCAGGCCCCCAGCGCGAGCGGCCAGAACCCGACCGGTCGCAGCACGGCGCGCCCGGCGAACGCGACCGACACGAGCACGATCCACGCGCGCGTGAGCCCATCGAGCACGCCCGCCTTCGGCGTGAGGAGGAGCGCGGCGCTCATGCCGCCCGCCAGCGCCGCCGCGAGCCACTCCCTCGGCGTCCCCGGCCGCGCCGCGACGACGAGCGCCGCGAACGGCAGCCCCATGAGGCTCGGGGGCGCCACGATCGCGAAGGCGAGCGCGCCGAGCGCGAGGCCCCAGCGCCCGCCTTGCCCCGCCGGGGGGGGGACCATCGTCAGCCGGCGTAGCCCTTGATGTAGGGCAGCAACGCCAGTTGCCGCGCCCGCTTGATGGCGGTGGCGAGCTGACGCTGATGCCGCGCGCACATGCCGGACAGCCGGCTGGGCAGGATCTTGCCGCGCTCGGTGAGGAACCGGCCGAGCGTCCGGTCGTCCTTGTAGTCGAGCACCCGCACGCCGGACTCGCACACGGGGCACGTCTTCGCAGGCCGTCTCACGCTTCGTCCTCCTCGATCTCGTCCACCACGTCCGCCGTGATGACGGCGGGCGCCGCCTCGGGCTTCGCCGGCAGGCCTTCCGACACGACGACCAGGAACCGCAGCACGCCCTCGTCGAGCTTGACGGCGCGCTCGTACTCCGGCAGCAGCGCGCCCGCCGTCTCGTACTGGGCGACCACGTAATAACCGGTGTCCTTCTTCTTGATGGGGAAGGCGAGCGTGCGCTTGCCCCACTGGGCGACGTTCGTGATCGAGCCTTTGCCGTCCTTGGTCAGCAAGGCGTGGAACTTCTCGAGCTTTTCGTTGATCGCGGGCTCTTCCAGCGCAGGATCAAAGATGTAGACCGTCTCGTACCGACGGGCCATGCCACCTCCCTTTGGTCATGGGCGACCCGGCGCAGGTGCGGCGCCGAGTAGGGGATTCTGTGAGCGGGAAAGATAGAGCGGCGGTGGGAAAGGTAAAGGGCGGCGCGCGCCGCGTGACCTGCCTCACACGCGCTGCCGCAAAACGCGCTGATTTTGACGCCGGCTTGACACGGCGTGATGACCGTCACGCTACCTGGCAGGGGCTCTAATCATCCTTTGGGTACGGAGTTGGGGGTGGAGTCGTCCGACCGGGTGGGGCTGGCATCGGTCTTGCCCCTCTGGCTGGGCAGCAGGAAAGGGAAGGTCCTATGCCGGTTGCCGGTTTCTGGCTGGTTACGCGCGCCACGCGCGCCGCGGTTGCGGCGGCGGGGCTGACGGCGTTGCTCGCCCTGCAACCGGAGCCGGCGCGCTTCGTCGGGGCGCCGACGGCGCGGGCCGGCGCCCACGCGCGCGCGCTCGTGCTGTCGGACCAGGCGCGCCGCTATCTCGCCCTGCAGTACCGCGCGTATCCCACGGAGTTCATGGGCTGCATGATCGGGGAGATCCGCGGCAACGCGGTGATCGTGCGGCGCATCGCGCCGGCCGACGTGGATTCGTCGCAGTCGACCGCGACGCACGTGATCCCGAAGCAGACCTGCGAGGACGCCGGGTGGGCGGGGACCGTCGGGATGATTCACAGCCACCCGACCGGCGAGCGCTGCTGGTACTTCTTCCCGGGCACCGAAGTGGCGAGCTCGGATGCGCATTCGTTCGCCCGCCAGCCCTACGCGGTGGACGCGATCATGTGCGGCGACCGGGTCGTGTGGATCAGTCGCGACATGGTGCAGCAGCAGGTGGTGCTGGTCGAGCAGCCGGAGCCGACGGCCGTGGCGTCGCTTCGCGGGAACCGGGTCCACGCCGGGTCGGCGGCGCCGGGAAGGTCGTTGGGAGGAGACGCGCTCACACGTTGAACCGGAACAGCAGGATGTCGCCGTCCTGCACGACGTAGTCCCTCCCCTCGCTCCGCACCGATCCCTTCTCCCGAGCCGCCTTGTAGGATCCCGCCTGCACGAACTCGTCGTACGCCACGGTTTCGGCGCGGATGAAGCCGCGTTGAAAGTCGGAGTGGATCTCGCCCGCCGCGTCGAACGCGGTGCCACCGCGGTGCATCGTCCAGGCGCGCACTTCGTTCTCACCGACGGTGAAGAACGTCTGCAGGCCGAGCAGCCGGTAGCCCGCGTGGATCAACCGGTCGAGCCCCGGCTCCGTGACGCCGGCGCTCGCGAGGTACTCCCGCCGCTCGTCCCCGGACAGCTCGGCCAGCTCCGCCTCGAACTTCGCGGAGAACAGGACGATCTCCGCCTCCTCGTGGTGCGCCTGGACCGCGGCGCGGAGCTGGTCGAGCCACGGGCCGCCCCCGGCCGCGAGGTCGCGCTCGTTCACGTTGGCGGC
Source organism: Gemmatimonadales bacterium (assembly GCA_036395195.1). Classification (GTDB taxonomy): domain Bacteria; phylum Gemmatimonadota; class Gemmatimonadetes; order Gemmatimonadales; family GWC2-71-9; genus AG41. The sequence goes on along the minus strand of DASWDP010000036.1, from coordinate 5,029 downwards.
GTAAAGGATCGGCCGGGCGGTGAGCAGGCCGAGCTGGCGCAGGAATTTCACCGCCGCCTCGCTCTCGCCCGCCTCGCGCGCCCCGCGGCCCGCGTTCAACTCGTCCACCACGCGCTCGAGCAGCGCGAGCTCCGCCTGCGCCTCCTTGTCGCCGGCGCGGGCGGTCTTGCGGGCCTTCTCGAGTCGCCGCTCGACCACCGCGAGGTCCGAGAGCGCCACCTCGCTGGTGATCACGTCGTGGTCGCGCGCGGGATCGACCGGTCCCATCACGTGCACGACGTCCGGGTCGTCGAAGCAGCGGATCACGTGGACGATCGCGTCCACCTCCCGGATGTGCGACAGGAACTGGTTGCCGAGCCCCTCTCCCTGGGACGCGCCCCGCACGAGCCCGGCGATGTCCACGAACTCGACGACCGCCGGGACCTTCCGCTTCGGCTTCACGATCTCGACCAGCCGGTCGAGGCGCGGATCCGGCACCTCGACCACGCCGACGTTGGGCTCGACGGTGCAGAAGGGGTAGTTCTCGGCCGCCGCCGCTTTGGACGACGTGAGGGCGTTGAAGAGGGTGGACTTGCCGACGTTGGGGAGGCCGACGATGCCGAGTCGGAGCACTAACGCGTGAGCCACGGGGCCAGCACGAGGCTGACCACCGACATGAGCTTGATGAGGATGTTCATCGACGGGCCGGCGGTGTCCTTGAACGGATCGCCGACCGTGTCGCCGACGACCGCCGCCTTGTGGGGCTCGGAGCCCTTGCCGCCGTGCGCGCCGCCCTCGATGTACTTCTTCGCGTTGTCCCAGGCGCCGCCGGCGTTCGCCATGAAGAGCGCGAGCAGCACGCCGGTGAGCGTGGCGCCCGCGAGCATGCCGCCGAGCGCGAAGGTGCCGAGCCACTTCCCGACGACGACCGGGGCGACGACGGCGGTGAGGCCGGGGACGATCATCTCCCGCAGCGCGGCGCGAGTGGAGATGTCCACGCAGCGCGCGGAGTCGGGCGCCGCCTTCCCTTCCAGGAGCCCCGGGATCTCACGGAACTGGCGGCGGACCTCCCGGACCATCCCCTCGGCCGCGCGGCCGACGGCGGTCATCGTGACGGCGGCGATGAAGAACGGGATGCAGCCCCCGATGAAGAGGCCGATCACGACCATCGGATTGATGAGATCGAGCGCGCCCGCGGGGAGGCGCACCGCCGTGGCGTACGCGCTGAACAGGCCGAGGGCCGTGAGCGCCGCCGAGCCGATGGCGAATCCCTTGCCCATCGCGGCGGTCGTGTTCCCGAGCGCATCGAGCCCGTCCGTGATCTTCCGGACGTCGGGGCCGAGCCCGCTCATCTGCGCGATCCCGCCCGCGTTGTCGGCGATCGGGCCGTAGGCGTCCACCGACATCGTGATCCCCACCGTGGCGAGCATCCCGACCGCCGAAATCGCGATGCCGTACAGCCCGGCCGCCTGATACGCGACCCAGATCGCGCCGCAGATCATCAGGACCGACGGCACCGCGCTCTTCATGCCGACCGCGAGGCCGGCGATCAAGTTGGTGGCCGGTCCGGTGCGGGCGGCAGCGGCGATCTCGCGGACCGGGCCGGCGGACGTGTAGTACTCCGTCAGGAGGCCGATGAGGACGCCCGCGACCGTGCCGGCGAGGACGGCGTAGAAGGGACCGAGGGTGGGGTACGGCGTCCCGTCCGCTCCGGCGAGCCCCACGAGCCAGTGCGGCGTGATCGCGTACGCTCCCGCGAGGAACAGCGCGGCGGCGAGGATCGTGGACCAGCGCAGGGCGCCCTGCGGTGAGCTGCGCTCGAACACGCGCACGGAGCCGATGCCGACGAGGCTCGCGCCGAGCCCGGCGATGGTGTAGAGCAGCGGCAGCGTGACGGCGGTCCAGCGGTGGGCCACGAGCTCGCTCGTCGCGCCGATCGCGATCGTGGCGACGATCGCGCCGACATAGGACTCGAAGATGTCCGCGCCCATCCCGGCGACGTCGCCGACGTTGTCGCCCACGTTGTCCGCGATCGTCGCCGGGTTCCGGGGGTCGTCCTCGGGGATGCCGGCTTCCACCTTGCCGACCAGATCCGCGCCGACGTCCGCGGCCTTCGTGTAGATCCCGCCGCCGACCCGAGCGAACAGGGCGATCGAGGATGCGCCCATCGCGAACCCGGAGATGATCTGGCTGAACGTGCGCCAGCCGGCGTCGTCGAGCGCGAGGCCGAGCCAGGCCCGCATCACCAGGCCGATGCCCAGGAGTCCGAGGCTCGCCACCGCCAGCCCCATGACGGCCCCCCCGTGGAACGCGACGCGCAGGGCCCGCGCCTGTCCGCTCGCCCGGGCGGCCTCCGCGGTGCGCACGTTCGCGCGCGTGGCGGCGTTCATGCCGAAGAAGCCCGCGAGGATGGAGCAGCAGGCGCCGGCGGCGTACGCCGCGCCCGTGCGCCACCCGATCGCCCACGAGAGCAGCCCCACGACCACGACGATGAACGGCACCAGGACGCTGTATTCCCGCCGGAGGAACGCCATCGCGCCCGTGCGAATCAGGCCGCCGACGTCGCGCAGCGCGCGGGCCCCTTCGGGGGCGCGGCGGATCGCGGCATGCAGCGCCCAGGCGACGGCGAGCCCGATGAGTCCCGCGGCAATGGCGGGGTCCGCGATCGCGAACCGGGGCGCGTCGTTCATGGGACGCCCTCGCGCACCCACTTCGTCACGGCGTCCACCATCTGCGGGATGGCCGCCTCGACCTGCTCCCGCTGCTCGGGGGTGAACGGGGCGAGGACGTACTCGGACCAGTCCTCCACGCCCTCCGGGAGCGGGCCCACGCCGATGCGGAGGCGCGCGTACTGCTGCGATTGCAGCGCGCTCTCGATGCTCTTCAGGCCGTTGTGGCCGCCGGCGGAGCCCTCGGCGCGGAGCCGGAAGGTGCCGGCGGGGATGCGGAATTCGTCGACGAGGACGAGCATGTCGCTGGCCGGGTTGAAGGTGGGGTCGGCGCGGAGCGAGGCGAGCGCCGCGCCGCTCGCGTTCATGTAGGTCGTCGGCTTGAGGACCCGGACGGGGATGTCGTCCACCTCGCCCTGGGTGACGCGCGCGCGCTCGCCGCGGCGAAACGGGGGAAACCCCCAGCGTGCGACGAGCGCGTCAGCGAGCCAGAATCCTGCATTGTGCCGCGTCGCCGCGTACTCTGGCCCCGGATTGCCGAGACCGACGACGGCGCGCAAGCGTCAGCTCTCTTTGCCGCCCTTGGGCTTCTCCGCCTTCTCGGATTTCTCGCCCTTCGCGGGGGCCGCGGCGGCCCCCCCCTTCGCCTCCGGCTTCGCCGGCGCGCCCTCGGCCGCCGCCCCCTCCTCGCCCTCCTCCTCACCCTCGCGCACCTTGCGTATCAGCTCGGGTTCCGCCACCTCGGTCGTGGCCTCCGGCGTCGGCGCCGCGACCTCCTCGGCGCGCGGCGGCACGACCGTCGCGATCGTCAGCTCGGCCTCGGTGAGGATCCTCGCGTTCGGGATCGTCAGGTCCCGGACGTGCAGCGAGTCGCCGATCTTGAGCGCGTTCACGTCGAGCTCGACGCGATCCGGGATGTTCTCCGGCAGCACTTCGATCTCCACCTCGCGCGTCACCTGGTCGAGCACGCCGCCCGCGTTGCGGACGCCGTCGGGATTGCCCACCAGGTGCACCGGCACTTTGAGCGTGACCTTCTCCTCTGCGTGGATCTCGTAAAAGTCCACGTGGATGATGTCGGGGCGCAGCGGATGGCGCTGGATCTCCCGGATCAGCGTCTTCACGGCCTTGCCGTCCACCGCCAGCTCGATGATCGTGCTCGCGGGCTCCACGCCCTGGAGCGCCTTCTCGAGCGCCTTCGCCTCGAGCTCGAGCGGCTGCGTGTCGCGCCCGTGTCCGTAGATCACCGCGGGAACCTTGCCCTGGAAGCGCGCCTGCCGCGCGCCGCCCTTGCCGGTGCTGGTGCGCGGTTTCGCCGCGAGGGAAACGATTTGAGCCATAGGTTATCCGCCGTCCGTAATCCGTTGTCCGCTCAGTCGAAGAGCGAGCTCACCGACTGGTTCGAATGCTCGTACCCGATCGCCTTGGACATCAACCCCGCGATCGACAGCACCCGGAGCCGCTCGAACTGCCGCTCCTCGGGGATGCGGATCGTGTTGGTGACCGCGACCTCGTCGATCGGCGCGGCGCGCAACCGCTCCACCGCCGGACCGGACAGGAGCGCGTGCGACGCGAACGCGTACACCTTGCGCGCCCCGAGGCGCTTCAGCGCCGCGGCCGCCTCGGTGATCGTCCCCGCCGTGTCGATCATGTCGTCGGGGATGAGGCAGTCCTTGTTCTCGACGTCGCCCACCACGTTCACCACCTCGGCCACGTTGGCCGAGGGGCGCCGCTTGTCGATGATCGCGAGCGACGCGTTCAGCCGCTTCGCGAACCCGCGCGCCATCTTGGCCGATCCCACGTCGGGCGCCACCACCACCGGATCGTACAGCTGCTTCTGGCGGAAGTGACTCACGAACACCGGCGCCGCATACAGATGGTCCACCGGGATGTCGAAGAACCCCTGCAGCTGGTGGGAATGGAAGTCCATTCCCAGCACGCGGTCCGCCCCGGCGTGCGTGATCAGGTTCGCCATGAGCTTGGCGCTGATCGCGACGCGCGGCTGATCCTTACGGTCTTGCCGCGCGTATCCGAAGTACGGCAGCACCGCCGTCGTGCGCGCCGCGCTCGCCCGCCGCGCCGCGTCGATCAGGAGCAGCAGCTCGAGGTAGTTCTCCGCCGGCGGGTTGGTCGGCTGGATGATGAAGACATCCCGGCCGCGCACGTTCTCGTCGATCTTGACGAAGATCTCCCCGTCGGCGAACCGCCGGATCGTCACCGCACACAACGGCTGTCCCAGGTGTTGAGCCATCTCCTCGGCGAGCGGCCGGTTGGCCGTCCCGGCGAGGAGCAGCAGCTGGCTCCGCGAAACCGAAAGGTCCGCCATGTGCGCGTTGCAAGATAGACGCCAAACTGCGCGAAGCCAAGGGGTTACTTCTTCAGCG
>DASWDP010000035.1:0-11843 GCA_036395195.1 Gemmatimonadales bacterium | reverse complement strand
TGATTATCTTTCGCGAGCCATTTCCAGGACCACCGCGTGCCGAAGAGCACTCTTTCCGTCACCGACAACCGCACCGGCAAGCAGTACGAGCTCGCCGTGCAGGACGGCGCCATCCGGGCGGTCGACCTGCGACAGATCAAGCTGGCCGACGACGACGCGGGGCTCATGACGTACGACCCGGGATTCCTCAACACGGCGTCGTGCCGGAGCGCCGTCAGCTACATCGACGGCGACAAGGGGATCCTCCGCTATCGCGGCTACCCGATCGAGCAGCTCGCCGAAAAGAGCGCCTTCCTGGAGACCGCGTACCTGCTGCTGCACGGCGAGCTGCCGTCGGCGGCGGAGCTCGACACGTGGGTGTACAACATCACGCACCACACGATCGTCCACGAGAGCATCAAGAAGTTCATCGACGGGTTCCACCACGACGCGCACCCGATGGGGATGTTCGTGAGCACCGTGGCGGCGCTGTCCACGTTCTACCCCGAGGCGAAGCACATCCAGGACGAGACCTCGCGCCAGAACCAGATCTTCCGGCTGATCGCGAAGGCGCCGACGCTGGCCGCGTTCGCCTACCGGCATTCGGTGGGGATGCCGTACGCGTACCCGGACAACGATCTCTCCTACACCGGCAACTTCCTGAACATGATGTTCAAGGCCACCGAGGTGAAGTACACGCCGAACAAGACCTTGGAGCGCGCCCTCGACGTCCTGCTCATCCTCCACGCCGACCACGAGCAGAACTGCTCGACCAGCGCCATGCGCGGCGTCGGCTCGTCGCACGCCGATCCCTACTCGGCGATGGCGGCGGCGGCCGCCGCGTTGTACGGCCCGCTGCACGGCGGGGCGAACGAGGAGGTGCTGCGGATGCTGCGGCAGATCGGCTCGAAGGACGCCATCCCGGCCTACGTCGAGCGGGTCAAGCACGGCGAGTTCCGCCTCATGGGCTTCGGGCACCGCGTCTACAAGAACTACGACCCGCGCGCCACGATCATCAAGCGAGTGGCCGAGGAAGTGTTCGATGTCACGGGGAAGAACCCGCTGATCGACATCGCGGTGGAGCTCGAGCGCATCGCGCTCCAGGACGACTACTTCGTGAGCCGCAAGCTCTACCCCAACGTGGACTTCTACTCGGGGATCATCTACGAGGCGATGAGGTTCCCGATGGACATGTTCCCGGTGCTGTTCGCGATTGGTCGCACGCCGGGGTGGCTCGCGCAGTGGCAGGAGATGCTGCTCGACAAGGAGCAGAAGATCGCCCGCCCGCGGCAGATCTACACGGGGGCCGACAAGCGGGATTACGTCCCGCTCGAGCAGCGCGGCTAGCGCCGCCGCCGGCCGCCGGCTCGGGCGCGCACCGAGCGCCCCGGCTTCGGCTGCTCCGCCTGCAGGGGCTTGGGCTGGAGCGGCGGCACCGACGGCTCGAACCCGGGGATCACCTCCCGGGGGAAGGTCTGCCCGACGAGCTTCTCGATGTCGCCCATGAGCAGCCACTCATCGGGCGAGAGCAGCGTGAGCGCGAGCCCGCGCGCCCCGGCCCGCGCCGTCCGGCCCACGCGGTGCACGTACACCTCGGACTCGTGCGGCACGTCGAAGTTCACGACCATCCGGATCCCGTCCACGTCGATCCCCCGCGCCGCGATGTCGGTCGCGACGAGCACGTCCGCCGTGCCGTTGCGGAACGCCTCCAGGGTGCGCGTGCGGTGGCTCTGCGCCTTGTCACCGTGGATGGCGTGGGCCGGAATCCCCTCGCGCTTGAGGAAAGTCACCAGTTTGTCCGCCCCGTACTTGGTGCGCGTGAACACGAGGGTCTGCCCCGCGGGCTTCGCCTGCAGGATGCGCGCGAGCACCCCGCGCTTCTGGAGCTTGTCCACCGCGACGACGACGTGCTCGATCCCCTCCGCCGGCTTCGCGCGCCGGCCGATCTCGACCGAGGCATGCCCGTCGAGCGCCGTGCGGGCGAGCGCGTCCACGTCGAGGGAGATCGTCGCCGAGAAGAGCATCGTCTGCCGCTTGTCGGGGAGGGCGCGCAGGATGCGGCGCACGTCCGGGGCGAACCCCATGTCGAGCATGCGGTCGGCCTCGTCGAGCACGAGCACTTCGAGCCGGGAGAAATCGACGTGCCCCCGCTCCATGTGGTCGAGCAGCCGGCCGGGCGTCGCCACCACGATGTCGGCGCCGTGCTTGAGCGCCCGCGTCTGCGGCTCCATCCCGACGCCGCCGTAGACCGCGGCGGCGCTGACGTGGAGGTGCCGCCCGTAGGCGCGCGCGCTCTGCAGCACCTGCTCGGCGAGCTCGCGGGTGGGCACGAGGATCAGCGCCCGCAGCGCGTGCCCCTTGCCGTTCCCCGCCAGGCGCTGGAGGATCGGCAGCATGAACGCGGCGGTCTTGCCGGTGCCCGTCTGGGCGGAGCCGATCAGGTCACGCCCCGCGAGCGCGAGCGGGATCGCTTCCAGCTGGATGGGGGTGGGCTGCTCGTAGCCCTCTTCGGCGACGGCGCGAACGAGTTCGGGCGCGAGCCCGAGGGATGCAAATGGCATTGCTATACGTGTTCCTTTCCGGAAGCACACACACGCACGCCGCCGGTGGCTCATGCCACCGCGCTGCAGCGTCACTCTCGTTGTGAACCTGGGGAATGAGACCGGGCGTGTGTACAGCGCCGGAACCCGCTCCTGAGCGGGACCGTCCTTCGAAGGGATGCCAGCTCTTGGTTCGAAAGAACCGTAACTACGTCGCGCAGATACGTCAAGCGACGACGTAGCACAGAAACGTCACGCGGAACCGTAACGCCTTCCCCTGTTACGTCTTCGCGCGACGGTTTTTCGCGTGACGGTTTTGCGCGACGCCTCTACTTGACGCCTTTTGGCTCTTGCTCCCACCACCACATCCGCGGCAGTGCCCGCTGCCGCGGCCAGATCTCGTTCAGCGTCTCGCCCTCGTACAGGCGGCCGTTCTTCATCACGTAGCGGATCTTTTCGGTGTGGTGGATATCCTCGAGCGGGTTCGCGTCGAGCACCACCAGGTCGGCGAGCTTGCCCGCCTCGAGCGAGCCCAGATCCTTCTCCATGCCGATGCCGTAGGCGCCGTCGATGGTGCCCACCCGCAGCAGTTCGCGCGGTGTCATCCCGCCCGCCGCCATGGCCCAGAGCTCCCAGTGGCAGCCGAGCCCGTCGAGCTGGCCGTGGCACCCCATGCCGACGTTGCCCCCGGCCCGCAGCACCGCCGCCGCGGAGGCCGCGATGCGCGGGAACACGTACTGGTTCTCGCGGAACCACGCACGCCGCTCGGCGCGCTGGTCGATCTCCTCGTGCGGGATGAAACGCCGGACCTTCGGGTTGTCGTGGATGTCGTATCGCTCGTAGAAGAAGTTCTCGCTCCACGGGCCGCCGTACGACACGAGCAGGGTGGGCGTGTAGGTGATTCCCGACTTGGCGATCAGCTCCACCGCGTCGTGGTACAGCGGCATGATGGGATAGCTGTGCTCCGAGCCGGAGTAGCCGTCGAGCGCGAGCGTGAGGTTCATCTTGAAGTCGAGCCCGCCCTCGGTCGTCGGCATCAGACCCAGCTCCTGCGCGGCCATGATCACCCACTGCCGCTGCTTGCGGTTGCCCACCATGTACTGCTTGATGGTGTGCACGCGGTAGAACTCGCTGTAGCGCTTCAAGACGCTGCGCACGTCGTCGAGGCTGGTCCAGTTCTCCTCGAGGTACGCGCCGAACACCCCGGGGCCGGTGTGATAGATCCGCGGGCCGATGAGCTCTCCCGCGTCCACCTGATCCGCGTAGGTGAGCACGTCGGTCGTGGAAGTCTGGGGGTCCCGCGTCGTGGTGATGCCCCAGGCGAGGTTCGCGAGATACCTCCACACCTGCGTCTCGTGGATGCCCCACGTGGGCCACGGGTGCGCGTGGATGTCTACGAGCCCGGGGATGACGGTCTTCCCGGAGACGTCGATCACCCGCGCCTGCGCCGGCGCCGGGCAGCTCGCGGCGACGCACGCGAGGCGGTTGTCGGCCACCACGACATCGCCCCGCTCGATCACCTCGTCGCCCTTCATCGAGATGATGCGCGCGCCGCGCAGCACGACGGCGCCGCGGGGCACGTCGCGCGGGACGCGGAGCGTCACGTCCACCCGCTCGGGCTCGTAGGCCGGGAGCTTGGCGAGCGAGTCGACCCGCGCCTTGCCGGCGGAGTCGGGCTTCTCCTTGGTGGCCTGCTTGAGCGAGTCGGCGCGGATCGAGTCGGCGCGGGCTTTCAGCCGCGCGAGCGAATCGGCCACCGCCGGGTCGTAGCGGAAGAAGCTCCGCCCGATGGACCAGTAGACCGTGCGGCCGTCCGGCGCCCACCCGAGGAAGTCGCCCCCGATCCGGGTCAGGCGGTGCACCGGGAACGGCGCCGCCGCAGTGTCCGCGACGTTGATGGCGGGCGGCACCGCGCCGACGAGGGGCAGGGTCACGAGATAGACGTAGTTGCTCGCGCCGGCGAGCACCCGGGTCGAGTCGGGTGCGATCAGCACCTCCTGGGCCGGGAACGGCTGCGCCTCGGGGGCGTTGGGGGTGAAGCCTGTGATCTTGATATGCACGCGGCGATCGGTGCCGTCGTAGCGCATCGAGACGAGACCCTCGCTCGCCTCGTACAGATAGACCCGGCTCGGGTCCCGGCTGAAATGCGGGCGCCCGCCCCCCGAGATCGGCGTGATCCGGGTCGTGGCGCCGCCCGCCGCAGGGAGCCAGGCGAGCTCATAGCCGGGCCCGAAGTGCTCCGTGATCCGGGGCTCCCGGGGTCCCTTGATCACCACGAGGCGCTGGCCGTCGGGCGACCAGACCGGATCGTCGTAGAAGGCCGGCGCCGGCGTGAGACGCTGCTTTCCCCTGCCGTCCGGCCGGATCTTCATCACCGAGCCGCCCTGCTCCGTCCAGGTGACGTACGCGATCCACTGCCCGTCCGGGGACCAGGCGGGCACCTGCTCGTGCACCGTGTCGGCGGTGAGGCGGCGCGGCGCGCCGTGCGGGAGGTCCACCACGTACACCCGGTCGAGGGCGCTGAACGCGAGTCGCCGCCCGTCGGGGGACGGCGCCGCGTCGCGGATCTGCTTCACGAGAATGTCCCCCGTGTCCACCCGCGTCTCGAACCGCACGAGGGGGCCGACCTCCTGTCGCACCGTCGCGGTGAACGGGATCTGGGTCGCCTGCCCCGTCGGGATCTCGACCCGCCAGATCTTGCCCCCGTAGGATGCGATGAACGCCTTCGAGTCCGGCGTGAACGACGAGCCCGGCATCAGGTCGCGGGTGAAGCGCGACTCCTGGTCGTCGCGCTGCACCGGGTACACGAGCCACTGCTCGTCCCCGGAGGCCAGGTTCCGCAGCCGCAGTCCCGTTTCCGCGTCGTAGCGGGTCGCGTACACGAGCCACCGGCCGTCGGGTGAGAGGACCGGCCGCATCGCGCTGCCGTACAGGTCCGTCTGGTTGAACACTCTCCCCGTCTGCCGGTCGTAAATCGCGATCTCCCATTGCGGCAGGCGGAGGTTGTACCCGAACCCCCCGCGGTGCCGCGCGTACCACAGGTAACGGGGATCGGGCCCGAACGCCGCTCCCAGCGCGTTCACTCCCCGGCCGAACCCGCTGCCGGGCGCCTGCGCGGTGTCCTGCTTGGTCAGACTGATCCCGGACCCCCCGTCCTTGTGGTACAGCCAGATCTCGTACGCGATGCCGAGCGGCATCGCGGTCTTCGACGCCACGATGTAGTCCCCGTCGGGAGTCCACTCGGGCGAGGCGTAGAGGTTCTTGTCGCCCTTGGTGAGCGCCCGCGGGTTGCCGCCCTCGGCGTCGCACAGCCAGACGTTCTCCGAGCCGCTCCGATCCGAGAGAAACACGATCTTCGTTCCGTCGGGCGAGTAGCGCGGCTGCGAGTCGAACGCGGGACCGGAGGTGAGGCGTCGCGCCGCGCCGCCGGCGATCGGCAGCGCGTACAGGTCGCCGAGCAGCTCGAACACGATCGTCCGCCCGTCGGGGGACACGTCGAGTGAGATCCAGGTGCCCTCGGACGTGGTGAATTCGACGGTGCGCGCGGGCTTGAGGGGGAGGTCGTCGGTTTTCTGCTGGGTGGTGTCGGGGCGGGTCTGGGTGGACGCGGGGAGCAGCGGGATGGCGGCGGCGAGCAGCGTCGCGACGAGCGGCCTGCGCATCACGGAGGACTCCCGGGGTGGAAGCGACGGCGTGGCGGACGAGGGGCTAAAGCTCGCGGCGGCTTGGAAAACCGTCAAGCAAGGAGCCGGGTGTTGACAAATCCCCTCCGTCCTGCGATGATTCGCGGCGAGCGACAACCAGAGACTGTTTCGAGGACCTGGGCCAGCGCCCACGGTCCTTTTTGCATTTCTGGGGGCTCGTAACCCGGGAAGAGAGGCCGGATGGAAGTGATGGTAGGCGACGGCGACCGACTGGACTACGTCCTGAAGAAGTTTCGCCGTCAGATCACCAAGGCCGGTCTCTTCCAGGACATGAAGCGAAAGCGCTTCTACGAAAGCCCGGGCGCTCTACGACGGCGGAAGGATAAGGCAGCGGCACGCCGCAAGGCGAAATCCGCGCGCCGCCGCGAACACCATTAGTCAGGAGTAAACAGCAGATGGCACGCATTACCGGTATCGTGAAGTGGTTCAACGACGCGAAGGGCTTCGGCTTCATCACGCCCGAGAACGGCGAAAAGGACTGCTTCGTGCATCACACCGCGATCCAGGCGCAGGGCTTCAAGTCGCTGGCCGAGGGCGAGCGGGTCGAGTTCGACGTCGTGCAGGGCCAGAAGGGCCCGGCGGCGCAGAACGTCGTCAAGCTCTAACCACACGCGGTACCAGGAAGACGAACGGCGCCATCCTCTGGACGGCGCCGTTTGCGTTGGGGCCCTCCCGACTCGCGTCTAGCGCAGCACGATCCGCATCGCGCCGGCCTCGAGATCCATGTCCCAGCCGGTGATCCGGGGCGCGATGAACTCCTCGCAGTCGCGCGGGGTGATCGAGTCGTGGGTCGCGTCGAGGAACTCGAGCAGCCGCATCCGAGCCTGGAGATACGTGCAGCCGTCCCGCGTCGCGGCGATCCGGAGCCCGACTTCGTCCTCCAGCTGGCGAGCCACGAACCCCTGGGCCACCCCGAGCAACCGTCCGACGATCACGGCCTCGAGCTCCGTCCCGTCCGGCTTCGCGGCCCGGCGCGCGATCGCCCGCTGGCGCACCGCGTCGCACAGCTCGAGCAGCCGCTTCCACACCAGGGGATGCGGCTGACGGGCGCCCGTCCGCTCCGCCGCACGCTCGACCCGCGCGCACGTCGGCAGGTCGTTGCGGTGCAGCCGCAGGAACTTGGCCATCGGCACGTACAGGTCGGTCCGTCCCGGCGCCGGCGGCCGCCGCCGCCCCGCTACGAGGTCCGACATGTACTCCTCCGAGACGTTCACCGCTTCGGCGAGCTCGCGAGGCGTGCGCTTGAGCTCCCGCAGGCGGCGGCGCACGAGCTGACTGACCTTGATCGGCTGCTTGAGCGGGAGGGCTGCAGGCATCTACCGGGCTCCTTTCGGGCGGCGTAAAAAGGCCCGCGGGGTGGATGGGGGAGCAGCACACGCCGCGGGCGAACCGGAGTAAATATAACTACCACAGGGTGTTATTGGTACCCCACCCCCTCCCGTGCCCGCTTCCGGGCCAGCGCCGCCGACCCCACCACAGTGATCACAGCGAAGCTGAACCACTGGATTGCATAGGCGAGATGGGGGCCGTCGGACAGTTCCGGGGCGGGCCAGCGGTGAAGCCCGGGCGGTAGAAGGCGGTAGAGGGCGGTAGAGGGCGGTAGCTGCTGGATCACGAATGGGAGCAGTGGATAGGGTACCGAGTCCCTGAGGTTCACCGAGTTGACGTCCCCGCGCCCCCGCGGCGCGGTCATGCCCAGCCCCAGCACCTCCGCCGTGTCCGCCTCCCGGAAGGCCTGCTGATCCACGTGGTAGGCGTCCGGCGAGGGGGCCCAGCCCCGGTCCACGAGCACCGCCGAGCCGTCGGCGAGCCGGAGGGGGGTGATGAGGGCCACCCCCGGGATGCCCTCGTAGCCGCGTCCGTGCCAGAGCCGCTCGTTGGCGTAGTCGTACACGCCGTGCGCCACGAGGCGCCGGTCGCGCGCGGAGTCAGCGGAGAGGGCGGCCGTCACGGCCAGGGGGGGACGGTCCCGGGCCGCCAGCACGACGGCGTTGCGCGCGCGGCGCTGGCGCAGCCGGTCGATCTGCCAGAAGCCGAGGCGCACGCACACGCCCGCAATGGCGAGCGCGCAGGCCAGCCCCACCCAGTCGCGCCAGTCGAGCTTCACGCCCCGCTCTTCACGAGCGCCAGCTTCGCCGCGCGGGAGAGCCGGCGCAGCGCCGCCTCACGCCGCAGCGCGGCCGAGCGATCGGGCTGGCGCTCCTGGTACACCAGGCGCACGGGACGCCGCGAGCGTGTGTAGGCGCTCGCCGTGCCGGCGTTATGGCGCCGCAGCCGCCTCGTCAGGTCGTTCGTGACGCCCGTATACAGGGAGCCGTCGCGGCACCGGAGGATGTACACGCTCCACACCCGTCCCCCGTCCCCACCTATTCCAGTTTCGCGTCCAGGGTGATCTGCGGGATCCCCGCGAGCGCCTTGGACACCGGGCACCCCCGCTTCGCCTCCTCGGCGGCCTTCTGGAAGCCGGCTGGGTCGAGGCCCGGCACCTTGCCGCGCACGGTGAGCACCATCTTTGTGATCTGGGGGGCGCCCCCGACGACGTCGATCGTGCACGCGGCCGTGGTTTCGACCCGAGCGGCCGGTTTGCCGGCCTTTTCGAGCCCGGCCGACAGCGCCATGCTGAAGCAGGCGGCGTGGGCCGCCGCGATCAGCTCCTCGGGGTTCGTGCCTTGCTTGCCCTCGAAGCGCGTCGCGAAGGTGTACGGACCGCTGAACGCACCGCTCCCGGCCTTGAAGCTTCCCTTGCCGTCCTTGAGCTTTCCCTCCCAGACGGCGCTCGCCTGACTCGTGGGCATCGGATCGACTCCGCGAAAGATGAGAGTGCGAAATCTGGCGGAAGCGTCCTCGGCACGCTACGCTTCTGGCCCGCGCCCGCAAGGAGCCCACGATGGCCACGAAGAGGAAAGCCAAGCGGCCGCCCAAGAAGAAGGCGGCGCCGAAGCGTCCCCAGCGCCGGAGCCCCGAATCGCTGCGGCTCCGCTCCATGGCTGCCTCGCTCACCGTCAGCGACCTGCAGCGCAGCATCGCCTGGTACCGGGACATCCTGCGTTTCACGCCGGGCGAGCAGTGGGAGGAGAACGGCCAGCTGCGCGGCGTGCAGATGAAAGCGGGGACGTGCGACATCATGCTCGGCCAGGACGACTTCGCGAAGGGCCGCGACCGCCGGAAGGGCGAGGGTTTTCGGCTCTGGGTTTCGACCGCGCAGGACATCGGCGCCATCGCGGCGCGCATCAAGCAGGCCGGCTGGCCGCTCGACCGGGATCCGTCGGACACGCCCTGGGGCGACTGGGCGTTCGCGGTCACCGATCCCGACGGGTACAAGATCACGTTCATCCAGGAGTGAACGAGCGTCATCCGTTGTCCGTCATCCGTTGGGGGCATACGGATCACGGATGACGGATGACGTCTGAGTAGGAGAACCGATGCTCCACCTGATCACCGCTCTCACGCTGGCGCTCCAAGCGCCCGTCGCCGATTCATCTCCCTTCCGCGCGCTCCCGCTGCCCCCGCCGAACCGGGTGCGCAGCGCCTCGGGGGCGCCCGGGCCCGACTACTGGCAGCAGCGAGCCGACTACGTCATCCGCGCGACGCTCGACACCGCGGGCTCGGTCATCCGCGGGACGGAACGGATCCACTACGAGAACCATTCCCCCGACACGCTGCGCTTCGTGTGGGTGCAGATCGAGCAGAACCTCTTCGCGAAGAACAGCATCACGTACGTCCTCAACCAGCCGCCGCTCCACTTCGCGGGCGGCGCGGTGTTCGACTTCACGGGAAAGGGCTTCATCGGCGGCATCACGATCGAGCGCTTCACGGCGGGCGGCAGGGCGCTCACGCGCACCGAGTACGGCACGATGATGCGCGTCGAGCTGCCCCGGCCGCTCCCGCCCCGAGGGATGATCGACTTCGACGTCGCCTGGCATTTCCCCGTGCCCCCGTACGGGGGCGGCCGCATGGGGCGGATCGGCACACGGCTGTACGAGATCGGCCAGTGGTACCCGCGCATGGTGGTGTACGACGACGTGCACGGGTGGAATCCCCTGCCCTACATCGGCGCCGGCGAGTTCTACCTCGAGTACGGCGACTTCGACGTCACGCTCACGCTGCCCGCCGGATTCGTGGTCGCCGCCACCGGCACGGTGGCGAACCCGCTCGCCGTGTGGAGCCCGACTCAGCGGGCCCGGCTCGCCCGGGCGCGCCGCACGACCGAGCGGGTGCAAGTCATCACGAAGGACGACGCGACGGCGAACGGGGCCCGGCCCACCCCCGGCACGAAGACGTGGCACTTCACCGCCACGAACGTCCGGGACTTCGCCTGGGCCGCGTCGCCCGACTTCCGTTGGGACGCGTCGGGCTGGAACGGCATCCTGATTCAGACGTTCTACCGGCCGAGCGCCACCCCCTGGGAAGAGGCGAACCGGATGGCGTGGTTCACGATCAAGCACTTCAGCGAGACGTGGGGGACGTACCCGTGGCCCCACGCGACGACCGTGGAGGGGCTCGTCGAGGGGATGGAATACCCGATGCTCACGTTCGTGCCCTCGATCGAGAAGCGCGAGGATCAGTACTGGGTGCTGACGCACGAATTCGGCCACGAGTGGTTCCCGATGCTCGTCGGCTCGGACGAGCGGCGCTATCCGTGGATGGACGAGGGATTCAATACGTTCATCGACTACGCGTCGGCGGAGGGCTACTTCAAGGGCACGGCGTACGGCGATACGGTGCGGCGGGAGCTGCTCACCGCCTACCAGATCTCCGGCGTCCCGGGCAACGAGCAGCCGCTGATCGACAAGCCGGTCGAGCAGCGCGACCTCGCCTGGGCCGCGTACCAGAAGCCCGCGCTGATGCTCACGGTGCTGCGGGACGCGGTGCTGGGCAAGGAAACGTTCGAGCGCGCGCTGCGGGAGTACGTGCGGCGCTGGAAGTTCAAGCACCCGCAGCCGGCGGATTTCTTCCGCACGATCGAAAACGTGTCGGGGCGAGACCTCGACTGGTTCTGGCGCGGCTGGGTGTTCACGACCGCCCGGCTCGACCAGGCGGTCGATTCCGTGACCGCCGCGGGCGACACGGCCTTCATCTATCTCTCGAACCGCGCCCAGATGGTGCTGCCGCTCACCCTCGAGCTGCGCTACGCCAACGGTTCCGTCGAGACGCGCGCTCTCCCGGTCGAGATGTGGAACCTGGGGAGCCGGTTCACGGCGCGGGTGGGAACGGCGAAGCAGGTGGTAGGCGTGGTCGTGGATCCGCAGGCGATCTATCCGGACATCGACCGAGCGAACAACCGGTGGGGGAAGTGACGGCGCGGAGCGGCTAGTGCATGCCGCTCCCGCCCGCGAGCTGCTTCACCAGGTCGCCGATCACCGCCTTGGCGTCGCCGAACAGCATCCAGGTGTTGTCCTGCACGTACAGCTCGTTGTCGATGCCGGCGAAGCCGGGCTTCTTGCTCCGCTTGATGGCGAGCACCGTCCGGGCCTTGTCCGCATCGATGATGGGCATGCCGTAGATGGGACTGTCCTTGGCGTAGCGCGCGGCCGGATTCACGACGTCGTTCGCGCCGATCACGAGCGCCACGTCGCACTGGGGCATCTCGGGATTGATCTCCTCCATCTCGACCAGGGCG
>DASWDP010000034.1:0-3862 GCA_036395195.1 Gemmatimonadales bacterium | reverse complement strand
AGCAGCACGGCGAGCACCGCGGCCATCCCGAGGTCGGACGCCGCCGCACCCGACTCGAGCCGCCGGCGGCGCCACAGCGCCGCGGCCACCACCCCGGAGGCGATGATATCGAGGACCACTGCGGTCGCAACGCCGCCCCCCAGACGGGCGACGAGTCCGCCGATCGCTTGGCCTGCGAGCGCCTGCGTGCTCTGGGCGGTCAGAGCGAGGTGTACGTAGTCGGGGACGATCGCGGCTCCCGCGAGACCGGCGGGAAGCATCACAAGGAAACTGAGCCCGACCGCGACGACGACGCCCGCGACCAGCGGCCGCCAGCGGCCGCGCGCGAGGAAATAGAGAAAGATCGCTCCGGGATAGCCCTTGAGCGCGGTGGCGACGCCAATCCACAGTGCCGCCCGCATGTCGCGGCCCCGCTCGACATCGTCCATGGCGAGCACGACCAGCCCCAACAGCACGATGTTGATGTTCAGGTGCTGGAAGTTGCTCTGGAGCGGCTGGGCCACCGCGGCGACGGCGAGTACGACGGGGAGCCAGCGGCCGACGCGGGAATGCGCACGCACCACGCACCAGCCGAACAGCGCCACGTTGCCGACGGCCCACAAGCCCTTGGCGAACGGCAGGCTGAGGCGCGCCAGCAGCGCGAACGGGGTCAGCGCGAAAATCGCAAACGGCGGCCACGGCATCCCGCGCGCGGTGTCGAAGTCCGCGTACGGCGGCAGACCCTGCATCAAGCGCTCGGCCAGGCGCAGGTGGAACACGAGATCGCCGCCGGAGTGGACGCCGATGAACGTATTGACGAGGGCGTACAGTCCCCCGAGCGCGAGGAGGACGCGTCGCTCCCGCGGGGTCATGACGGTGCGGTGGCGGGCTGGGGGGCGCGGGGGGCGAACGCCAGGACCACCAGCAGCAGCAGAGCGCCCCACGTGTAGATGGACAGCTCGAACAACTCGCGGCGGAAGGAGAGGGACCACACGGTGAGGACGCCGGACGTCGCGATGCCAGAGACGACGAGGGCGGCACGCCACGGTGGCGCGGGACGGACGGCGTGTGGCAGCCGCAACGCGACGACCCACGCCGGGAGCGCGAGCAAGAAATAATGCACCCACGCGATGGGTGAGAGCAGGACGGCCGCGAGCATGACCACCGCCACCTCCTCGAAGGCGCGGTCGGTCACCTTGGGGCGGCGGAGCGCGACGACGGCCAGCGCGAGGCAGGCGAGATCGAGCAGCGGCACCGCCGCGGGCGGCAGGCCCAGGCGCGGGGCGAGCGCGGCGAGCGACTGGTTGCTGCCAGGCAGCGTCCAGCCCGCGGGCGCGCTGTTCGCGAGCCACCGGCCGACGGCGTGGAGCGCGCCGGGGACGCCGTACGGCAGCAGCGCTCCGATGGTGCATGCCGCCGCGACCGCGGCTCCCGCCGCCGCCGCGCGCCAGCGTCGCCGATACGCCAGGTAGACGAGCAGCAGCCCCGGAAACACCTTGAGCGCGGTCGCCGCGCCGATCCACGCTCCGCTCCGGGTCTCCCGGCCGCGCTCGAGATCCGCGGCCGCCGCGACCACCAGCGCGAGCAGGATCGCGTTGAGGTTCAGGTCCTCGAAGTTGCGGTTCAACGGCACCGCCACGGCGGCGACGGCGAGCAGGACCGGCCGCCAGCGCTCCCTGGGTACGGCGACCACGCTCCAGCCGATGCAGGCCACGCTGGCCGCGGCCCAGGCGCCCTTCGCGACGGCGGCGCTCGCGTGCGCGACGGCCGCGAACGGGACCACCAGCAGCGTCGCGAACGGTGGCCACCAGATTCCGAGGCGCGGGGCGCTCGCGTACAGCGGCAGGCCCCGGAGCCAGTCGTCGGCCTCCGGGAAGTGGGCCACGAGGTCGCCCCCGCGCCGGACGCCGACCGGAATGATCACGGCGGCGTACAGCGCGGCCGCGGCGACGAGCAGCCACCGCTCCCGGGGTGTCAGCCGCGCCACACGCCCACCGCCAGCGCCAGCCAGCCTGCCAGGAATGCGAGCCCGCCCAAGGGCGTCACGGCGCCGAAGGCGCGCACGCCGGTGAGCGCGAGTAAGTAGAGGGAGCCGGAGAAGATCACGGTGCCGGCCACGAACAGCCATCCGGCAGCGCGCACCGCCGGTACGGGCCAGCGCGTCACCGCCCAGGCGACGGCGAGCAGTGCCACCGCGTGGTACATCTGGTAACGGGCCGCGGTCTCGAACACCGCGAGGAGGTCGGGAGTCATCCGGGCGCGCAGCGCGTGCGCGGCGAACGCGCCGGCGGCCACCGCGAGGAACGCAGACGCGGCGCCTAGCCCCGCGAAGAGCCGGTCCATCAATCGAGCCGGCGCCCGCTCACTTCGATGCGGCGGTAGCGCTCGATGCGGCCCGAGCCGCCGACGAACGCCGACGCGAGCCAGCTCGTGAGTCCCACCACGATCGAGCCGAGGATGGCGGCGCCCAGCCCGCTGAGCGTGAAGCCGGGCATCACCCAGGCGACGAGCGCCAGCGAGATGCCGTTCACCACCAGGATGAAGAGCCCCAGCGTCAGCACGGTGAGCGGCAGCGTGAGGATCAAGATGATCGGGCGGATCACGGCGTTGACCAGCCCGAGCAGCACGGCCGCGACGAGCAGGTTGCCCCAGCCGTCGATGCGCATGCCGGGGATGATCTTCTGCGCGGCCCACAGCCCCAGCGCCGTGATGATCAGGCGAACGAAGAATCCCCTCATCGCTTGTTCCAGGCCTCGAGGTTGCGTTCGATCTGGCGGGAGTGCTTCTCCAGGTGTTCGGCGTAGATCGCGAGCCAGTCCTCCGCCGCGTAGCGTCCCGATTCGCTGTGCCGCCCGACCTTGCGCCACTCATGGTCGGTCATGCGCCGCAGCAGCGGCACGGTGTTCGCGCGCACCGCCTCGACCGTCGCGAGCGCCGTCTCGAGGGGATGGGCGTGGTAGTCGAACGCCAACGCCCAGCGGTCTTGATCATAACCCACGATGACCGGATCGGGCTCGGCCACCAGATAGCGCAGCCGCATGTGCGCGTTGGTCTCCGAGTCCGCGCAATGCACGACGATCTCGTGCGCCGACCAGCGGCCCGCCGCGGGCTTCCACTGGAGCGCCTCGGCCGGGACCTTGGCGAGCGCGCGCTTCAAGAGGGCTGGGCCGTGCGCGTAGCGCTCGATCAGGGCGGCGCGTTCGGCGGCGGTGAAGGGCATGTCAGCGTCTCCGGAGCAGATCCCACAACACGAGGCCGGTGCCGGCGAGACCGACCGCGATGAGAATCGGCTGGAGCAGCACGTATGCCGATCGGGACGTGCCGACATAGATGCTCCCGCCCTCGGTCGGGAGCCGCGGCAGGACGGCGGCGAGGAATGCCCAGTCGATCAGGGCGACGAACAGAAAAACGATCCCCAGCACGGCGATGCGACGGGCGGGATAACGGGCCAGGACGGTTCCGCTGACGAGCCAGACCGCGACGCCCGTCAGCGCTCCGGCGAGGCTCACGACGGGATCGTGGATCAGCCGACCCGCCACGACCACCCACGTGAACCCGCCGAACGCGACGCCGAGCATCGATCCGTACGCCACCGTGCGCTGCCCGTCCATGGGCGCCTCCCGTCCCGGGCTGCCCTCAAAAGATAGTAGGGCCGCAGCATGCTGCGCCCCTACCGCTGCCGCGCCCGGCCCGCCGTGAAGCGCGCCGTGACGCCCGGCGGGACCCGCACGCCGAGGCGCTCGTCGAACAGGATCGCGCCCACGAGCGAGTCGCCGACCCGAACCGCGCCGATGCCGGCGAAGGGCCCGAGCTCCGCGGGCCAGCCGTAAATCAGGGCCTGCTCGGGGAACCCGACCCACGTCACCGCCAGCGTCTCTCGGGG